>JAFGKG010000095.1 GCA_016928715.1 Chloroflexia bacterium
GATGGGGGCGATGAAGAAGGGCGCCAGCGACCGCTACTTCCAGAGCAGTCGGGAAAAACTGGTCCCAGAGGGCATCGAGGGCATGGTGCCCTACAAGGGTCCACTGGCAGAGTTGGTCTACCAGCTCGTCGGCGGGCTGCGGGCCGGCATGGGCTACTGCGGCTGCCGGACCATCGAGGAACTGCGCCGCGAGGCCAAATTCGTGCGGATTACCTCGGCCGGCCTGACCGAGAGCCACCCGCACGACGTCTTTATCACCAAGGAAGCGCCGAATTACGAGCGGAGGTAGCAATGGAAGCGCTGCGCCAGCGGGTCTTGCGGGAGGGCCGCCACCTGGGTAAGGGTATCATCAAGGTGGATTCCTTTATCAACCATCAGGTCGATGCCGCCCTGATGGTCGAGGCCGGCCGGGAGCTGGGCCGGCGCTTTGCCGCCAGCGCCCCGGACAAAATATTGACTGCCGAGATATCGGGCATCGCCCCCGCCGTGTGCACCGGCCTGGCCCTGGGACTGCCCATCGTCTATGCCCGCAAGAGCCGGCCCATCACCATGCCCGATCCGGTCTACCGACGTACGGCCCCCTCCCACACCAAGGGCAAATCCGTCGAACTACTGGTCTCGCCGGAGGTGCTCAAGGCCGGGGAACGGGTCCTGATCGTAGACGATTTTCTGGCCTCCGGCCGGACCATCCTGGCCCTGGTTGGCCTGGTGGAGGACGCCGGGGCTGTTCTGGTGGGCATCGGCGCGGTGATCGAAAAACGCTTTGAGGGAGGCCGGCAGGAGCTGGCCTCCCTGGACGTCCCGATCGAGGCGCTCGTCGTCATCGAACGGGTAGAGGGGGAGCGGATGATCCTGGCCCCTGACAATTGAATCTTTTGAGGAGGCAACGACACATGCGAAAACGAATCTTGGTACTTGCTCTGCTGGCAGGCGCGGTCCTGCTGCTCCTATCAGCCTGTAACAGCCGGGTCGCCGAGCCGACCGCGGCGCCGGTCGTCACCTCGGAACCGGCCGGGCCAGTGATGCCGACGACCGCCCCCCAGCCAAGCGCGGCCCCGGTCACCCAGGCGCCCAAGCCGACCACGAACCCCGACGTGGCGGACATCTTTGCCCGCCCCGAGATGACCGTGTTGGGAGAGCTGGAATCGGGTATTCCCTTCGGACTCACGGAGAACGGGCATTCCTTCAAGGGGGACCCGGAGGCCCCGGTGCTGATCACCGAATTCTCGGAATACCAATGACCGTACTGCGCCAAATACGTCCGTGAGACGTTACCATTGATCGCCGAGAACTATATTGTTACGGGCAAGGTCGTCTATATTTTCAAAAACTATCCCCTGCCCTTCCACGAGCAGAGCATACCCGCTGCCGAGGCGGCCGAGTGCGCCGCCCTGCAGGGACACTTTTGGCCTATGCACGACATGATTTTTGAAAAGCAGGCCGAGTGGTCGGGCAATGCCCGCGCACTGGACATCTTTGCTGGCTACGCCGAGGAGATGGGGCTGGACATGGATGCCTTTCTCGCCTGCATGGGCGAGCACCAGCGGGCCGAGTTCATCCAGAACGACATTGCTTATTCCGAGGGTATCGGGGTCAGCGCCACGCCGTCCTTTATCGTTTACCAATGGGGACTGCGGGGGGCGCAGCCCTTCGAGGTCTTTGAGCAAGCCATCGAGCAAGCCTTGACCGAGCTGGGAGAGCAATAGGCAGAGGCGGCCAAGAGGGCCGGGTGGGGCCACCTGACCCTCGCCGCTGCGGACCGGGGAGACCAAACATGCTGACAGCCGAGGAGATCCAACAGATCCTGCCGCACCGCTATCCCTTCCTGCTGGTGGACCGGGTCCTGGAGGTCGAGGAGGACCGGGCGGTGGGCATCAAGAACGTCACCATCAACGAGCCCTTTTTCCAGGGGCATTTCCCGGGCCGGCCGATCATGCCCGGGGTATTGATCGTCGAGGCCCTGGCACAGGTGGGGGCGGTGGCCATACTCAGCCACCCGGAGAACCAGGGCAAGCTGGCCCTGTTTGCCGGCCTGGACCAGGTCCGCTTCAAGCGCCCGGTCCGCCCGGGCGACGTGCTGCGGCTGGAGGTGAACCTGGAGCGCATGCGCCGCGGCGTCGGCCGCGGACACGGCCAGGCTACCGTAGAGGGCGAACTGGCGGCCCGGGCCCAGTTTCTCTTTGCCCTGGTCGATCCAGCGGCCGCAGGGGGCTAGCTGATGGGGCACTCAGGAGCTGGGCCGACCCGTCCCCAGCGCGGCCTGCTGCGCGAGGCCGGGGCGGCCGCCCGCGCCGGCGACCGCAGCGAGGCCGAACGACTCTACCGCAAGCTGCTGGAGCAGGACCCCCAGAACGCAGCCGCCTGGATGGGCCTGGGCGGGGTTTTGGAGGAACCGGGCCAAAAGGCCGCCTGTTTTGAAAAGGTATTGGAATTGGACCCGGTCAATGACGACGCGGCGGCCAGTCTGGAGCGCCTGCGCGCGGTGCTGCCGACCGAGGGCGAGGTTATGACCTGCGCCTTTCACCCCCGGGTGGAGACGGTCCTGCGCTGCAGCCAATGCGGCCGGCCGATCTGCGTACGCTGCGCTCAACCCTATCCGGTGGGGCAGCTCTGCCCGACCTGTGTGCGCGGCCGGCGGCCGGCCTACTACCAGGCCAACCTGCTGCACCTGGCCGGAGCGTCGGGGGCCGTACTGGTCGCCTCCTTCCTGGCCGGCCTGCTGGCCCGCTTTGTACTGAGCTCCCTTTGGGGCTTTTTTATCGCCATCTGGGCCGCCGTAGCGGTCGGCGGGGCCCTTTCCCGATTGGCATTGTGGGCCGGCCAGCGCCGCCGGGGGCTGGTGGTGCAGATCACCGTCGCCGTCAGCATGGTCGTGGGCCACCTGGCTGGGGCCGGCCCAGCCCTACTCAGAAGCGGCGTGCTCAACCTGGGGGCCTTTTTGCTCTACCTGGCCCTGGCCGTGTCCGCCACTGTGGCCTGGCTGCGCTAGCCGCCACGTGTAAATGCCCGGCAGGGGCAAGGCGCGCCTCGCCCCTACCGCTTACGCGGGGGCAGGCTCTACAGAAACGATCTGTTTGCGAAACAAATTGGAGAGAAAACCAGCATGAACAAAATCCCGACCCAAATAGTATCGTTGAACTGTCCCGTCTGTGGTACCCCCATCCAAAGCGAAGTATACAGCCTGATCGACGTCGGCCTCGAGCCAGAACTCAAAGGTCACCTGCTGCGCGGCAACATCAACACAGCCCACTGTCCCAAATGCGGCGGCGAGGGTCTGGTCGCGGTCCCCATCCTCTACCACGATCCCGAACACGAATTGCTGCTGGCCTATCTGCCGCCCGAAATGCAACTCCAGGACGATGAGCGCCAGAGGATCATCGGGGATCTGACTAACCTGATCCTCTCCTACTTGCCGCCGGAGCAGCGCAAGGGCTATCTCCTCATGCCCAAGATACTGCTCAGCTACCAGAGCCTGCTGGAACGCATCCTGGAGGCCGAGGGCATCACACCCGAGATGATGGAGGCCCAGCAGGAGCGTATGGACCTGATGCAGCGTCTGCTGCAGGCGATGGAGGACGAGCAAGCGCTGGCGGCCCTGGTGGAAGAGGAGGACGAGCGACTGGACTTTGAGTTTTTCGCCACCCTGGGTGCCTACATCGAAGCCAACCGGCAGGATGGACTGGAGAACACGGCCCGACGCCTGGAAGGGCTGCGGGAAAAGCTCCTGGAGTTGAGCAGCTATGGCCGCAAGTTTGCCGCCCAGATGCTGGCAGGCACACCGGATCACCCCCCGCTGACACGGGAAGAACTCTTGGAAGAGCTGCAGGCCGCCGAGTCGGAGGAGGCCTTGGGCGAACTGGTGACCTGGTATCGCGCTGGCGTCGACTATGGCTTTTTCCAAATGCTGACCGAGCGGATGGAGGCGCACGAGCAGGCCGGCGAAATGGAACAGGCCCAACGGCTGGGTCAACTGCGGGAAAACTTGCTGGAGCTGACCGCGCGCCTGGACGAGGAAACTCGGACGGCCTTGGCCCAGGCCGCCGAATTGCTGCAGCAGCTTTTGAACAGCGAGTCCCCAGAGGATTTTATCCGCGAGCACCTGGAACAGTTTGACGATGCCTTTTTCATTGTCCTGGGCGCCAATCTGCAGGCAGCCGAGGAAGCCGGCCAACAAGAGGCCCAGCAGCGACTGCAGGAACTGGGCAACCAGATCCTGGAAATCGCCCAGGAAAACCTGCCCCCACAGGTACGCTTGCTGCGCGACCTGCTCTCCGCAGAAAGCCAGGAAGCCATCAAGGAAATGCTGGAGGAGCAGGAGGACTGGGTCGACGAGAACCTCCTGGCGCTAATGCAAAGCCTGGCTCAGGAGGTCGCCGATAAGGAAACGGCGGACCGCCTGGGCCGGTTGGCCGAGTGGACCAAGAGCTGGCTAGAACAACGAGACTAATTCTTGCCCACCTCCTGCAGGCGCAAGGGCGTCTCTTTGGGCGGTGCCAGGGAGGGGACGTCCTTGCGCCGGAATATGATCTGTTCCTCCAGAACGTCCATCAGGATCGTATCCCCCTGGTGAAACTGTCCCCGCAGAATCTCTTCCGCCAGGGGATCCTCCAACTTGTTCATAATGACCCGCTTGAGGGGCCGGGCCCCAAAGGCGCTGTCATAGCCGTGCGCGCAGAGCAGGCTGATGGCGGCGTCACTGACCTCCAGCCCAAAACCCATGCCGGCCAATTGCTCCCGCACGCGGTCCAACTGCAGAGAGGCGATTTTACGGATATGATCGGGGCTGAGGGCGTGGAAGACAATGATGCCATCCACCCGGTTGAGGAACTCGGGACGGAAGAGGCTCTTCATCTCTGTGAGCACCTTGTCCTTCATGGCCTCGTACTCGCGCAGTTCGAGGGCCTCTTGGTCGCCGCGGACGCCGAACCCCCAACTAGAGCCGCGAATAATCTTTTCGGCAGCCACATTCGAGGTCATGACCAGAACAGCGTTGCGGAAATCAACCTTGCGGCCCTTGGCGTCGGTCAGAATGCCGTCCTCCATCACCTGGAGCAGCATATTGAACACATCGGGATGCGCCTTTTCGATCTCGTCCAGCAGGACCACGCTGTAAGGACGGTTGCGCACAGAGTCGGTGAGCTGCCCTCCCTCGCCATAGCCCACATATCCAGGAGGGGCACCAACGAGCCGGGCGGTAGTGTGGCGCTCCATAAACTCGGACATGTCGATCTTGACCAGGGCATCCTCCGTACCAAAGAGAAACTCGGCCAGGGCCCGGGCCAACTCACTCTTGCCCACACCAGTCGGCCCCAGGAAGATAAAGGAACCGATAGGCCGGCGGGGATCCTTGAGACCGGCGCGGGCCCGGCGGATCGCCCGAGACATGGTCTCGATGGCCTCATTTTGGCCAACGATGCGCTTGTGCAGCTCTTCTTCCATGCGCAAGAGGCGAGCTGACTCTTCCTCGGCCAGGCGGGTCAAGGGTACACCGGTCCACATGGAAACAATCTCGGCAATATCTTCCGCGGTCACGATTGGCGTTTCCTGCTGTTGCTCACCGCCCTCGCGCATGCTCTGGATCTCCTCGTTGAGCTGGCGTTCTTGCTCCCGCAGGGCGATGGCCTCCTCGAACTGCTGTCGTTCCACGGCGACCTCTTTGCGTTGGTTCAGATCGGCCAAGTCTCGCAGAGCCGCTCGCATGGGAGAGGAAGCCTTGAAGCGGTACATGCGCACTCGGGCGGCGGCCTCGTCCACCAGGTCGATGGCCTTATCGGGCAGGTGCCGGTCGCTGATATAGCGGCTGGAGAGCTGGGCGGCAGCGATAAGGGCCTCGTCGGTGACCTTGACCTGGTGGAAGGACTCGTAGCAATGGACAATGCCCCGCAGGATGCGGATGGTATCGTTCACCGACGGCTCGTCCACATAGATCGGCTGGAAACGTCGTTCCAAGGCCGCATCCCGCTCGATGTATTTACGATAATCCTCCAGCGTGGTCGCCCCAATGCACTGGATCTGCCCACGCGAGAGCGCGGGCTTGAGGATATTGGCCGCATCCAGGCTGCCCTCGGCACCACCGGCCCCGATAATCGTATGCAACTCGTCAATGAACAGAATGCTGCTGGTCTGCCGGACCTCGTCCACGACCCGTTTCAAACGCTCCTCGAACTGGCCGCGGTATTTGGTCCCGGCAACCAGGGCGCCCATATCCAGGGCCAGCAGGCGCCGCTCCAGCAGCGGATCAGGCACCTCTCCCTGAACGATGCGTTGGGCCAGGCCCTCGACGATAGCTGTCTTGCCGACGCCGGGGTCGCCGATCAGGGCGGGGTTGTTCTTGGTGCGGCGGGAGAGGATCTGCACGACGCGCTCGATCTCGACAGTGCGGCCGATGATCGGATCCAGACGGCCGGCCCGGGCGGCCTCGGTCAGATCCAAACCCAAAGCGTCAATATAGGGGGTCTTGCTCTGCGGCGAGGCCGTGCCCGATACGGGCATAGGAACCTGTTGCATGACCTGGGCCAGACGGTGGCGGAGTTGGTCCGCATTGGCGCCCACATTTTCCAGAATGCTGCTGGCGACATTATCCCGACTGCGCAGCAGACCCAACAAGAGGTGTTCGGTCCCAATGTGGCTGTGGTTCATCGAATGGGCCTCTTCTACCGCAAATTCAAGGGCCTTTTTAGCCTGGGCCGTCAGCTCACGATCCCGGGCCTGGCCACGTTCCGGTCGGCCCACAATAAATTCAACCGCTTCTCGCACCTTTTTCAATTCCACGCCAACTTCGTGCAGAACGCGGGCGGCCATACCCCCGCCTTCGCGAATCAGGCCCAAGAGGATGTGTTCTGTACCAATATAGCGGTGATTAAAGAGCTCGGCTTCCTCTTGGGCCAGGGTCAACACCTTACGGGCTCGGTCTGTAAAACGATCAAAAGGGCTGGTCATCAAAAATCCTCCTACCATATTAAACTGGAGGTCCGTAGCCCTCCCCGACCAAGGCGGAAGGGTCTTAGCCCCACTGCGATCCGGCCCCGGCGAGATAGGCGACCTCCAGTCAGAAGCGCTGATTCGAGGGAGTTTTAAAACGTCTCAGAATCCCCCTCGTCGAAATCTAGGTCCACCTCTTCTAAATCCTCGTCCCCCATTTCACGCAGGGCCCGCCGGAGACTCAAGCCGATTCTTTTATGCACAGGATCGATGCGGATGATGCGCAGGCTGACCACATCGCCCTCCTGCACAAGCTCACGCGGATGGCCGACCGGATCGTCCGAAAGCTCCGAGATATGGATCAGGCCCTCAATACCCTCCTCGATCCGGGCAAAGGCCCCAAAATTAGCCAATTGTGTAATGGTTCCCTCTACCAGTTGGCCCAACTGGTAGCGTTCAGCCACCGTGCTCCAGGGCTCGGGCTGGGTGCGCCGCAAGCTCAAGGCAATGCGCCGGCGATCCTGATCGATACTCAACACATAGACCTGGATTTCCTGCCCCGTCTGGACGACATCCCGGGGATGTTCGATGTGGCCCCAGGACAATTCGGACAGGTGCACCAGACCGTCGGCCCCCCCCAGGTCGACAAAGACGCCAAAATTGCAGACGCTGCTGACCTGGCCGGTATAGATTTTGCCTACCTCCAGCGACTCCAACAGCTCTTCCTTGCGCGCCTCGCGATACTCCCGGGAGGCCTGTCTCTCGGAGAGGATGAGCCGGTTGCGGTGGCGATTGATCTCGATCACCTTCAGCGGTATACGCTCCCCAACCATGTCCACCAAGGCATCCTGGCGTTCGTCCCGGCTCGAAGCGCGAATTCCAGAGACCTGCGAAGCGGGGATAAAACCACGCACGCCCTGTAAATTGACCAACAGGCCGCCCTTGTTGTAGCCATCCACAACGGCCTCAATAATTTCGCCCTCTTGGTAAATCTGCTCCAACCAACGCCAGCTCTTTTCCAAACGGGCGCGATCGATGGAAAGTACTGCCCGCCCATCCTCGTCCTCAGCGCGGAGCACAAAGACATAGATGCTGTCCCCGACCTGGAGATCCTCAAGCTCGCCGGCCTGGCTGGCCTTGCGAAGTTCGCGAGCGGGCACAACGCCTTCTGCCTTGGAGCCAATATCGACCAGGATCTCGTCCGTATCCACATGCATCACCAGGCCCTGGATAATGTCCCCATAGTCCATACGGCAGTAGGCATGTTCAGGGGCCTCTAGGAGATGCTGCCAGCCCTCGGCCGGCCCGGCCAAGGCAGGCATTGCGACCGGTGCAGCTTGCCCCGGAGGGTCCTGCTCTGGGTAAGGGGCTACCTCCCCTGCAGCAGAAGCGTCGCCGGCCGGCGCATCCGTCTCGACAAGGAACTCCTCACCTTCCGCCGAGACTTGCTCGGCGACCAAATCGTCCGAAGAAACAGCAGTTTGTGGAGCTGTATGATTGCCTTCTTGCATCCTTATCCTCACAAAGATTTTTTAAAACAGGACCATCCCAAACTTGCAAGAGCTCCTGTTTAAAGGCATTATACGAGATTTTAGGGGAAAACGCAAGTGTTGCACATCCCGACAGGTTAGGGTATAATGCCAAACACATGGGAACCAGACCTGGTAGACTGTGGTTCAGCAGCGTACCCCCCGACAAGCACCTGTGCAGAGCAGGCTCGCCCAATCTGCCAAGCAGCGTGCCTTTTACGCCAGCATTGCGTTGGCCCAATAAGAGTACGTCGTGTCCATCGTGCCTAGGAGGTGTCCCTTGCCACAGGAGCAGACAGAAAAGCAGATCATGTCGGCAGAAGATATCCGGCGGGCTCTGGTTCGTATGGCCCACGAGATTATGGAGCGAAACGCCGGAGCGGAAGGCCTGGCCCTGGTGGGAATTCGTGCCCGGGGTGTTCCACTGGCAGAACGCCTGGCCCGAGATATCAGTCAATTCGAAAAGGTCGAGGTCCCCGTCGGCGCCCTGGACATTACCCTATATCGGGATGATATTGCCATCCGCCGGGACCGTCCCATCGTCCGGCGCACAGAAATCCCCTTTGAAATCGATCACCGCACCATCGTCCTGGTGGACGATGTTCTATTTACCGGCCGCACCGTCCGGGCCGCCCTGGATGCCTTGATGGACCTGGGCCGGCCTCGCCGGATCCAGTTGGCGGTCCTAGTAGACCGGGGACACCGCGAGCTGCCCATCCGGGCGGACTCGGTCGGCAAGAACGTGCCCACATCCCGCGATGAGGAAATCATTGTCCAGCTTGCCGAGATGGATGGAACCGATCAAGTCGTCATTCTCAAGAGGAGGGCTCAATGAGCCAACAGAGGACCGCGGAAAACAGACGCCGCCACGTCCTGGACTTGGATGATTTTACGGCCGAAGAGATCAAAGAAATCTTTGTGCAGACCGATGCCATGGTCGAGATACTGCAGCGATCCATCAAGCAGGTCCCCACCCTGCGCGGTTTCACGGTGGTCAATGCTTTTTATGAGGACAGCACCCGCACGCGGATCTCGTTCGAAGTGGCGGCCAAAACGCTCTCTGCCAGTGTGGTCAATTTCAGCGCCAAGAGCAGCAGTGTCCAAAAGGGCGAATCCCTGGTGGACACCGTGCGCACACTGGAGGCGCTCGGAGCGGACCTGATCGTGCTGCGGCACAACATGGCCGGGGCACCCTATCTGGTAGCCCAACACTTTTCCGGATCGGTCATTAACGCCGGCGACGGCAAGCACGCCCACCCCACCCAGGGACTGCTGGATCTCTATACCATGCAGCGCCACCTGGGCCAGATTCGGGGGAAACACGTCCTCATTGTGGGCGACATTTTGCACAGCCGGGTGGCACGCTCCAACCTCTGGGGCCTATCCAAACTAGGGGCCAAGATTACCCTCTGTGGGCCGCCGACGCTGCTGGGCCGGCCGTCCTATTGGGAGGCCCTCTTTCCCAAGCTACGCGTCTCTTATGACCTGGATCTGGCCGTCGAAAAGGCCGATGTGATCATGCTGCTGCGCTTGCAGCGCGAACGCATGGAACAAGGACTGCTGCCCTCACTGCGCGAATATATCCGCCGCTTTAGCCTGACCCCAGAACGACTGAGCCGGGCCCCCTCCCACGCCCTGGTCATGCACCCCGGACCGATGAACGAGGGGCTGGAAATCGCCCCGGAAGTGGCCCGCAGCTCACAGTCCGTAATCGAGGAACAGGTCACCAACGGCGTCGCCGTGCGAATGGCCCTGTTGTACATGCTGGGCGGTCGCTAGGCCGCCCGAGTTCCCAGGAGGAATCCGCTATGCGTCTCTTGATCAAGGATGGCTGTATCGTCGATCCCTCGCAGAGTTTTGCCCAGGTTGCCGACGTGCTCATCGTCGATGGCCGCATCGTCGAGATCGCCGGGGGATTGACCTCGACAGCCATCGATCCTCAAATTCCGGGCACGCACGTCATCGACGCCTCCGGCTGTATTCTAGCCCCTGGATTCGTCGACCTGCACTGCCACCTGCGCGAACCGGGATATGAGGATAAGGAAACCATCGCCACCGGCACCGAGGCCGCCGCGCGGGGTGGCTTTACCACGGTCTGTGCCATGCCCAATACCCAGCCACCGCCGGATACGGCCGGCAGCGTCCGTCATCTGCTCGAACTGGTCGAACGGGAGGCCCGGGTGCGCGTGCTCCCGGTGGGAGCCATCACCAAGAACCGCGCCGGCCAAGAGATCACCGAGATGGGCGACTTGCAAAAGGCCGGCGTGGTGGCCTTTTCCGACGACGGCAGCCCCGTCCGAGACGGCCGGATCATGCGCAATGCCATGCTCTACAGCACGATGCTGGGACTGCCCATTTTGGCCCACTGCGAGGATGCCAACCTGAGCGAGGGCGGTGATATGCACGAAGGCCCCCTCAGCACCCTGCTGGGACTGCAGGGCTATCCGGCAGCCGCCGAGATCTCGAACGTGGCCCGCGAGATCGCCCTGGCCGAGCTCACCGGAGCCCACCTGCATGTCTGCCACGTCAGCACGGCCGGCGCGGTCGAGCTCGTCCGCCAGGCCAAAGCCCGCGGCGTCCGGGTCACAGCCGAGGTGACCCCGCACCACCTGCTGTTGAGCGAGGCCTGGGTAAGCGGCTCGATGTTCCAATCCCTCTCCCTCGGAGGCAGCGAGCCCATGCTGCCCATCCCGCCGCA
>JAFGKG010000096.1 GCA_016928715.1 Chloroflexia bacterium
CGGCTACCTGGACGACTCGACCAAGGCGCTGTCCGTCGACGGCGTGGCGCCGACCGAGGCCAACGCGGCCAGCGGGGCCTACCCGGTGGTGCGGCCGTTGAACATGCTGACCAACGGCGAGCCCAACGAGCTGGTCAAGGCCTGGCTGGACTTTATCCTGAGCGATGCCGGCCAGGCCATCGTGACCGAGGAAGGCTATCTCTCTATCAAGTGATCCCGTCTCTACGGGAGGGAGGCGCCTTCCCTGGGCGCCTCCTTTCCCCTTTATCGGCTGTTCTACTCTACCCTGGAGGAGGTGTAGAATGTTGAAAATGCGCCATGTCGTGGACCGCGGCGTGCGTTACCTGCTGTTGCTTTCAGCGCTGGTTTCGCTGCTGGTGGTCCTGCTGATCGGCCTGTTCACCCTGCGCGAGGGCTTGCCGGCCTTTCAGGAGGTCGGCTTTTTGGATCTGCTGACGGGCAAGGTCTGGCGGCCGGGGCAGGAGCAGTACGGCATCCTGGCCATGATCCTCGGTTCCGTATACGTCACCATTGGGGCCATTGTTTTGGGCGTGCCCCTGGCGGTGTCGGGGGCCATCTTTTTGGCCGAGGTGGCCCCGGATTGGATGAGCAATATCGTCCGGCCGGCGGTGCAGTTGTTGGCCGGCATTCCCTCCGTGGTCTATGGACTGTTCGGCATGGTCGTGTTGGTCCCGCTGATCGGCAAGATTCCCGTTCGGGGCAATACCGGCTATGGCCTGCTGGCGGCCTCGATCGTATTGGCCATCATGATCCTGCCGACGATTACCAGCATTTCCGAGGATGCTATCCGCAGTGTGCCCCGTTCCTACAAAGAGGGCTCCCTGGCCCTCGGGACGACCCACTGGCAGACCATTGTTCACGTCATCCTGCCGGGGGCCCGTTCCGGCATCGTCGCGGCCATCATCCTGGGGGTGGGTCGGGCTTTGGGGGAGACCATGGCCATGATCATGGTCATTGGCAACTCGGTGATTATCCCCCATCCGGTCACGGACAATCCACTGACCGTCTTTGTGAGCCGGGCGCGTACCCTTACTGGGAACATTGCGGTAGAGATCGCCTACGCCACCGGTGTGCACGAAAGCGCTCTCTTTGCCACGGGCGTGGTGCTCTTTGTCCTGATCATTGTTGTCAACAGCCTGGCCCGGTTGCTTATCCATAGGAGGACGATGTGAACAGTTCCAGTTCACTGCTGGAAGGAGCAGGAGCGACGACGATGGCGAAAAGTGGGATTTCGTCCCGGGCGCGATCCAACATCAACCGGCGGCACTGGATCCAGAGGATTGCCTTTGGCGTGCTCTGGCTGGCCGGCGCCGTGGCCATCGCCGCCCTGGTGGTGGTGATATTTTACGTGTTCAGGGGCGGTTTTGCCGAGGTGATCGAGCCGGGCTTTCTGACCACCCAACCGCGGGGAGGCCTTTCGGGCGAGGGGGGCATATCGACGACCATTGTGACCACGCTCTACCTGGTGATCCTGACGATCTTGATCGCTACCCCCTTGGGGGTATTTGCAGCGGTCTATTTGGTCGAATACGCCGGGGAGATGCAGGGCGGCAGGGGTTTGCTGCCGCGCCTGGTGGCCGTGGCGCGCTTTGGGGTCGAGACCCTGGCCGGGGTTCCCTCCATTATTTTTGGCCTCTTTGGCTACGCCCTCTTTGTCTCGGCACTGCATTTTGGCTTCTCCCTGCTCTCGGCCGGCCTGGCGGGGGCCTGCCTGATCCTGCCGGTGATCATTCGGACCACCGAGGAAGCGCTGCTGACCGTGCCCAAGTCCTACCGCGAGGCCAGCCTGGCCCTGGGGGCGACGCAGTGGCAGACGGTCTGGGGCGTGGTGCTGCCAACCGCGCTGCCGGGCGTGATTACGGGCGTCATTCTCAGCGTGGGCCGCGTCGTCAGCGAGACGGCGGTCTTTTACGTCACCCTGGGCGGCAGCTACCGCCTGCCGACCTCCCTGCTCTCCGGGGGGCGGACGATGGCCCTACATCTCTACTACCTGGCGATGGACACCCGTGCTTTTAACAAGGCTATGGCCACGGGTATCGTCCTGGTCGTCAGCATCGTTTTGATCAATTTGTGCATCAATCTGCTGACAAATCGCCTGCGCAAGCGCCTGGGAGGGCAGCTATGACGACGAGTTCGATCAAGCTAGAGACACGGGATTATCATCTTTGTTACGGCGATTTTCAAGCCCTGTGTGGGGTGGATATCCAGGTGCCGGCCCATCAGATCACGGCCATCATCGGCCCCTCCGGCTGTGGCAAGAGCACCTTTTTGCGCACCTTTAACCGCATGAACGACCTGATTTCCTGTGTGCGCATCTCGGGCGAGGTCTATATGGATGGGCAGGACATTATGGCCATGGACATTGTGGAACTTCGCCAGCGTGTGGGCATGGTCTTTCAAAAACCCAATCCCTTTCCCAAATCCATCCTGGATAACGTGGCCTATGGCCCCCGGGCGCAAGGCATCCGCGATCGGGCCAAACTGACCGAGATCGTGGAAGGCAGCCTGCGGGTGGCGGCCCTCTGGGACGAGGTCAAGGACGATCTGCGCAAATCCGGCCTGGCCCTTTCGGGCGGGCAGCAGCAGCGGCTCTGCATCGCTCGGGCCCTGGCCGTGGAACCGGAGATCATTTTGATGGACGAGCCGGCCTCTGCCTTGGACCCCATCGCCACCCTCAAGATCGAGGACCTGATGCAGGAGCTCAAAAAGCAGTACACCATCGTCATCGTTACGCACAATATGCAGCAGGCGGCGCGGGTGTCCGACTATACGGCCTTTTTCATGGTCGACGAGAACCGCGCGGGCTATATGGTCGAGTTCGGTCCGACCAAGCAGATCTTTACCAATCCCAAGGACCAGCGCACCGAGGATTATATCACCGGGAGGTTCGGATGAGCAAGCAGCGGGTGTTGTTTCTGTGTACGGGCAACTCGGCCCGCAGCCAGATGGCCGAGGGCCTGGTCCGGCACTATTTGGGCGATCGCTGGCAGGCTTTTTCCGCCGGCACCAGGCCGGCCGGCACTGTGCACCCCCTGGCCGTGCAGGTGATGGCCGAGTGGGGCATTGACATTTCGGGCCACGTTTCCAAGCCGGTGGGCCAATTCCAGGGGCTGGGTTTTGCTCTGGTGGTCACCGTCTGTGACGACGCCGCCCGCAATTGCCCGCTCTGGTTGGGGCGGGGCACGTTGGTTCACGTTGGCTTTCCCGACCCGGCCGCGGCGACGGGCAGCGAGGCCGAACGACGGGAGGCCTTTCGCCGGGTGCGGGACGACCTCAAGGAGCGGGTATTGGCCCTCTTGAGCGAGTTTCCCGCTCGCCAGGGAAGGAGAGCATTCGATGTTGCGACAGAGCTTTAGCCAGAAACTCAAGAACTTGCAGGACGAGGTGCTGGTGCTGGCCAGTATGGTGGATCGGGCCCTGGGCGAGTCCGTCGAGGCCCTGCGGGAGCGCAATCGGCGTCGCTCCGAAGTGCTCATTGACGGCGACTGTGTGATCAACGACAAGCGCTTTTCTATCGAATACGACTGCTTGGCCTTTATCGCCACCCAGCAGCCGATGGCCGGAGACCTGCGCATGGTAGCGGCCATTCTAGAGATCGTCACCGACCTGGAGCGCATTGGCGATTACGCCAAGGGGATCGCCCGCATCAACCTGATGATGAACTCGGCTCCGGCGCTGCACTCTTTTACCTGCATCCCGCAGATGGCGGACAAGGCCCGCGGCATGCTGCGCCGCTCTATGGACGCCTTTGTCGAGCGGGACCTGGACGCGGCCCGCGCCATCGCCGCCGAGGACGACGAGGTGGATGAACTCTACAATCAGGTCTATCGGGGTTTGGTGCAGCTCCTGGTGGAGGACGCCTCCAGCGTCGACCATTCGAACTATTTGCTTTGGGTGGCCCACAACCTGGAGCGCACGGCCGATCGGGTCACCAACATCTGCGAACGCATCCTCTTTACCGTCACCGGCGAGATGGAGGACCTGGGGGACGACGAGGATTTATGCGGCATCTAGATCGTGCGGTTCAACGTACGGTTTGCATCCCGGCTCGAAGCATGCTATACTACACCACGGTTCTACCCGCCGCTGGTCGGCGGGCAACCGTGGTTGTTCCATGTAGCGTGAGTCGAACGGGATCAACATGGCATTTCTGCACCTACTCCGGCAAGGCACTTCCTCGCTGTGTACTCTTTTTCCTTTTAGTTTGGATGGTGGCTGTCTAGAAAATAGGCGTGGTCGTGGGATCCATACCTCACCCCTCCCCCCTCAGTCCCCCCTCCCCGCTCCACATTGTGGAGAGGGGAGGGGGGAAGCTAGACGTCGCGTTCGCCAGAACGCGACGTCTAGCGGGGGGTGGGGAGAGGCCAAGCGAAAGGGACAGGTTCCCGGTCGGGCGGGAACGGCGGGGGGCTGGGTGAGGTCGGCTCTCTCCGGCCTGCTGTTCCTGTTGGCCTGCCTTGCGCTCGGCTGCGGCGCCGGCCCCCTGGGGGGGGGCGCCGGCCGCGTCGGTGGAAGCGACAACCTGCAGATCAAGGGATCGGACACCCTGGTCAACCTGGCCCTGGCCTGGGCCGAGACCTATATGCAAATTTACCCCGAGGTGGGCATTTCGGTCTCGGGGGGTGGGTCGGGCACCGGGATCGCCGCCCTGATCAACGGCACGGTGGACGTGGCCAACGCCTCGCGGGCGATGAAAGCGGAGGAAATCGCGGCGGCCGAGGCCAATGGCATCGTGCCGGTCGAATTCGTGGTGGCCTACGACGCTATTGCCGTGGTGGTCCACCCCTCCAATCCGGTAGACGGCCTGACCATGCAGCAGATTTCCGATATCTATGCCGGCAGGATCACCCACTGGAGCCAGGTGGGCGGCGAGGATTGCCCCATCGTGCTGCTTTCGCGCGAGTCCAATTCGGGCACCTACGTATACTTTTTGGAGGAGGTCATCCGCCTGGGACAGGACAGCGACCTGCTGCTCTCCCCGGAGGCCCTGTTGATGCCCTCGTCGGAGGGGATCAGCGCCGAAGTGCGGCAGAATCCGAACGCGATTGGCTACGATGGCCTGGGTTACGTCACGCCGGATCAAAAGGTGTTGGCGGTGGCCCAGCAGGCAGGGGGTCCCTTTGTGCTGCCGGCCGTCGAGACGGTCAAGGACGGCTCCTATCCCATCGCCCGGGAGCTGTACATGTACACGGCCGGGGAGCCGGAGGGGCTGCTGCGCGACTATTTGGACTGGATCTTGGACGAGGGCCAGGTCCTGGTGATCGAGTTGGGTTTTGTGCCGCTGCGTTGAAAGGAAGGACATGGACCAGGGGTTACCGAATCAGCAGGGACTGCGTTGGCGCGAGTTTTTCGTCGAGACCTTTATCCGCGTGATGGGCTTTTCGACGATCGCCTTTGTCCTGCTCATTTTCCTCTTTTTGCTGCAGGGCGGCCTGCCGGCCTTTGCCCAGGTGTCCTGGGACAATCTCCTGGGGACCCGCTGGTATCCCACCTTTGATCTCTTTGGCCTGCTGCCCCTGCTCCTGGGCTCGCTGTTGGTGACCCTGCTGGCCGTGTTGATCGCCCTGCCCCTGGGCGTGGCCACGGCCGTGTTCGTGCACGAGGTGGCGCCATCCTGGGCCCGCGAGCTGCTCAAGCCCATGATCGAGGTCCTGGCCGGCATCCCCTCGGTCGTGCTGGGCTTTTTGGGCATCGCTCTGATCGCGCCCTTGATCCGGCGGGTCCTGCACGTGCCCACGGGCCTGACCGCCTTTAGCGGCGCCCTGCTCCTGGCCTACATGTCCCTGCCCACCATCATCAGCGTGGCCGAGGACGCCCTGGACGCCGTGCCCAAGAGCTATCGCGACGCCGGCCTGGCCATGGGCGCGACCCAGTGGCAGACGATCTGGCGGGTTGTCGTGCCGGCGGCCCGTTCGGGCATCATTACGGCCGTGATGCTGGGCATGGGGCGGGCGATCGGCGAGACGATGGCGGTGATGATGGTGACGGGCAACGCCGCCCGCATGCCGCTGACCTGGGATTCCCTCTTTCGCCCCGTCCGCACAATGACCGCGACGATCGCGGCCGAGATGGGCGAGGTCGCCCAGGGCAGTCTGCACTACCAGGTCCTCTTTGCCATCGGTATCGTCCTGTTCCTGCTGACCTTTTTGATCAACCTGACGGCGGCCCTGACCGTGTTCAAAAAGCGCCGTCGTGGAGGCCTGCGTTGATGCATCGCTATCGGGTGCAGAAAATTGGCTTTGTCCTGCTGAGCCTGGCCGCGCTGCTCGTCGTTGTGCCCATTCTCCTTGTCTTGGGGGCCATCGTCGTGCGGGGCCTGGGCGCGATCGATTGGGAATTTCTCACGGCTATGCCCCGCGACGGCATGAAGGCGGGGGGAATCTTGCCGGCCATTGTGGGCACCCTGATCCTTACCCTGGGCACGGCCCTGGCGGCGATTCCCGTGGGGGTGGGTGGGGCCATTTACCTTTCAGAGTATGCCCGCGATAGCTGGTGGACCCGCTCCATTCGCCTGGCCATTATCAATCTGGCCGGCATTCCCTCCGTGGTCTATGGCTTGTTCGGGCTGGGCCTGTTTGTGCTCTTTTTGCAGTTTGGTACGTCCATTTTCGCCGGATCGCTGACCTTGGCCATCATGACCCTACCCGTGATCATCAGCGCTTCGGAGGAGGCGCTGCGGGCGGTGCCGACCGAGTTTCGCACGGTCAGCGCCAGCCTGGGCGGGACCAAGTGGCAGGGCATTGCCCGCATCGTGCTGCCCCAGGCCATGCCCGGCATCATCACCGGCGTTATCCTGGGCCTGCTGCGGGCGGCCGGCGAGACGGCCCCCATCCTGTTCACGGTGGCGGCATTTTATCTGCCGCGCCTGCCCAGCTCGATCTATGACGAAACCATGGCCCTGCCCTACCACCTGTACGTCATCAGCACGCAAGTCCCGGGCATGCCTCTGGACGTGCAGTACGGGACGGCCCTGGTCCTGCTGCTGTTGGTGCTTTCTTTGAACCTGGCAGCCACCCTGCTGCGGAGCTACTTTCGGCGGCGAAGGCAATGGTAGAGACCAAGATTCGGCTCGATCAAGTGAGCTTTTCCTATGGGGACAAGCCGGCCCTGCGCGACGTGACCCTGGACATTCCAGCCCGGGCGATCACGGTACTGTTCGGGCCGGCCGGTGGGGGCAAGACCACCCTGCTGCGGCTGGTCAATCGCTTGAACGATCTGATCGAGGGGACGCAGCGGAGCGGCCGCCTCCTGCTGGACGGGCAGGATCTCTATGCCCCCGGCCTGAACGTGGCCCAACTGCGCCGGCGGGTGGGCATGGTGTTCGCCCTGCCCCTGCCCCTGCCGGGCACCGTGCGGGACAATGTCGTCTATGGGCCCCGGCTGGCCGGTATGCGCGATCGCTCCCACCTGGATACCATCGTCAAACGCAGCCTGGTCCAGGCCGCCCTCTGGGAGGAGGTCCAGGATCGCCTGGACGATCCGGCCAACTCGCTGTCCGGCGGGCAGCAGCAGCGGCTCTGTATTGCCCGCAGCCTGGCCCTGAATCCGGAGGTGCTGCTGCTCGACGAGCCGACCTCGGGCCTGGACCCCATCTCGACGGGCAAGGTGGAGCGCAGCCTGAACGAACTGAAAAAGGACTATACCATCGTCATTGTGCCGCACAGCGTGCAGCAGGCCGCCCGCCTGGCCGATTACGCGGCCTTTTTCCTGATGGGCGAATTGGTCGAATGCGGCCGCGGCGAGGACGTTTTTACTAACCCCCAAGATCAGCGCACCGAGGATTACATCACCGGGCGCTTTGGTTAGAGCCCTGTGAGCAGACGCTAGAGAGGCGACAGCGTGCAATCCCAGCCCAAGATCCGCGTACAAAAGCTCAACTTTTATTACGGTGACCACGCGGCCCTGCTGGACGTGTCGATGGAGGTCAACCGGCGCCAGATCACGGCCCTGATTGGGCCCTCCGGCTGCGGCAAGTCCACCTTTTTGCGCTGTCTCAACCGCATGAACGACACCATTCC
>JAFGKG010000097.1 GCA_016928715.1 Chloroflexia bacterium
GCAAATACATCTCTCCCTCCCAGCGCTGGCGCCTTAGAAGCATATCGTAGTACAGGGTCTCCACCCGGCCCCAGCGCTGGCGGAAATAAACGCGCTGGTCGGCGTACTCGGGGCGGTTCAGCAGGGCCAAATCCTGCAGCCCGTCGGCCCAGCGCCAGAAGGAACGCATTCGCTCAAAAGCCAGCTTTTCGTAGCAGCGCACGGCGCGGCGGTTGCCGGCGGCCACATCCAGGAGCATTTCCTCAAAATCCAGGGCCAGGAAAAAGTAGGGCAGGAACCAGTCCAGGACCTCGCTGCCATAGCCCCGCCCAACGTGGCTGGAGCGAAAGGCGATGCCCAGCCGGGCCGACCTGTTCCAGCGCACGTCCCGCAGCGAGAGCATGCCAATGAGCAGGCCGTCGTAATCCTCGACTCCATAGGCCAGATAGTGCCGGCCATCGGTCAGGCGGCTGAACCAGCGGTCGTTCTCGCGGCAGCCCGCACGGGGCATATCCCAGATCAGGCCCAGGGGATCGTTAAAAGGGGGCCAGCACTGCCGCTCGTCCAGATCCTGGCGCTTGAGCGGGCGAAGCAGCAGGCGGGGGGCACGGATGGGCAAGGCGGGCAGGCGGGTAACCGTGGGGGCGGAACTTTTGCCGGCAGTTGGCCGGGCGGGCGTTGTCGTGAGAGGGCGGAGCATTCCGGCTTCCTCAACTTCAAGCAGGCAGGGGCAGTCCAACCTCGGCCAAGAGTGCCCGGAGCGGGGCTTCAGCCTGACACAGGCGTACCCGCTTGAGCACATAGTCCAAGTCCAATTTTTGGCTCTGAAACTTGATCAAATTGGCCAAATCCTGACCATGATACTTTTCAGGACAATCGCTGGTCACAAAGCTGAGCAGCGCCTTGTGAGCCAATACATCCTCTGGCGAAAGAACCAGCACCTTGGAGCCAAGTAAAAAGAGCCGTCGCAGGCGGGACTGCATGGGCTCATCCAACAGAAAGGGATAGCGCTGCCCATCCATCGACAGGCTTAGATCGTCAAAAATCTTGATGCCCCGCCAGAGCAGAATGCGCCCATCGTATTGCGCGGTACGACGATTTTCCTTCAGCAGTTCGCGCACCAGGCGCAGTTCACCAGGGGCCAGCAAAATGTCCACATTGGCGATCGGGCGGCGGACCCCGTAAACATAGGCAGCAGCGCCGGCACAGACCCCCCAGGAAAGGCCGGCCGTGTCCAAGAGGCGCTGCACCGCACCCAGGTTACCCGCGATTAATGACATGGTCTCCTCCTCTCGTGCACTCAAGCGCCCCTATTGTACTATATTCCAGGGCCGAGCGCAACCGAACACCCACCTATTCGTAACGCAGGGCCTCGATCGGGTGCAGCCGGGCGGCACGCATCGCCGGGTAAATGCCAAAGAACAGCCCCACCGCGGCCGAAAAACCAGTCGCCATCAGGATGATGCCCGGTGTGAGCACGGCCTGCAGGTCCGGCTGGAGGCGGGCCACCGTTCTGGCCCCCAAGACCCCCAAGGTCAAACCGACCAATCCGCCCATCACACTCAGCACGACCGCCTCAATCAAGAACTGCATCAGGATATCCCGCCGCTTGGCCCCCACGGCCTTGCGGATACCGATCTCGCGGGTGCGCTCGGTCACCGAGACCAACATGATGTTCATAATGCCAATGCCGCCCACCAGCAGCGAGATGCCGGCGATGGCCCCCAGGAAAATGGTCAATACGCCAATGATCGAGCCGGCCACGTCCAGAACGTCGTCCTGGGTGACAATGGTAAAGTCATTGTCCTGGTAGGTCAGGCGGTGCTGCTCGCGCAGGATCAGCGTGACCTCCTCGATGGCCGGGTCAATATTCTCCTGGTCCAGGGCCGCCACATAGATCTCTGAGACGGGGAAATCGCCGCTGGCGGTGCGCGTGCCAAAGAGGCGCACCGCTGCCGTGGTCAGAGGAATATAGACCCAACGATCTTCGGGCGGGCCAAATCCGCCGCCGCCCTTTTTCTCCATCACGCCAATCACCCGAAAGGGCACCCCCCGGATCTTGGCCGTCTGTCCCACAGGATCGGTGTCCGGAAAGAGGTTGACCATGACGTCATAGCCCAACACCACCACCCGGCTGCGCGTGGACACATCACGATCCTCGATGAAACGACCGCTCATCACGTTGGCGTTGCGCACAAAGGAGTAATCGGCGGTACAGCCCACAACCGAGGCATCGCCATCGCGCTGACCAAAAACAATGGTGGCACTGCGTTGGATCACCGGGGCCACCGCAGCGACGCTCGGGGCATAGAGTGGGTCGGACAGGGCTTGGGATTCCCGATAGGTCAATGGCTGGATTCGCTGGGCCTCGCCGCTAAAGGTGCCGGAAAAGACGATCAGGAGGTTGGCGCCGATCCCCTCGATCTGCTCCTCCACCGTGGCCTGAACGCCCTGCCCCAGGGCGAGCAGGGCGATCACGGCGGCCACCCCGATAATGATGCCCAACATCGTCAACATGGCCCGCAGCTTGTTGGCCGACAGGGCGCGCAGGGCAATGCGCAGGCTCTCGACCAGGTTCATAGCGCCTCCTCCAGCCGCGATTGCTGCTCAACGGCCCCGGCCAGAGCGACAATCGGGTGGTCAATCCGTTCCTCCTCCACAACACGCCCATCGTACAGGTGCAGGATCCGCCGGGTATGCCTGGCAATCTCGTGATCGTGGGTGACAAAGACGACCGTGATGCCCCGCTCGCTGTTCAGCCGCTGAAATATAGTCATAATCTCGGCGCCCGAGCGGCTGTCCAGGTTGCCGGTGGGCTCGTCGGCCAAGATGATGGCCGGGTCGTTGACCAGGGAGCGGGCGATGGCGACCCGCTGCTGCTGACCACCGGAGAGTTCGTTGGGCTTGTGCTGGAGACGGTCGCCCAAACCGACTGCCTCCAGCGCCGCGGCGGCCTGCCTGCGCCGACCACGCAGCCCCTGCCCACTGTAGATAAGCGGCAGTTCCACGTTGCGCAGAGCCGTGGTCCGGGCCAACAGATTAAAGGTCTGAAAGACAAAGCCAATTTTGCGATTGCGGATCTCGGAAAGCTCGTTGTCGTTGAGGTCATCCACCCGCCGGCTGTCCAACAGGTACACACCGGCGCTCGGCGTGTCCAGGCAGCCCAAAATGTTCATCAGGGTGGACTTGCCGGAACCCGAAGGGCCCATAATGGAGAGGAACTCGCCCTGGTGAATCTCTAACGAAACGCCGCGCAGGGCATGCACCTCGATCTGGCCCATTTTGTATACTTTGGTCACATCCTCGATCTGGATGACCGCCGGCTTGGAGCGGGATTCCCCCCCGGCTTTGGACGAGGACTGTTCTGTCTTGTTCATAGATAGCGACCCTCTTGTAATCGAGTCCAGATAAACCACTGCTTGTAGCAACGAGGCCCTACAACACCTACAGGTTGTGCTCCAATTTCCATCTAGCCAAACTCCAGCCTGCACTAACGGAAGGGAAAGGCATCCTGGATTTGATTGCGCTGCACCACCCCCCGCACAAAGAGGCGATCCCCCTCTTGCAGGCCCGAGACAATCTCGATAGAAAAGGCATCGCCCAAGCCCAGCTCGACCGGGATCTTTTCTAACTGGTCGTCCGCGGTGAGCCGCTCCACGTAGGCCTGCCCCTCCTCGATCTGCACGGCCCGCCGGGGGACCACCAGCACGCCCTCGGCCCGCGCGGTGACAATATTGACGTTGGCCGTCATTCCCGGGCGCACCGCCGCACCGCCCAGGTCGGTCACCTCGACCCGCACCCGGTAGGTCACGATGCCCTGGCCCACGCTGGGGGAAAGGGCGACCTCGCGTACCCGGCCCACAAGCTCGGCCTCTGGCAGCGCGTCCAGCAGAATGATGCACTCCTGCTCCACCTGGATGGCGGGGATATCGATCTCGTCGACCTCCACGTCGATGGTATAGGAGGAATCATCGATCAGGACGAGGATGGTGTTGGCGGCCGAGACCTGGTTGTGCACCTCGGCCAGCACGGTGGCCACGATGCCGTCAAAGGGCGCCCGCAGCGCGGACTTTTTCAGGTTCTCAAAGGCCAGGTCGTAGGACACCTGGGCCTGGTCGATGGAAAGCTGGGAGATGCGGACATCCTCGGCGCCGGCCCCGCTTTGCAGGCGTCCCAGGTTGGCCTGGGCCGAGACCACCTGGGCCTGGGCGCTCTGGTTGGAACTCTGCTCGCGCTGCAGGGCCTGCTCGTAGGAGAGGCGGGCCTGCTCCATGGCCGCCTCGGCGTTCTCCACGGCTCGCCAGGCCTGGGCCTCCTGGTCGACGCGGGCGTCGGGCAGGTCCTGGCCGTACTTGTTGAGGCGGTTCTCCAGGTCGCGATTGTCCCAGTAGATATTCTCATAGTTGGCCTGGGCATCGCGCAGGTTGTTGGCGGCCATCTCCCAGCTCAAGCGGGCCTGCTCGGTGGCCGCCGAGAGCGAGACGCGGGAGTCGTCGCGGCTGGCGGCGGCCTGGTTCAGGCTGCTCTGGGCCACGGTGAGGTCCTCCTCCACCGGGCCGGCCAGCAGCTTGTCCATATTGGCCCGGGCCAGGTCCAGGCCGGCCTGGGCCTGGGCGAGCTGCAGCTCCAGGTCGGTGCTGTCCAGGCGGGCCAGCACCTGGCCCTGGCGCACGCGCTCCCCGGTGGCCACGCGGATCTCGACCAGTTCGCCGGGGAGGGCAAAGGCCAGCGGCACCTGGGAGACCGGCGAGAGGTTGCCACTGGCCTCCACCATGTCGCGCACCTCCCCCCGGAGCACCGTATAGACCTCGCCGTCGGCCAAAGGATCGGGCTGGTCGCGCTCCCGCTGATAGCGCAGCCCCAGAACGATGCCAGCCATCAGAGCGATCAAAAATAGGACGCCCGAGATCCGCTTGAGCCACCTGGATTTGGCCAGGAGGGCCAGGAGGGCAAAACCCAGAATGGCCGCGCCCAAGGCGATCAGAATATAGTGCTCTTGCATCAAAGATCCTCCTGCTACAGTTCAAGGCTACCGAAAGGGCAGGGCCTACTGGGGCTCACCGTCCAGGCCCTCCTGCCGGCCTTTAAGCTCACGATCATGATCCTCCCTCCTTGAGTTATATCATGTTCAAAAGGGACTGTCAAGCGCCGCGATCCCCAAGGTTGACATCCCCGCGCAAGCCTGGTAGAATCGAGCTGACGGATCATCAAGCGAGCGAGGAATGACATGTTTGAAACCCTGACCGACCGGCTCCAGACAATTTTCCGCCACCTGGGTGCGCGGGGCAAACTATCCGAGAAGGACGTGGAAGCCGCGCTGCGGGAAGTACGCCTGGCCCTGCTAGAGGCCGACGTTCACTACAAGGTAGTCAAGGACTTTCTCGGGCGGGTACGGGAGCAGGCCATCGGAGAGCAAGTGATGCGCAGCCTGACCCCGGCCCAGCAGGTGATCAAGATCGTGCACCAGGAGCTCATCCACACCCTGGGAAAGGAGGCGGTGCCGCTCAAGGAGGCCTCGCCGCCCCCCACCATCCTGATGTTGGTAGGCCTGCAGGGTTCCGGCAAGACCACCATGGCGGCCAAGTTGGGCCTGCACCTGCGCAGCAAGGGGGCCTTTCCCCTGTTGGTGGCGGCGGACCTGCGCCGGCCGGCCGCGATCCGCCAGCTCGAGATCCTGGGGGAGCAATTGGACCTGCCCGTCTACAGCGACCCCCAGAGTAAGGAGGCCCCCCGGGTCGCCCGCCAGGCACTGAAACAAGCGCTTCAGCAGCGCCGCAGCCACCTGATCCTGGATACCGCTGGTCGGCTGCACGTGGACGAGGAATTGATGCAGGAACTGGTGCAGGTGCAAAAGGCCGTCTCTCCCCAAGAGATCCTGCTGGTGGCCGATGCCATGACCGGCCAGGACGCCGTGCGCGTGGCCAGCGAGTTCCACCAGCGCCTGGATTTGAGCGGCCTGATCCTGACCAAGGTGGATGGAGATGCCCGCGGCGGCGCTGCCCTCTCGATCCGCAGCGTCACCGGCGTGCCCATCAAGTTCCTGGGCGTAGGCGAGAAAACCGACGCCCTGGAGGTTTTTTACCCGGAGCGCCTGGCCTCGCGAATCCTGGGCATGGGAGACGTGCTCTCCCTAATCGAACGGGCCGAGACCTCCTACACTGAGGAGCAAGCCCGCCAATTGGAGCAAAAGGTGCGCAAGGGCACCTTTGACCTGGAGGACTTTTTAGAGCAATTGAACCAATTGCGCCAGATGGGCCCCCTGGATCAACTGCTGGACATGATCCCCGGTCTGGGCAGCATGATGCGGTCGCAAAAGCTCACGGTGGACGAAAAACAGTTCCGACGCCTAGAAGCCATCATCCTGTCCATGACCCCCGAAGAGCGCCGCCGGCCCCAAATCATTGGGGGCAGCCGCAAACGACGCATCGCCCGGGGATCGGGAACCTCGCTGCAGGACGTCAACGCACTGCTCAATCGCTTTCAACAGTATCGCAAGATGATGCGCAAATTGACGAAAGGGCAGGCCCATGATATACTGTCCCTGTTACGATAACCAAGTTTTCGTCTGACTAGGTAGCGATCGCTGGGATTGAATACATTGGACCAGCATCGCCGACCAACAACCGTTGAGGAGGTGTAGGTTTGGTCAAAATTCGTTTACGCCGGATGGGCGCAAAAAAGCAGCCGAGCTATCGAATAGTAGCGGCGGACTCGCGGGCCCCGCGGGATGGTCGCTTTCTGGAAATTCTGGGGAACTATAACCCGCGCACCGAGCCGGCCACCATCGTAATCAAGGAAGAGCGGGTGCGACACTGGCTTTCCCATGGCGCCCAGCCAACCGAAGCCGTTGCACGTTTGCTAAAACAACAGGGGATCCTGTAAAATCATCCTGGTCCGAGTTATGCCTATAGCATGTCCGGACCTGGGAGGGGTTTCCCCTTTCTATTGGGGGACCAGCATGGAAGAATTGATTATCTATATCGCCCGGCGGCTGGTAGATCATCCGGAGCAGATTAGGGTGCACCAGGTTCGCGGGCGGCGTGGGCCTAGCTACAAGCTTGACGTGGCCCCAGATGACAAGGGCCAAATCATCGGCAAAGAAGGGCGGATCATCAACGCGATCCGCCAACTGGTCGACGCGGCGGCGGCCCGCGAGGGAATCCACGTAAGCCTGGACGTCGCCTGAGGCCAGTATGAGCGCACCGGCATTACCGTTGGAACGGCAGGCTCCAGAGTACCTTGTGCTCGGTGAAATCGTCGCCCCCTTTGGGATACGCGGTGAGGTCAAGGTCCTTTTGGACACCGACTTTCCCGAGCTGGTCTTGGAGGCTGCCTATTTGTACGTCGGAGACCCCCCCCTGCGCTACGAGGTGGAGTGGGCCCGGCCGCACAAAAAGCTGGTCCGGCTCAAATTGCTCGGCTGCGACGACCGCAATAGTGCCGAGAACCTGCGAGGCCAGCTTTTGCAGGTGGCCATGGCCGAGGCCCCCGTTCCAGAGCAAGACGAGTACTATTACCACGAATTGATCGGGCTGCAGGTCTGGACCGAGCAGGACGAATATCTCGGTGAGGTCGAGGAGGTCTGGCCCACCGGCAGCAACCAGGTGCTCCTGGTCAAGGGCCGGCAGGGAGAACTGCTCCTGCCAGCCATCGATTCGGTTGTACGCGAGGTCGATCTGGCGCAAGGACGCATCCTGGTGCACCTGCTGGAGGGCTTGCGATGAGCGGCCGAGACATCGGGGGAATTGCGTGGATCGAGCGCTGGCGGGCCTGGCCGGATTTGCTGCGCTGGGCGGTGCTAGTTGCCCCGATCTGCGTTCTGACCCTCCTCCTGGTGCTGGTCCTGCGTCCCCGAACAGAACAAGCGGCGGCTCCTACCGGCTACCCCACCGCCGTTGGCTGGGGCTCCTCCTTTACGCCTGTACCCGACACGGGTTCTCCGCCACTGCTGCTGGACAATGACCGCCTTTTTTATGAACCTGGCTGGGGCACCCTGGAAGTACGCAGTTTTCTGGAGGGCCGCCCCGGCGTGCTGGGTGGACTGCGGACCTGGGTCGGGGACCAAGAGATGCCCCTGGCCGATGTAATCACGGGACAGTGCCTCTTTTACGGGGTCAACCCCAAGGTCGTCCTGGCCCTGCTGGAACTCCAGAGCGGACTGGTGGACCAACCCGAACCCACGCCGGAGGATCTGGACTGGGCCATGGGCTATCGCCAAGAATCCGAACGGGGCCTGGAAGCCCAGATCCACTGGGCCGTGATCGAGATCTATCGAGCCAAGCGGGATTACCCCGTGGTCGAGTCCCTCCTGCTCAGCGATGGGCAGCGCATCCCCCTGCCGGCCAACACCAACCTGGGCAGTTATGCCCTGTTGCGCGTCGTGGCCCAAACCGGCAGTGAGGCCGAGCTGCGGGCTCTGCAGGGGGCCGATCAGCAGGCCTTTGTGCAGACCTACCGACGCCTCTTTGAGGAGGACCCCCGGCAGTCCCTGTCCGGGCTCCCGCCGGCCAGCCAACCCTTTTTGTACCAGCCCTACCCGGACACGCACGAATTTACCTGCAGCTTTGACCACGAATCTCCCTTCCTGGTCGGTGACGGAAGCATCTTGTCCGCCCATGGGAACGACGTGCTCGACCTGCAGGGATCGATCTGTGATGGACACAACGGCTGGGACTATGCCCTGGATATTGGGGTAGTGGTGCAGGCCGCGGCCGACGGCGTGGTACTCTGGGCCAATAACGCGGATGACAACTGCGCCACCCGCAGCATCGTCCTGGACCACCAGAACGGTTATCACACCCTCTATTGGCACCTGGATCGCCTGGACGTGTCGCCCGGGCAGCGGGTCGAGCAAGGGGGAACGCTGGGTCTATCCGGGGCCTCTGGCTGCACCATAGGCCCGCATCTGCACTTTGGCGTCCACTTTTGCGGCCGGGAGGTTGATCCGGAGGGCTGGTGCGGCCCGGGAAGCGATCCTTGGGCCGAACACCCTGCCGGTGAGGTCAGCACCTGGCTCTGGGCGGATCGCTTTTCCGCCTGCCACCTGCCGGCCGGCGCGATCGTGGTCGACAATGCCGCCGCTGGCTTTCAACGCTCCGGGCAGCGTTGGGAACAAGGATACGCGGGGGTGGGAAACGAGGCGTTCTGGGCCCCCTCCGAACCACGCAGTGGGGTGGTGCAGGACGGTCAGCCCAGCAGCCTGGATGGCATCGTAGAGGCCGGCATCTGGCGGCCTGCTTTATCGTCCAGTGGCCGCTATCGCCTCTATGCCTTTATCCCCTACTACTTTAACAATACCCTGGAGACACAAGCCGCCCGTTACCTGGTCCACCATGCCGAGGGCGAGGACATCGTCACCATCGATCAGTCCCTTTATGTCAACCGTTGGGCGGAATTGGGAACATTCAACTTTGAGGCCGGCCGGGAAGGCTTTGTCTATCTGAATAACCTGACGGACGAGACAGGATTCTGTATCTGGTTTGATGCCATACTCTGGCTTCCGCAATGAATCGTTCCCCGGAGTAGGGCCGGGGTCAGCCGGTGTTAAGGTTTTCTACTTGACACAGAGCAGCAAAACGTATATCATAAGGTTGGAAAAGTGTTCTGTACAGGTGTAGGAGTTGGGTGCTACGTGGGCTTTACAGGCGCATCCATCTATAGATAGTCCATATATGATGGCCCAACGCTGCGCTGAGCAGCTTGGCCTTGAATTAAAGCCGAACAGGTAGAGGACAATGCGACAGCCGATAACAACCCCAGCCCGCTTGCTTGGTTGGTTGGAACCCCCCAGGATGGCCCTACACCCTGGTGGGCTTGGGCTACGCTGTGTACTGATCTTGGCAATATAGCACCTTCTCCGCACCTTAACAAGCAGGTCTCCTGCCAGCAAAGCGTTGAGCTGGGGCATCCGTTCTGAACGCCCCAAAAACGACAGGGGACCGCCATCGAGGAGGTTATACCATGCAGTGGTGGCATATTCCAGTCCTGCTACTAGCTATTGGGGGCGGTTTTGCAATCGGTTATTTCATCTTTCACCTGCGGGCCCGAGGGCAGGCCCAAGAGATGGAAGAGGAAGCCCGCCGAATATTGGAACAAGCACGCATCGAACAGAAAGAACTGCTGCTGGCCGCAAAGGACGAATCCATCCGCCTGCGGGAGACGGTCGAACAAGAGAACAAGGCCGCCCGGACCGCCATACAGCGACAGGAGAACCGTTTGCACCGCAAGGAGGAATTGCTCGATCGGCGGCAGGAAAAACTGGAGCAGGGCGAACGCCGACTCCAGCAGCGCGAAAAGGAGGTGGAAGGAACCCATTCGGAAATTGAGGAGCTCCGGCAGGAACAAATGCAAACCCTGGAGCGCATCTCCCAGTTAACCCTGGAACAAGCGCGGGAACAACTGCTGGCCAAGGCCGAGGAGGACTCTCGCAATGATCTAGCCCGGGTGCTGCGCCAAGTGGAAGCAGAAATCCAACAAGAATCCGAGCGCCTGGCCCGCGAGATTCTCTCTACCGCTATTCAGCGCTGTGCTTCCGACTATGTCGCCGAGGCAACTATCTCGGTCGTCCCGCTGCCCAACGACGATATCAAGGGGCGGGTCATTGGCCGGGAAGGACGCAACATCCGCGCCTTTGAGCAATTGACCGGCGTGGACGTGATTGTGGATGATACGCCCGAGTCGATCACGCTCTCCGCCTTTGACCCCGTGCGGCGTGAAATTGCGCGCGTCGCCCTGACCCGCCTGATTCAAGATGGACGTATCCATCCCACCCGCATCGAGGAAATGGTGCAGCGCGCCACCAAGGAAGTGGAGAATACCATGCGGGAAGAGGCCGAGCGCGTGGCTATGGAAGCGAACGTCCAGGGCCTACATCCAGAATTGCTCAAATTGCTGGGACGTTTGAAATATCGCACCAGCTATGGGCAGAATGTGCTGGAGCACGCCCTAGAAGTCAGCATATTGGCGGGATTGATGGCAACTGAACTGGATGCCAATGTCAGCATCTGCCAGACCGCCGGTCTGCTGCACGACATTGGCAAGGCGGTGGACCATGAGGTGCAGGGCCCCCATGCCTTGATCGGCGCCGATATTGTCAAGCGCTTTGGGCGGTCCCCGGCCATCGTCAATGCCATCGCCGCTCACCACCACGAGCAGGACCCCGAGACGGTCGAATCCTGGATCGTCTCGGCTGCCGACGCGATCTCGGGCGGCCGGCCCGGAGCCCGCCGGGAAACCCTGGAGCACTATATCAAACGGTTGGAGGCCCTGGAGACGGTGGCCTGCTCCTTCAAGGGGGTGGAAAACGCCTTTGCCATCCAGGCCGGCCGTGAGATCCGCGTCATGGTCAAACCGGACGATATCGATGACCTGGCCAGCATCCGCCTGGCCCGCGAAATTGCCAAAAAGATCGAGGAGAGCCTGCAGTACCCAGGCCAGATCAAGGTCACGGTAATCCGCGAAACCCGCGCCATCGATTATGCCCGCTAGCACCAGCATTGAGGCGGAGCGGCCGAGACCCCGCTGATATTGGGGTCACTCGGCAGGAAAAGGTAAAGCGCCAGATCGGGCCCCGACAGCCAGGGGATAAACGTTTAGCTCTTCCTTAAGGCAATACGCTCTATTTGCACCATTCTTCAAGAACATCAAGGCCGACAATCAAAGGATAACAAGGAGGCAAGTACAATGGAGATCCTGTTCAGCAACCTCGACAACGAAGAGTTGGAGGATATCACCCAACCCGAGCCTGAGGAAGAAATCCCAGAAGATGAGGCCCAACCCGAGGTAGTAGAATTAGAAGAGGAGGAAGCGGAAGAAGGGGAAACGACACCCACTCGTCCGAGCATACTCAAGGTTTCCTCCCGCTCGCGCCCCAGCGCCGTGGCCGGCGCCGTTGCCGGGGTCATCCGCGAAAGCGATCGGGCCGAATTGCAGTCGATCGGCGCGGGAGCTACCAATCAGGCGGTCAAGGCGGTCGCCATTGCCAGCAGCTACCTCGAAGAGGACGGTATTGAGATCATTTGTATGCCGAGCTTTGTCGAAGTCCTGATCGACGGAGAGGAACGCACCGCCATTCGCCTGGTCGTGGAACGGCGGGACTAGACAGCGACTTTTAGTCTAAACTCCGGTTAAAGGACGTGGGGCAAAAAGTGAGGGCGCGGCAGATGCTGCGGTTCTCATACAATTGGAGGTTGGTCTTTTTTTTCGAGGGAATCATTTGTCGGACGAAACGATTGGCCGGATTGACCTGCATACGCACAGTACCGCTTCCGACGGGAAATTACCCCCGAGTGAATTGGTCCAAAGGGCTGTAACTAAGGATATTTCTGTTCTCGCCCTGACAGACCATGACAGTGTAGCCGGTATTGCGGAGGCCTGGTCTGCGGCCAGGCAACTGGGGATCAGCTTTGTTCCCGGGATCGAGCTAAGCACGGCCTTTTCGGGTGGAGAATGCCACATCCTGGGCTATTATCTGGATACCCACTGCCCTGTCCTGCAACAGGCTCTGTTGCGTTTTCAACAAAGCCGGATCTCGCGGGGACAGCATATGGTGGCTAAACTGCGCTCCCTGGGCTTTGCTATTACCTGGGACCGCGTCCAAGAATTGGCCCAGGGCGGTACCGTCACCAGAACCCATATTGCCGAAGCCCTTTTAGAAACTGGGCAGATCGATTCTCGACAGGAGGTTTTTGATCGCTATATCGGACACCATGGCCTCGCCTATGTCCAGCGCGACAGTATCACACCTACAGAAGCCGTCGCCCTGATTCGAAAAGCACATGGTGTTCCCGTGTTAGCGCACCCCACCTTTGTGGAACCTCACCGGGATTGGAACGATCCCTTGGCGCCATGGATCCCCTGGCCCTTCCTGGAACAACTCCAGGCCGCCGGACTCTTGGGTCTCGAAGCTTATTATGGCGAATATGGACCCGATTTGACGGCACGGTTTTGTTCCCTGGCCGAGCATTATGGGCTGATTGTCACCGGGGGCAGTGATTTTCACGCCGATGGGCAGACTTGCGCCCTGGGATCCGCGCCCGTCCCCCCCTCTGTGGTTGACCCCCTCCGTCGTCTGGCCCGCAGTTGCGGAAGCCCCTGGCTTCAGGAGACAACCGCCACTCGCTGAACTCTCGATTAGCCTGCCTGGCCCCACTATGGATCCAGCCTGCGGTCCGAGTCGGAAGCGCGTGCGGCCCAATTCCATGCGCCCCTGACCCTCTTGGCCCATGCTGTGAGAGGTGAAGCCATGAACGAAAAGTGCCCAAAACGTTGGCTGGCGGTCGATTTGCACGTACATACGCCGGCCTCCGCGGACTATGAGCAGCCGGAGCTGGCCCTGTTAGACATTTTGCGCCAGGCCCTGCAGCGCGGCTTGGATATTGTCGGCCTGGTCGATCACAATACGGTGCAGGGTTATGAGCAACTGCGCCTGGAGTGGAACCGCCTCTCCGTTATGCAAGAGACCGGCCCGCTGCCCCCGGAGGAGGAACCCACCTGGCAGGAACTACAAAACCTGTTCTCAGAACTGCTGATCCTGCCCGGCTTTGAACTGACCACCGCCGAGGACATTCACCTGTTGGCCCTCTTTCCGCCGGAAAGCCTGGCCGAGCGTCTCTATGGCCTGCTGCTCAACCTGGGCATCCCCATGGAGCGCCTGCGGGAAGGCTCGCCCGAGATTCGGGCCCAGGCCGACCTCAACCGCGCCTGCACCCTGGTCACCCAAGCTGGCGGCCTGATCATCGCCGCCCACATCGAATCCGACCACGGGCTCAAGCCCGCCGAACAAGGCCTGCCGACAGGGCTGCTGGCCCTCGAGACCCGAATCGACCCCGACCAGGTTGTGGCCGGGCCCCTGCCCCGGGTCTGGTTTTCCAATGCCCACAGCCTGCATGGGGGAACGAGCGAACGCTATCCCTGGGGCATCGGGGAAAACTATACCGAGATGCTAATGGAGCAGTGTTCCTTTGCCGCCCTGCGCGAACTGCTGCGCCTCGGGGATCAGGAACTGCTGCGCTTTCCCGAACAAATACGACTGCGCGCCGAGCTAAAAGAACTGTCCCTAGACCCCCAGCGATTGATCCTCTATGGCCCCGAACAGGCTATGGAGCATGTCTACCGCGAGGTGGCCGCCCTGGCCAATGCCGGCGGAGGCGTCCTCTTTATTGGGCTGCAGGGCGAAAAGGTGGTCGGCGTCAGCGACCCCGAAAGCTGGAGTTCGCTGCTGCTGAGCCAAACCCGCGAAAAGCTGCAGCCCTCGCCGCAACTAAACCTGGAACTGCTCCGCTACGACGACAAGGAAGTGATCCGCGTGCAGGTCCACACCGATATGACGCCGCCTTACCTCACCAGCGAGGGCGTGCTCTATGTGCGGCGCGCCGGGGAAACCCGGCCGGCCACCCGCCAGGAGTTGCTCGAATTGATCTCGCCCCGCCCCCATGCGGCCGGCACGCCCTCCATCGCGCTGGATTTGCCCCAGGCCGGGGTGGAAATCGTCGGAGCCCACCTACGCGATGGACAGTGGTTCTATGACGTCCGCGACCTGCGGGTGACCTCTGGGGTGACCCGCCAACGGGCCAAGGGTCTCTGGGGCTATGCCATTGAACGCCACGAAGCCCTGCGCCAGGGTCGGGTCGATCTTGGTCGTTTACAGTGGCGGGGAGAACTGGGCATTTGGCGTTCCTACTACAGCGGGGACCGGCGCGTCTACGACCTCATGCACCGCGATAGCCAGGGGCAGATCGATCACGTTTTTTATGGGGTCTCGGAGTGGGGCCTCGTCCACGAATGGCGCGAATTGGTCGAAACACTGGCCCCGCTGCAGCAGGAACAACCCAGCCCGCCGCCACAAAAGGCGAGCAGCACCGAGCAGGAAACCGCCAGCTCGGTCCAGGAGGAAAGCGCCCCCACAGAGACCGCCGCCGAGAGCGACTCGACGGCGGAAGCCGAGATCGCCGCCCCGGAAACCCCAAGCGAAGAACCCCCCACCGTCGCCCCACTGCCAGAAACCCCCAGCACTGCCCCGGCCTCAACACCCCAGCTTGCTGAACCTGTGCGAGTGGATCCGGGGGATTGGGGCGGACGCCTGCCGCGCTGGCGGGAGCAGGCGGCCGTCGAACACATCTATCGGGAGGGTACCCGGGTATTCTTTGACCTGGCCATGCGCCAGCAAGACCAACAAGTGCGCTACTTTCGGCGCATTCACCGCAACCAACTCGCCGGAGCCGACGGTTGGCTTGAACTGATTCAGGTGCCCCGACCCAGTACCGGTGTCGAGGTCGTTCGCTGTACGGCCAGCGGGGAGGAAAACCTCTACCAGTTCCGCGATATGCGCTCCGGTAGAATCGACCCCCGGGTACGCCGAGCCGCTGACTTTGACGAGGACTCGCCCTATGCCTACGCCGTGCGCATGTACCACCAGGACCAACCGCTTCAGGATCGCCACGTGCGCTGGTGGGGCAACATCGGCTATATGCGGCCAACCCCCCAGCGAGTTGACCTCGTCTATCGCGACGAGGACGGCAAGGACTGTATCTTTTATGCAGCCGAACGTCACCTGCTGAGTGGTGAGTGGCGGGAACTGCTGCACGTTTGGGAAGAACAACTCTAGGAGGAGACGGCTGCCAGCATCAACCTGGTCCTCGCTGCCAGAGGAAATACGCCAACAATTGCAACGCCTGGGGGTACAGTCGGGCGATCACCTGGCGAGTCGCCCCCGCCGGCCTTTGCCCGCTGTAGCGGGTGTCGAGGGGCGGCTACTGCAGACCGAAGCGGGCAGTTGCTTCCTGGTCGAAGAGCTCTATGGCGCCGACTCCTGCCACGGAGACTTGCCCCTGAGGGCCTTTGGCGAAATCGGCTCCCATTGGCTCTGCCTGGAGCAAGAACGGCCGGATCTGACGGCCCTGCCCGGCGGCGTTGCCTTTCTGGACATCGAGACAACCGGCCTCTCCGATGGGGCCGGCACCTATGCCTTCCTGGTCGGACTGGGTCGTTTTGAAGGGGAGGCCTTTCATCTCTACCAAATCTTTATGCGTTCCCCGGCAGAGGAACGCGCCCTGTTGCTTGTGCTGGCGAATTTGCTCAAGGATACCCAAATGCTGGTATCCTATAATGGCAAGGGCTTTGATCTACCCGTCCTGCAGAGCCGCTACACCCTGGCCCGTATCGACCTGCCCTGGTCGCAACAATACCACGTGGACCTGCTTGCGCCGGCCCGCAAGCTGTGGCGCCATTACCTGCCCAACTGCAAGCTCTCCAGCCTGGAGGAGCATCTGCTCGGCGTCCAGCGCGATACCATCGACCTGCCCGGCTGGCGCATCCCCTCCCTCTACTATGCCTATCTGCAGGGAGCTGATTCCACAGAACTCTGGCCGGTCTTTTACCACAACGCCCAAGATATCCTCTCCCTGGTCACCCTATCCGTGTACCTGGACCGTTTTCTCCAGGACCCCTGGGGACAGGACGGAAGCCGCCATGGGCTCGAGTTCTACGCCCTGGGACGCCTTTATGAGCAGGCCGACCAGGCGAAGGAGGCCGAGAGAGCCTATCGCTCCGCACTGCTCCTGTCGTTACCGCTGGAGCTGCGCGAGCGTACCTGGAAGCAGCTCTCGTTCCTGCTCAAACGAGGACAGGCCTGGGAACAGGCCGTAGAAATCTGGCAGGCGCTGACCCGCCGGCCCACGGATGCGCCGCTCTATGCCTACATCGAATTGGCCAAATATTATGAACACCAATGCCAGGACTTGGAACAAGCCGCAGCGGTCGTCCGGGAGGCCATCGCCTGCTATGGCGAACAGGCCCTCGGGGAGGACCTGGCCCATCGCCTGAACCGCCTGCAACGACGACGGAAACACATCACCCGAAAAAAGGAGGATTTGCAATGAAGCGAGCAATTTACAGTGGGCTGCTGCTCTTGGTCCTTTTGCTGGCAGCCTGTGGCCCCACCGGTCCCACGGTCGAACTCCCGGCCGCCGAGATGAATCTGAGCCTGGCGGACCTGGAGGAGGATTTCAAGCTGCAGCAAGAGCTCTCCTATGCGGAGGTCTTGGACCAACTCGATCTCAATCCAGAGGACGCGGGCAAAGCGAGTGATGCCCACATGCGCATCTTTGAGACGGACGAACGTCAGCTCATCACCTTCATCATTGTCTTTGACGCAGCCTCTACGGCCAAAAGCAGCCTGAACGATGCCCAGGACGGATTCCAGGAGGCCCTGAAGCAGAATGAACCCTCGCTGGCTTTTACCCGCATCGAGGGACCCGAGATTGGGGAAGAGCTCATTTTCGTGGGGGCGGAATTGCGCGAGCAGGATAGCCGCGTCTATTTGCTCGGTTTTCGCAAATACAACGTAACCGGCCTACTCGTAGCGTCAGGGGCCTCCGAGTCCGTGGACGAGATCTGGTTGAGCAGCCTGGCCCAAGTGATGGCCAACGGCATCCCGGAACCGGTCGAGGAGTAAAAAACGCTCTAGCCCCCCAGCAACCCTTCGGCCTGCTCCAACAGGGCTTGGCCCCGCTGGGGGGCTTGTCCACTTTCGATAAGGTACTGCCCGTACTCCTGGAGGGTGTGAGCCTGCTCCATAGGCATATCGCCCTCCTCGAACAAACGCAGGCTCTCTTCAAAGCAGTGCCTGGGGCTCCAATCCCCCTGGGGGGCATCCGGATAGGCCATGATGCGGCCCACTGTACGCCAGGCTGCCGCCAGGTACTCGGTATAGCCGGTGCGCTGCCCCAGTTCCAGGGCGTGCAGAGCCGCTTCCAAGGCCTGGTCCAACCGACCTCGCTTCAGCAGGGTCTCGGCCAGAAAACGGTACGTCTCGGACAACAGCATCTGGCTGTCCAGGCGCTCTTGCAGACCAATGCTCTGGCGGAGAAAATCCTCCGCCGCGTCCAGCTGTCCCGAACCTAACAGAGAGGCCCCCACGTTGTTCAGGGCAAAGGTCTCGCCCTGGCGATCGCCGATGCGACGGGCAATCGACAGGGCCTCCCGATAGTGCACCTCGGCCTGCTGGTATTTGCCCCGGGCGCGGGCCACCTCACCCAGGTTGCCCAGGACAATGCCAATACCCCGCCAGTGTTTCAACTCGCGCAGCAACTCCAGGGCCTCTCCCAGGCGCGCCTCGGCCAGGTCGTAACGTCCACTCTGGATATAGATCCCCCCCAGCAGGTTCAGATTGTGCACCCGCACCATAGAGGTACCAACGTCCTCGATCAGGTCCAAGGCCTCTAGCGCAAGTTGCAGCGCGGCCTCATTTTCCCCCAACCGGTGGTGCAGCCAGCCGGCCCAATAGAGGATTTCCGCCTTGGTCGGGGGAGATAGCACGGGAGCGGCCAGCGCGGCCATGGGGCCGGCCATTTCCTCCAGGGCGGCCTGGGGCCGGCCCTGCCCCTCCAACACCCGCGAGATACCCAACTGGGCCTGGGCCAGCAATTCCTCATCTTGGGACCCGCCGGCTTCCTCCCGCAGGGTCTGGTAGATGCGCAGGGCCTCTTGGTAGCGGGCCTGGCGTGACAACAGCTCGCCCAGGGTGCGGTAGAGCTGGACACGCTCGAAGCGCTCCGTCAGCGCCTCCAACTCGACGGCCTGCAGTCCGTACGAGATCGCCGCTTCTGTGGCCGCATAGCGGGACTGCAGGGCCGCCTGCAGGTAAAAGTGGGCTGCACGCTCCACCTCCCCCGCGATCTCGTAGTGACCGGCCAACAGGGCCGCGTATTCTTTCTGCCAGTCGCCGGCCTGTCCCTCCAACCAGCGGGCGACCCGGAGGTGCAGCCCCGGGCGATCTCGCCGCAGCATCGTGTCATAGACCGCGTCACGCAACAACATGTGCCGAAAGGCCCAGGCTCGCTCCCCCTTCAATGAAGATACCGGCTGGTATTCCACCATGCGCTGCTTTTGCAGGCGTTCCAGCACAGGGCGGATCTCGCTGACCTGTCCGATGGCCTCGATGGCCCCCTCCCAAAAGACCCGCCCCACCACGGCTGCCCATTGCAGAGCCCTACGCTCGGCAGGCGCCAACGTATCGACACGGGAGAGCAGCAGGTGCTGCAGGGTGGAGGGCAGTGGCCGCCCCTCCATACGGTCCATGTGTACGGACCAATGCTCCGGGCCGGCCTCGATCACACCCTGGTCCAGCAGCCAGTTGACAATCTCCTCCACATAGTAGGGCACCCCCTCGGTGCGCTCGCTGATCATAGCCTCCAGCTCGGGGGGCAAGCTTTCCACCTGCTGCAGTAACTCGCGGACCAACTGCCGGCCCTGCTCCTCAGAGAGCGCGGACAGGGGCAGGCGCTGATGCCTATCCCAGGGCGGATCTGGCCACTCTGGCCGGGCCGCGCCGACCACCAGGCAGGGACCACTGCTGCCCTGAATGACCTCCAGCAGCCACTCCTGGGAAGGACGGTCCGCCCAGTGGAGATCCTCCAACAACAATAACAGCGGCTGTTGCTCCAACAAGTGCTGCCAAAGCGCCTGGGCCAGGACGATCGATCGACCCCGCAGGGCGGCCAGGTCGTCGCGCAAGCCCCGTAGCGCGGGATGCCCCTCAAAGGGCAAACCGATGAGGTGGCCCAGTACCGGCCCGCTGTCCTCCACAGCATCCGGCCACAGCGAGCGAATGCCCTGCTCAAAAACCTGCTTGGCCTCTTGCGGCGGTACGTTCTCCGCCAGGCCAAAGCGCTCAAACCACATGGCCCGCAGCAGGGCATAGGGCTGCGGCTGCTGTTGAAAGGCCGGCCGGCATTGCGCCCGCAGATACCACATGCTTTCTGGGCGCAAATCCAACCATTCCTCCAGATCTGAAAGCAGCCGACTTTTGCCAATGCCCGGATCCCCAATCACGGTGATCCAGCGCGCCCGCCGCTCCGCCAAAACCTGCCGAAAGGCCTCCTGCAACAGGGCAATCTCTTGCTCCCGTCCAATCGTGCGCACAAACAAGCCCTCCACCCCCCGGGTCAAGGGGTGATAAGGGCGCTCCTTGGTCTGCTGTACCAGGTAGGCCTGCACCAACTCGGCTTTCCCCTTGAGCGAGAGGGGCGCACAGGCCTCCAATACAAAATGCCCCCTAACCTGCTGGAAGGTCGTGCGAGAGATCAGCAGGCCATTCGTGGGCGCCGCGACCTGCAAGCGGCTGGCCACATTGACGGTGTCCCCCAACACCGTCCAATCCCGCTGCCCCCGAACCTCCAGCGTGCCCGAAAGCACCAGCCCACTGTGGATGCCCGTGCGGATCTGGAAAGGCAGGCCCGCCTCCTGCAGCCGTGGGGGCAAAAGCAGGCCGGCCTGCACGGCCCGCTGGGCGTCATCCTCGGCCGTCTGCTGCAGCCCAAAAACCGCCATCACGGCGTCGCCCAGGTAGCGAGCAACCTCTCCCCCGTGGGCCACCACGGTCTGGGCCACCACCTCGTAAAAGCGGCCCACCAGTTGGGCCACCTCCTCCGGATCGTGCTCTTCGGAAAAACGGGTAAAGCCCACAATATCCACAAAGAGCACACTGACCAGGCGGCGGCGCTCCTCGGCCAGCATCGTCGGATGCTGGGTCTGTAAGGCGTTGAGCTGCCGCTGCAGCGCGGCCAGCCCCGCCTCCACCGGGGCATCCCCCAGCACGGCCCGTTGATCCTCCAGGGCCTGCATGGCCAGCTTGAGCTGGGCGATTTCCTCCTCAACTGTGGGCATTGCCGCCGCCCCCAAAAATCTCGGCCGCTTACTCTTCCGTAAATAGATCTTTTTGTAGAGACTGCCCCCCGTAGGCGGGGAGGGATAGGGCCTGCTTATTATATCATACTTTGGATCTACTCACCAAGGGGAAGCCGTTCGCCGTTCGCCGGTTGAGTAGGCGCGAAGCACCCGTATCGAAACCAAGAACGGCGGTTTAAACATCTCTGTAGGGGCGAGGCATGCCTCGCTCCTACAAGAGGGCGCTCTTTACGGAACAGCCGTCTGGGGCCAGAACAGGCGCCATAGATACTCCAGGTCCGGACCGAATCCCCTCCAGGTCTGGACCAGATCCCCTGGAGGTCTGGATCAGATCCCCTGGAAGTCTGGTCCAGATCCCCTGAAGGTTGGCGTCAACTCTCAGTCCATTGGCCGGAAACCAGAGCAAGTCCGGACCAGATCCCCTGAAAGTTGGCGCTAACTCTCAGTCCATTGGCCGGAAACCAGAGCAAGTCTGGACCAGATCCCCTGAAAGTCTGGAGCCAATCCCCTACAAGTTCGGACCAGAATTCCAGCAAGTTTGGCCCGAGTCTCCGCCGAGTCTGGCCCGAGTCTCCGCCGAGTCTGGTCCGAGTCTCCAGCAAGTTTGGTCCGAGTCTCCGCCGACTTTTGGTCCGAGTCTCCGCCGGGTTTGGCCCGGACTTTTCGGGGCCCGCTTCCGCTGCGGCGCGCGCCCCCCAGTGCCCTAGGGCCGTTTCATAGTTTACCAGTAAGGCCCCAAGTATTTGGGAATGCCAAGTTGTCATTCTGAGGAGGAGCAGTTGCGCAGCAACTGCGACGACGAAGAATCTCCCGGACCGCAAAAAGATGCCGGTTTTAGCCCAGGAGATTCTTCGCTGCGCCGCCTGCGGCGGCTTGCCCAGGCCTGAGCTGCCGCTCAGGTTGACAGCTACGATCCAGCGCGGCTACAATTTTAGTGTGGCCTCCAGTAAGCAACTTTGAAACGGCCCCCCAGTGCCCCTCCGTCGTTTGACAGCGTCCGGAGGCCATGCTATGATAAGCGGGCCAACAAGAATGATAAAAAAAGCCCCGGCAGGGGTGAGGCACGCCTCGTCCCTACAACTTTTTTCCTGGGCAGTGAATGCACATGACGCTACCTAATTTTTTGGACGACCTCAACCCCCAGCAGCGCCAGGCCGTCGAGTCCCTCAGCGGCCCGGTGCTCGTATTGGCCGGCCCCGGTTCGGGCAAAACCCGCGTCCTGACCTACCGCGTGGCCTACCTGGCGCGGGTCTGTGGGGTCAGCCCCCACCGCATCGTCGCCGTCACCTTTACCAACAAGGCCGCCCGCGAGATGCGCGAGCGCCTGCAGGGTCTGCTGGGCTCGGAGCAGGCCCTGCGCTTGACCATGGGCACTTTTCACTCCATCTGCGCCCGCATCCTGCGCCGCGATGGCCAGCCCCTGGGCCTGGATCGCGAATTCCTCATCTATGACAGTGACGACCAGGTCGGCCTCGTCAAACAGGCCATGCAAGAACTGCGCCTGGACGAAAAACAGTACGCCCCCAAATCTGTCCTCTACAGCATCAGCCGGGCCAAGGACGAACTACAGACCCCCCAGGACTATGCCCGGGTGACCTCCAGCTACTGGGAAGAAATCGTCGCCCGGGTCTACAAGGTCTACCAACGCCTGCTGCGGGAGAACCGCGCCCTGGACTTTGACGACCTCATCTTTGAAACGGTGCGCCTCTTTGAGGAGCATCCTCCGGTGCGCCAGCACTACCAGCAGCGCTACCAACACGTGCTGGTGGACGAATACCAGGACACCAACCACGCCCAGTACGCTCTCGTCCACCACCTGGCCGGCGGATACCGCAACCTCTTTGTCGTCGGGGACGAGGAACAGGCCATCTATGCCTGGCGAGGGGCCACCCTGCGCAATATCGTCGAGTTCGAGCAGGACTATCCCGATGCCCGCGTGATCCTACTGGAGCAGAACTATCGCTCCACCCAACGCATCCTGGAGGGCGCCCGCGCCGTAATCGGCGCCAGTTCGCAGCGGCCCTATGAGAAAAAACTGTGGACGGAGAACACCCAGGGCGCGCCGATTATCGTCCGCGAAGCCTACGACGAGCGCGAGGAAGCCCTGCTGGTGGCCCAACAGATCAACCACCTGCTGGAGCATGGCTACAGCCCCGGCGACGTCGCCATCATGTATCGTACCAACGCCCAGTCGCGGGCCTTTGAGGAGGTCTTTTTGCGCTACGGCCTCCGCTACAAGCTGATCGGCGGCACCCGCTTTTACCAACGCCGCGAGGTGCGCGATATCCTGGCCTACCTGCGGCTGATCTACAACCCGCTGGACAGCGTCAGCCTGCTGCGCATCGTCAACGTCCCCCCCAGGCAGATCGGGGCGCGCACGGTGGCCCAATGGCGCGAATGGGCCGGCGAATTGGGCCAGCCCCTCTATACCGCCCTGGAAAGACTGGGGACACCTGACCAGCCCCTGCCGGAGGAACTGCCGATGGGCACGCGGGCCGCCAACGCCCTAGGCAACTTTTACGCCCTGATGGAGGAATTCATCGGCCTGGCCGCCGAACGCCCGCTGCCCGAACTGCTCAAGGGGCTCCTTGAAGGCCTCGACTACCGCGATTACCTGCTCCGGGACCGCGAGCGCGGGCAAGAACGCTGGGAGAATGTGCAGGAGCTGCTCACGGTGACCCAGGATTACACCGGCCTGCCCCCCCGAGAGGCCCTGGCCGCCTTTCTCGAAGAGACCGCCCTCATCGCCGACGTCGACGAACTGGACGAGCAGAGCGAGAGCATCACCCTGATCACCCTACATCAGGCCAAGGGTCTGGAATTCCCGGTCGTCTTTATCGTCGGCCTGGAGGAGGGCCTGCTGCCCCACGCCCGCTCCATGGCCGACCCGGACGAACTGGAGGAGGAACGGCGCCTCTGCTACGTGGGCATGACCCGCGCGGAGGAGCAGCTCTTTCTGCTGCGCGCCTTCAAGCGCACCATATTTGGCAACTCCTCAGCCCGGACCGCCTCCCGTTTTCTGAACTCTCTGGACCCAGAGATGACCAGCAGCCGCCTTCCATCCCAGCAGGCTGCTCGACGTTTCGAACGGCCGAGCGATTCCTCCGACAGCCCCGGCCGGCGCAAATGGACGCTCCGCCGCCCCAACGGCCCGCCGGCCTCCACCCAGACCCCGGAACCCGTCACCGTCTTTCAGCCCGGCGACCACGTGCGCCACCCCCACTTTGGTGAGGGCGTGGTGATCTCGGTGCAAAAGGACCGAAGCGACCAACAACTGAGCGTGGCCTTTGAAGGACAGGGGGTCAAAAGATTGATGGCCAGCTTGGCCCACCTGGAAAAGATATAGGTGCCTTGGCGTTAGAACGTTACACGTTTGCACGTTCGAAATCCCCAAGACGCCGCTCGTGCCACATCCACAGCCCCAGGCCGCCATAGTACAGTGCCAAAAACACCACCCCCAGGCGGGGCATTCCCACCGACGCCCAGGCCAACTCCCCGCTCCAGCGGACCACCCGCAGCATATAGGTCGCCAGAAGCCAGGTGATCCCCCGCAATAGAAAGCCCAATAACGGCAGCCCGCCCAGCAGCAGCGTCAGCGTGCCCGACAGCATCAGGGGCGCCAGGGTGGGGCAGGCCAGCAGGTTGGAGAGGGGCACGATCAGGGAGAACTGACGAAAGTAAAGCGCGATGATCGGCCAGGTCAGCACCTGCGAGGCCAGGGTCGCGGCCAGCGATTCGGCCAGAAAGCCGGGCCAACGGGCCAGGGACTGGGTCCAGACGGGCACGAACAAGAGCATGCCCAGGGTCGCCATAAAGGAAAGCTGGAAACCAATGTCCCAAAGCAGCCCCGGGTTCCACAAGGTCAGTGCCCAGGCCGAGGCCAGCAGGGCCGTGATGCCGTGGCTGGGCCGGCCGACCTGCTGCGCCAACACGTAGAGAAGGCCCATCAGGGCCGCCCGCAGCACGGCCGCCCCGCCCCCAACGAACATGGTGTAGAGCGCAATGCCCGCCAGCACCAGCGCAAACGAGGCCCTGCGCGGCAGGCGGCGGCCGACCGCCGCGAAAAAAGCGGCGACGATGCTGATATTCCAACCGGAAATGGCCAGGATGTGCGTGGTCCCGCTGCGCGAAAAGGCCTGCTGCACCTCTGCCGGCATACTCGTGCGCGTGCCCAGCAGGATGCCCACCAGCAGCGAGGCCTGCGGCTCGGGCAGAAGCCGCTCCAGGCGCCGCCGGGCCCAATCCCGCACGCGGGCCAGCCCCCGGCGCAGCCTGGAGCCGCCCAATCCATCCATTCGCTCCAGCCGCTCCACCGGGCCCAGCAGCACGTGCATCCCCTGCCGGGCGAGGTGCTGGCGATAAAAGCTGCTCCCCCCCGCCGGCCTCTCCAGCGTCCCCTCCAGCAGCAGGCGCTCCCCATAGTCGGCCGCCAGGGTACGATCCCCCTGGATCAGCACGAGCCCGCCCACCGGCCGCCAGCCCTCCCCCGGCCGGCGCAGCGCCTCCGCCCGCAGCGGAAAACTCGCCCCGTAGGCGTCCCGCTCCACCTCGCCGGCCACCGTGCCCTGCAGCTCCACCGGCTGGCCGGCGTAAAAGGCGGCCTCGTCCGGCCCCCAGCGGGGCTGGGCCAGGCACCAGCGCGCCAGACCCAGGACGACGACAAAGGCCAGCAGCAACGGGCGCCGCGAAGCCGGCCGCCGATGCCACAGCACGCCGAGCAGGGACAAAAGGCCGGCCAGCAGGCCCACCACCGGCCAGCCCGCCCGCAGCCACGTTCCCAGGGCGATTCCAACCAACCAGGCCAACGCTACATGGACCAGGGTCATCGGGCTCCCCCTTCGCTTTCCCCGTTGAATCCATGGTAGCATATTCGGGCTAACCTGTCAATGGTTATCCCAAGAGGTCAAGGGAGGCATTTCCCGCCCGAAAATGCTGCTGACTGAACCGGTGAAGCTTGTTTTTTGTCCCCAACCAGGTTGAAATGGCCAGCGGAAACACCTCGCCCAACAAAAATGGCGCGCATCCCAAGCGCTTTTTCGTGACCCGGATCACTTGACGTTCCGCCACTGCAATGCTAGAATAAAGTCACGGTAACTATGCGCGATATGCTTGCAATCAAACGTTTTGAAGGAGATCCGTAATGCGTGAAAAAGTCGAGGAAGTATTGCTCCAGATCCGTCCCCAGCTACAGGCGGACGGTGGTGATATCGCCCTGGTCGATGTCGAAGAGGATGGCACCGTCAAAGTAGAGCTGCAGGGTGCCTGCCGGGGCTGCCCGATGTCGCAGATGACCCTGGCCTGGGGCGTGGAGCGCGTACTCAAAGAACGTATCCCCGGGGTAACCAAGGTCGTCGCCGTCTGAGCGAATCCGGTTCAGCCGGAACTAGAGAACCACAAAGGACACGAAGGAAAAGAATCTATACCCTTTCTGTCCTTCGTGTCCTTTGTGGTTGCAATCCTTAACCAAAAGTCCGCCTACTCCTCCCCCCACTCCACGAACTGGCCGTCCTCCACCACAAACATGGGGATGTCCTGTTCGATTAAATCCCCGTTCTCGTCGTAACGCAGCGTGCCATAGGGGGTCTCGATGTCCAGGCTGCGGATGGCCCGGGCCACCTCGTACCCGTCGGTGGTCCCGGCTGCCTCGATTCCCTCCAGAATCACCACCGCGGCCGCATAGCCGGCCGGGCTGTTGATGCCGGGCTGGTAGCGGTATTGCTGGCGAAACTCTTGCACCCACGGCTCCATGGCCGAGGTGGCCAGCACGTCGGGAAAGAGCGAGGAGATATAGGCCCCCTCGGCGGCCCGGCCCGCCTCGCGCAAAAAGCCGTACTCAAAGGAGCCATCCCCGCTGAGAAAGGGGGCCTCCAGCCCGGCCTCGCGCATCTGCCGCAGCAAAATGTCCCCGCCGGGATAATAGCCGGAGAAAAAGACCAGGTCCGGCTGTTCGGATTTGAGCTCGTCGACAATGCCGCTGAAATCCACCACCCCGTCCTCGTAGGGGTGGGTCCCCACGATCTCTGCGCCCAAGGACCGGGCGCGCGCAGAAAACTCGTCCCGCAGGCCCTCGGAATAGGTGTCCCCCCCAATGTGCACGATCGAGATGCGCCGCGCGCCCAGCGTGTTCACGGCAAACTCGGCGTCCAGCGGTCCCTGCACCGAGTCGATCGGGCAGACCCGGAAAAAGGTCTCGAGGCCCTGCTGGCTGATGACCGGGTTGCTGGCCATGGTAGTGACCTGCACGAGGCCGGCCTGGGCATAGATCTCGGATGCGGGCAGGGTGGCGCCGCTGGAATAGTGGCCCACGACGGCCTCGACATGCTCCTCCTCCACGAACTGGCGGGCCACCTCCACCGCGACCTCGCCATCGGCCTCGTCGTCCAGGGGCACGATGACGACCTTGCGGCCCAGGACCCCCCCGCGCTGGTTGTAGTGCAGGGCCGCCAACTCGGCGCCGTGCCACAGGTCGATACCCACAGCGGCCTGGTCCCCGGTCAGGGGGCCGGCGTAGCCGATGCGGATCTCCCCACTATAGTTGTGTGTGTCCGGGTCCACCGTGCCCGAGGGGGCGCCACAACTCGCCAGCACAGCCGCCGCTAACAGAACGACGCATAGCTTTCGAACCAGCCTCTGCCACAACCTCACGGATGACCTCCTGCCTCTACCCGCAAACTCATTGTCGGGAAAAAATCTCGTCCATGGCCTGGTTGGTCAGGCGCAACTCTTCGACCTGCTCCTGCAAGCTCTGGGCCACGACATCGCTGGCCTCGGTCAGGTTCCGAATCTCGGCCGACCGGACCATCAACACCTGGGAGTACAGGTTGTCCAGCGTCGTCGCGGCCCGCTGCAATTGGGCATTCCAGCGTTCCAGGGCATTGCGCACCTTGGAGAGGTTGCCGAGCAGTTCCTCCTTGGTCGCCAGGGTCTCCTGGTACTGCCTTTTCAGGTAATCGTCCTTTGTCTTGGCGACCGCCTGTCGCAGGCGTTCGACCTCCTGCCGCTCACGGGCCTCATTGACCGGGCTCAACGATTCCTCCAGGGACTGCGCCTTGTAGGCAATCTCAAAAATGGTGTCGCTGATCAGGATTACCTGCTCCTGGGTTCGGGAGAGAGCCCGCTGGATGGGAGCGGGGGACTCGGCGATGGCCCGTTCGATCCGTTTGCGGTCATCCAGCGCCTCCTGCATGATGGTGGCATACTTGCCGCGCAGCTTGCTCAGGTCGGCGCTGCGTTCGGGATAGAGTTCGTCGATAATGACCCGCCGGATCTGCTCCTCATCGCGCAGGGTGCCCCAGGCCATGAGCGCGTAAAAGAGCAGGCCCAGGGGAAAAAAGATGCCGCCGACCAGGGTATAGCCCATCAACAAGAGCACCGTACCCACCACCAAGGTGATCACCAGGACGCCGGCCGCCCAGGGGGTGGTCAGGGCATAGGTCAGGGCGATGCGCCGTTTGCGGCGCTGCATCTCCCGGGAGATAGGTTCGGGTGCACTCATCGGTTCATCCATTTGCGGTCCCTGTAGGAACGGGCCGGCCTAGAAATAACTGGACAGGATCACATAGATGCGGCGAATGTTCTCCGGCGTTCCCTCGACCATGCGCGCCTGGGTGGCTTGGGCGATCTCTTGCAGCAGGGCCCGGTCGGCATCGTCGCCATAGGAAATGGTGAAAATACGCACGGTCTGCTCGGCGGCCGCCGTCTGCTGCAGCTCGCGCAGCAATTGCCCCTTGCTGTGCCTCGAGGCCGTGTCCAGCCCATCGCTCATCAGCACGATGGCATTGATGCGGCCGGGGTCATAGGCCTGCCGGATCACTTCTACCGCCTCCAAAGAGACGTCATAGAGCACGGTCTTGTACTCGGCCTGTAAAAAGTTGATCTCGCTCTCCACCTGGTCCCGTTTCGGGCCCAAGGGGGTCAGCGGGGTCAGGGTCTCGACACGGTCGTTAAAGGTCAGGATGCCCACGTGGTCGTCATCGGTCATCTGCTCCAAGAACAATTTCAGGCCATCCTGCACCGCAACCAGCTTTTCCCCCTCCATAGATCCAGAGATATCCACCACCAGGAGCAGGTTGACCCGTTTGCGCACCTCCAGCCAGGTTTCCAGCAGTGCCTCGGTAGTCTCGGCCGAGGGCACCTCCAGCACAGTCTGCGGTTGGAAGGGGTCGACGCCCATGTCAGCGCGGATGATCGAGTTCTCCAGGGGAATGGTGGTGTTGGCCGGCCGAAAGCCCACCTCCAGGGCTTTTTCCTGGGATTCCCGCGAGAGCATAAAGTCGCGCAGCGCCAGCGCCGCAGCGGTCTCTTGGGCGCTGATCCAGTCGCCCCGCAGCACCACATAGGGATGGTCGCTCCAAAAGGTGCCTTCCCGGGGATAGATCGCCACCAGAGGTTGGGGCAGGGATCCATAATATCCGCCGTTCAGCCGGACGACGGTGTGCTCTTCGAGCACGACGGCGCTGGCATAGGCCGGCCCCCGTTGGGCCATCTGCTGGGCAAAATACTCGCTGGACTCGCCATAGTGAATGATGGCCTGCTCGATCTCTTGGACATAGCGCCGCGTCTCGGGCCGGGCCAGGTCCTCCGGCGTCAGATCACGCACCTTGCCGGCCCCGGCATAGCTCTCTGCGGCCACGCTGAGCAGCCCGCTGTTGGAAAAGTAGGGATTGGTGTGTCCCAGCTTGAAACTGCCCCACTCGGCGTGTCCAAAGGCGCCCCAGCCGCGCGGGTCCAGGGTAGCGGCAATGATCTCCTGCCAGCCCAGTTCCTGGCTGGGGTAGCCCATCGCCTGGGCGTGGTCCTGCCACATGGCGATGACCAGTGGGCTGACCACGAGAGGTTCGGGATAGACGGCCAGCGGTTCGGTGGAACCGCTCTTTTCCTGCCAGCGCTGGTTCAGCAGAGGCACCCACATCGTGCTGGCGGGGCTCCAGACCGTGGGGTAGCGCTCCCCGGCCAGGATGGCCTCTAGGGCCGCGCCCGAGTCCATGGCCTCCGCATAGACCTGGACGACCTGCCCGGCGACCTCGATTCGCTGCGCGTTAAACGCCTGGACACGCTCGGCGAACCAGGCCTCTTTTTCCGGCGAATAGAGCACTACCAGGTCCAACGTTTCTTCCTCGGACACCTCGCCGATCCGGTCCCGCAGCGACCAGATCAAACCCCCGGCCGCGCAGCAGAGCAGCGAGGTCAGCAGCACCCCCAATACAATCCACAAAACGGTCCGTTGGTCTCGGCTCACCGCCCCCTCCTTAGCGCTGTCGGTTGAACATCACCTGCAGTTCGTGGATGACGTCGGCAGACGGCACCTGCACCAAATTGATGCGCGGGATCTGCACCTGCAGGCCCTGTTCCTGGTGCTGATTGAAGGGGTTGTCCGGGTCGGTATTGATCACCGGAACGTCGACGTTGGCCGGCCTGAATCCATAGCGCAGCGCTTCCTCTTGGATCTCTTGGTTGAGCAGGTAGCGTTGAAATTCGAGGGCGGCGTCCTTCTGGTCGGCGCTGGTCCAATCGGCCAACAGGACGCAGAAGGGATGGTCGTTCCACAGGTTCAACTCGGGGTAGAATACCCGCAGGGTATTCCCCCAGCGGCCCGGCGCGTTCTGCATCTGGGCGGCGACCAGGTTTTCATAGACCATGATGATGTCATAGGTCGAGGGTCCATAGAGGATCATGTGGTTCATCAGGTCCGCCGAGCTGCGGTCATAGCCGCCGACGACGCTGCGCCAGAGGGGCAGGATCCAATTCTGATAGCCCGGATCCACAATGTCGTCCACTTTCAAATTGCGCGTCTTGTTGTGATAGTTGTAGGTCGCCAGGGTAACCGCGGTCAGGCCCGAATTGCTATAGACGGGGTCGGTCTGGCCAAACTTGACGTAACCCCAATCGGCCGCCCCGCCCAGTCCCTGCCAACCATGCTCGTTGGCCACGGCCTGCTGCACAGTGTCCCAATCCGGCTCACCCAGCGCCGGGATAAAGACCTGGGCCCGGTCCTCCCACATCACAAAGACCATGGGCGAAAGCACCAGGGGGGTGGCCTGGTACTGGCCGACGCGCATGATCAGGTCGGTACCGTGGACGGTGCGCCACTCGGCATTGAGGGCGTTGACCCAGAGCATCGAGGCCGGGGACCAGGCCGTCGGTTGAATATCCCCGTTCTTGATCTGAAAGAGGGCTTCGCCGCTGTCCAGGCCAATCAACTCGACCACAATGCGCTGTCCGTTGAGTTCGTGTTCCTCTTGGTTAAAACGCTCAGCGGCCGAGCGCATCCACTCCCCTTCCTCTGTGGCATAGACCACCTGGATCCGCAGTTCGGCCTGCGGGTTGACGCCATTCCCGCCCTCACGCCGCAACAGGCCCAAATAGACACCCGCGATCACGCCTACCGCGGCCAGCAAGAAAATTACGAAAAGGATCAGGTTGCGCCTACGCATGGGTCCTCGCTCGATTTCATCTAGGGGGAAACAAATTTGGCCCGTAGGAAATGGCAGCCCCCCGACATGCCGTCGGGAATGGGCACCTGGGTTAAGCCCCGCTCAGAGACTCTGCCGCTCAAAAGCACGCTGGGCGCAATCGTTCACGGGGGTGGGCCGGACCGGTTGGGACCGGATCGAGGGCGCCTCCGCAGCACCCGGACGGCTTCAAGCGGCCACACCCCGCCCAGAAAGCCCCCGTGAACGACTGGGCTCCGGCCTGCGCCAGGCTCAACGCCCGCCCAGGCAGCACTTTTTAAGGCCGGCCTCGCCGGCAAATCCTCAAGGCCAAACTTTGGAGCGACCAGGGGACCAGGCCCTGTTCTTACTCCATCCCCAGCTTTTTCTTCAACTCGGCCAAGTCGGCCTCGGCGGCGGTATCGGCCTCGACGTCCTCCATCTGGATTTCCAGCGCGCCGCCCTCCAGCTCGGCCATGGCCTGGGCCTGGGCCAGCCGATCGTTGACCTTTTCTTCCATCCGGCCCAGTCCCTCAAAGGCCGTGGTAGAGTCGCCCAGGGTCCGCACCGTGGCAACGATGGCCTCCTGGGTCTCAGCCTGGTGCTTTTTGGCAATGATCAGCTCGCGGCGGGCCTTGGCCTCGGCGATCTTGGCCTCCAGTTTGGCCAGGGCGTCCCGCAGTTCCTCGACCTGCTGGTCCTGGGACTCGTACTGCTTCTGGTAGCTCTCGGCTAACTGCAGGTAGCCGCGCCGGCGGATCAAGGCCTGCTTGGCCAGATCTTCCTTCTCGGCCTGCAGGGCGGCCGTCGCCTTGCTCTCCCACTCGTCGGCCATGGCCTGGTTAGAGGTCCAGAGCCGGTGTAGTTTGTTCTCGTCGGCCATAGCGGCCGCCACGGCGGTGCGGGTCTCGTAAAGTTGGTCCTGCATCTGTCGCAGGTACTCGTTGACCATCTTTTCCGGATCCTCCGCCTTGTCCAACATCGCGTTGAGGTTGGCACTGACCAGATCACGAATGCGCTTGAGCAGAGATGCCATCTTGTTTCCTCCTTATTTCAGACTGTTAGGCTATCCAGCCTATTGTACCACAAGGCCGTATCATTGTACAGCCATTGCGATTACGCAGTAAGGCGGCAAAAGTTTCAAGGCCGGGATATTGGGGAATACCCACACCACGGCCGCGCCGATTACCCCAGCAAATCGGGGGCTTGCTCTTGGGGCCCTAGCCCGGCCTGTTCGCCGCCCTCGGCCTCTGGCCGGGGGGTGTGATCCCCCAGGTGGGAGGGCGGCACCCGCATCCCGTCGTCCCCGGAAACTCGGGGCGGGAGCACAGCGCGCTGCCGGCCCAGCGGCGGTCCTTCCGCCTCCAGATCCTGCACCCAATGCCGCAGCTCGTATTCCATCTCGGCGCCGGCCCGGCGGACCTGGCCCATAAAGTGGCCCACCGTGCGAAGCAGTTCGGGGATGCGCTTGGGGCCCAGGAGCACCAGGATCAGGATGGCCAGGAACAACAGTTCCCCAAAGCCGACACCAAAGAGGTTGCCACCCATGTGCTCGTTCCCTCAGTCTTGGCGGGGACTAGGAGTCCCCCGACAGTGGTTCCCCGTTCTCGTCATCCTCGGCCATGCCCTGGCGCAGCTCGCGGATCGTCTTGCCGATGGCCTTGGCCAACTCGGGTAACTTGCTCGGCCCAAAGATGAGCAGGGCGATCAGCAGGAGCAGCAGGATTTCCGGCCAACCAAACTGTCGAAACATATCGCGCCTCCATCTGCTCAACGAGCAGAAATGTATTTCTCGTTCGATCCCATTGTACTACATCCCTGGGATGAACGCAAGGCATGGAGGCGGGCGTTCAGCGCCCGCACTATTCCAGGTGCTCCAGTTCGACAGGATCGTCCAGCAACTGGCAGAGGCCGCAGTAGAGGGCATCGGCCACCACCAGGGCCTTGTGCCGGCCCTGCCGGGTGTGGTAGATCTGCAGAATGCCCGGGAGGGTGCGGGCGTGCTCCTTGCAGACCGCTCGCCCACAAAAGACACAGGTCCCGTGGGCCGGTCGATCGCAGTGCCAGCAATTCATGGCCAACTCCTTTCAGGGCGCGGCGCGCCCTTGCCTCCACCGCCTCAGCGGTGCCCGTCCTGAACAGGGCGGGAACGGGATCGAACTTGCCGCAGTGTCTCCAACTGGTCCCGCAGCAGCTCGTGCAGCAGATGCGGGTCGGCCCGGCCCCGCGACGCCTGCATAACCTGGCCGATCAAAAATTGGAGCGCGGCCTCCTTAGCGCCCAAATACTCGTCCACCACCTGGGGATGAGCGGCGAGGGCCTGGGCCACCAGGGACGCTAGCTGCTCCCGCGAGCTGATGCGGGCCAGGCCCCGCTCCTGGACCAGGCGGCGGGGGGAACCACCCCGTTCCAGGATCTCTGGCAGGAGTTCCTTGGCCACGCTGGCGTTGATCGCGCCCCGCTGGACCAGGGCCACGAGCTCCACCAGCAGGGCCGGCCGCAGAGGCGTCTGGGCAATATCCTGGCCGCTCTCTTTGAGCAGACAAAAGAGTTCACCGGTGATCCAATGGGCCAGGGTTTGGGGAGAGATAGGGCCAGGCATCTGGGGATCGGCGGCCAGGGCCGCCGCCTTTTCGAAATAATCGGCCACGGCGCGGTCCTCGGTCAGCAGGGCGGCGTCGTAGGGGCGCAGATCGTACTCGGCCACGAAACGGGCCCGCCGCTGCCAGGGCAGTTCAGGCAGGGCGGCCCAGAGTTCGGCCACCCACTCGGGGGCCGGCCGCAGCGGGGGCAGGTCGGGATCGGGGAAATAGCGATAGTCGCTAGAAGCCTCTTTGCTGCGCTGGACAAAGGTCTCCTCCCTTTCCTCATCCCAGCCGCAGGTCTCTTGCCGCAGCGGCTGCCCGGCTTCCAGGGCGCTCTGCTGGCGGGCGATCTCGTACTGCAGCGCCCGCTGCAGTGCCCGCAGCGAGTTCAGGTTCTTGAGCTCGACCTTGACCCCCAGTTCGTCCGAGCCGGCCGGCCGCAGGGAGACGTTGATCTCGAAACGCAGCGCGCCTTTTTCCATATCGCCGCTGCTCACCTGCAGGTAGCGCACCAACTGCTGCAGTTCCTGGGCATAGGCCTGCACCTCCTCCAGGCTGCGGAAATCCGGCGCGGTGACAATCTCGACCAGGGGCACCCCCGATCGATTGAAATCGAGCAGCGTCCTTCCGGGAGCGTGCATAGACTTGCCCGTATCCTCCTCCAAATGTACGCGTTCGATACAGATGCGCCGGGGCAGCCCGCCCAGATCCAGATCCACAAAACCGTGCTGCCCCAGGGGCTCGTCGTACATTGTGATCTGGTAGCCCTTGACCAGGTCGGGGTAGTGATAGTTCTTGCGGTAAAAGCGGGTATAGGGCGCGATGCGGCAATTCAGGGCCAGGGCCACCATCGTCCCGTAGCGCAGGGCCTGCCGATTGATCCGGGGCAGCGCGCCCGGCAGCCCGAGGCAAACCGGGCAAACCAGGGTATTCGGGGCGGCCCCGAACACGTCCGCCCGACAGCCACAGAACATCTTGGATCGGGTGGACAACTGGACGTGAACCTCTATGCCAATGACGGTTTCGTAGGACATGATACCTGCCCGTGGACAACTAGTTCCAAAACATTATATCATTGTCCCCGGTTGGGGGCAAGGAAGGGCGATTTTGGTCCCCTGGCGACGCGCCGTTTGACGAAGGATACGGAAGACAGTATAATAGGGGGCACAGCCAGAACTCTTAGCCAACAAGGGGGGCAAGGTATGGCGCTTGTAGGTAATTTGCGTGACTTTAGTCTAGCCGACTTTCTCTACTTGGTCGACCGGGGCTACAAAACCGGCCGGCTCACGCTCAAGCGGGCGGACGATGCCGCGACCCTCTATTTCGAAAAGGGCAAGCTGGTCTATGCCACCCAATACAGCCGGCAGGAGCGCCTGGGTGAAATGCTGGTGCGCATCGGTCGGGTCAATGAGGAACAGCGCGACCACGCCCTACAACTGCAACAAGGTCCCTACGCCGGAAAACCCCTGGGAGCCGTGCTGGTTGAACTGGGCTATATCTCCGAAGAGGAGCTCAAGCGACACGTCCGCACCCAAATCGAAGAAACCGTCTACCGCCTGTTCACCTGGCCCGACGGCGAGTTCCGCTTTGACGGCGGGGTACTCGTCGCCCCAGAGGACATTATCATCAACATTACCCTGGGGGTGGAGAACATTATTATGGAAGGCGTGCGGCGCATCGACGAATGGAGCCGCATCCGCGATCGTATCCCCAACACCGAGGTAATGGTCAAGTTTGTGGATCAGCCCAGCGAACGAGCCAAGGGGGTCAATCTCACACCCGACGAGTGGCGCGTCTTTGCCCGCATCAATGGCAAGGATTCCCTCCGCTATATATCGGAACGCACCGGCTTGGGAGAATTCGACGTCTGCCGCATCATCTATGGTTTTATGTCGGCTGGACTTGTCGAACTCGTAAAGGAGCGTGCCATACCCCCCCCCGACGCAGGCGCCCCGGTCAAGGCAGCGCGACCTAAGCGCAGCCTGATCAACCGGATCATCGATCGGATCCGGAACCTTTAGACCCCCCCGACCGGGGCGCTGGACACCAAAAGTCAGAGGAGTGTGAAACGTTGCAGACGGTCAAAATGGTGATCACGGGTGCAGTGAACGCCGGCAAGACCCAATTCATCCGCACGGTCAGCGAAATCGAGGTTGTTTCGACGGAGCGTAGGACAACCGACTATGCCCGCGAACTCAAGGACGAGACCACCGTCGCCATGGACTTTGGCCGCATCACCATTGCCAAAGACTTGGTGCTGCACCTGTTCGGCACCCCCGGTCAGAAGCGCTTTGACTTTATGTGGGAGATCCTTTCCGAGGGCATGCTGGGCTTGATTATCCTGGTGGACAGCACGCGGCCCGAGACCTTTCGCGAGACCGCCAGGATCATTGATTTTTTCACCTCCTTTCGCGAATCGCCCTATGTGATCGTGGCTAACAAACAGGACGATGAGAATGCCTGGGCACCCGACGAGCTGCGTCTGGCCTTGCGTCTGAACCCAAAAATCAAAGTGCTTCCCTGTGTAGCCACCCAACGCGAAAGCGTAAAAAACATCCTCCTCGAACTACTCTACCTGATTTTACAGCTGGCCGAGGAGGGGTAAGGGTAGAGACTAACCATGCTCGCAGTCGCCCTGGATCGATCTTGGCAGTCCCTCTGTCCGCAGGTTAGGAACCTTTCATCCCCCTCCCTCGTAATCAAATAGAAACTAAAAGATGACAGAATCGGATCCGGCCGCAGAGGAACAAATCTGGATCCTGCAGGCGTTGCAGGGAAACCAGCAGGCCTTTGGACAACTGGTCACCCGCTACCAACGGCCGGTTTACAACCTGGCCTATCGTATGCTGGGAAACGCGCAGGACGCGGAGGATGCCAGCCAGGAGGCCTTTTTGCGAGCTTATCGTGCCCTGTCCTCCTTCAAGATCGGGCGCAAATTCTCCTCCTGGCTCCTGTCGATCGCCTCCAATCTGTGCATTGACATCCTGCGCCGACGCCGCTACATTTGGTTATCCTTGGAGGATGTGTCCTTTCGACTGTCAGCCTCTACGGAGGATCCGGGCCACAATGTCCTGCGCCAGGAGCACGCCGACCAAGTCCAATTGCTCCTGGGCCAGATACCGGAAAAGTATCGCCTGGTCGTTGTTCTGCGCTATTGGTACGATCTTTCGTATAAGGAGATTGCCGAGACAACGGGTTTGTCACTGAACACGGTAAAAACGCGTCTGCATCGGGCCCGCCACATGCTGGCCCGAGCTATGGAGGAAACCGACCTATGCGATGCCGCATCGCAGACCGGTTAATGTCCGAGAAAATCGCCGGAAGTCTCAAGGAGCGGGAAGCGGCACAACTCGCCCGCCACCTGGAGCAGTGTGCCCGCTGCCGGGCAACATGGCAGTCCGTAGAACAGGTGGAGCAACTGCTGCAAAGCGCCCCGGTGGTGGACCCTCCGCCCGGGCTGACCCAATCGGTTCTAGAGCAACTGGACGACGTCCAGTCTCCTACAGCCCGGCCGCTGTCCATTTGGGCCCGGGCCGGCATTCTGGTCACCGCCGCCCTCGCCCTGATGCTGATCGGGTCGACTGCGCTGGTGCTCTCCCTGGGGCGGAACCTAGCACAAGCCAACTGGATGCCTTTCCAGAAGGGGGGACAGCAGGCCTTGGCCGCGGTCTGGGACAGCGTCCGGCAAATTTTCCGGGCCTTTGGGCCCATCGTCCAGGCAAGCTGGCAGGCCCTACGCTGGCCCTGGATCCCCTTGTTTGTCCTGCTCGTCGTGATATTGGCCCTGTTGTGGTCCTGGTTCTGGCGGAACGCCAACACCCCACTTGAAGAGCCCGTTCGCAGCAGACGGCGCACCGACAGGAGGTAGCTGTGAAACGATCCCTAGTGAAACCGCTCCTGCTTTTCGCCATACTGATCGTCGGCAGCCTGTTCTTCGCTGAACCGGCCCTGGCGCAAGGCGGACCCTGCAGCAAAATCGGGGGGGACCTGATCATCGGTTCCGAACAAAGCTGCCAGGGGGATGCCACCGTCATCGGCGGAGACCTGGTAATCCTGGGCTCCGTGGAGGGCAACGCCGTGGCCATGGGTGGATCCGTACAGGTAGGAGGCCGGGTCAGCGGCGACGTCATCAGCGTCGGTGGGGAAATACTGCTGCGAGAGGGCTGCCAGGTCCAGGGCGATGCCATGGCGATGGAGGGGGTACTGCAACGAGCGCCCAATGCCACTGTAAAGGGGGCACTGTGGGAAAGCAGCCTCTTTCCGGCCAGTTGGTACGGGGAGGCGGACCGTCCTCTGGGCGGTGCCTGGGCCCGCATTGGCGTGGTCATCCTCCTGTCCGGCCTGACCTTTGGCATCTGCATGCTCCTGGCGGTCGTCCTGCGCGCCTTTTTACCGCAGCGCACCCAGGTCGTGATCGAAACACTGCGCGGCAGACTTGTCCCCAGCCTGACCATCGGCGTCATCACCAGCTTGCTGCTGGCGATGCTGCTGCCCCTGCTCAGCCTGCTGCTGCTGCTGATCGTCATCGGCATCCCGCTGATCCCCTTTCTATACGTACTGGTCGGAGTGCTTTGGGCCGTCGGCCTGGCCCTATCCGGCATCGCCTTGGGCGAGGCCCTCATCGCCCAGACTGGGCGGGACTCGCCGGCCCCATGGCTGCCCGCCGCCCTGGGCCTGGCCATCCTGGTCCCGCTGACTATTTTGCCCGGCGTTATGATCCCCTGCCTGGGACCGGCCTGGGCCATCCTGGCCCCCAGCGGGGGCGTGGGCGCGCTGCTGTTCAGCCGGGCCGGCACCTGGGCCAAGTAGAGACTATGGCATAATTTTGATGGAGGAGAAAATGTCCGAGAACGAGCGTCCCGTAGGCCCCCCTTCCTCAACCGAGGAACAGCGCCTGGCCGCGATCGCCCACGGCAGTGTCCTGCTCAACCTGTTCACCGGCGTCGGCGGGCCCATTGTCGCCCTGATCTTGTGGCTGCTCTACAGCAAAAAATCCAAGTACGTCGACTGGCACGCCCTGCAGGCCCTGATCTTTCAGGTCGGGGTCCTGCTCTTGCTGCTGCTGCTCGGGGGCGTCTCGGCCGCGCTCTGGGCGGTCACCATTCCCCTACTCTACCTGGTGGTCGGATTTTGCCTGCTGCCCTTTGCCCTGGGCTTTAGCCTGCTCACCATCGGCGTCCTGTTGGGCGGCCTGGTCTATGGCTGCGCCGGCGCGCTGGCCGTCCTGGAAGGACAGGACTTTCGCTACCGCTGGATCGCGGACATGATCCACCAGCCCAAGCCCTAGGACAGTCCCGCCGCTGTCATTCCGAGCAGGAGCAGTCGGGCAGCAACGGCAAGGGATAGGTCTCCCGAACACAGCTGAGAGAAATCCCTGGCCGCAAGGATGCCGTTTCAATCCGACATGCCGCACCTCTCTGCCTCTGGCGGCGCGCTTGCAGGACAGACCCTCCTCAACTCGTCTGACGTTGTCCTCTGGCAGTTAAAGCCTGGAAAGAAAAGTATGCCCCGAGATAAAGTGCTCTGGATTCGCGAACCTTACCTGCAGCAGATCCTGGCCGGCCGCAAGACGGTCGAGGTGCGGGTGGGCTACAGCAACATCACCCGGCTGGAGCCGGGCGATTCTCTCTGGCTGAACGAGCAGCACCGCGTGCGCATCCGCCGTATCGGGCGCTACGCCTCGTTCGAGGAGATGCTGGCCCACGAGCGGGCCGGCGCCATCGCCCCGGACCTGCCGCCGGGGGAACTGCTGCCGGCCCTGCGCGAGATCTATCCGCCCGAAAAGGAAGCGCTGGGCGCCGTGGCCCTGGAAGTAGAGCTGCTGGACAAACCCGCAGGGGAGTCCGGCCCATGAACCTCCCCTTGGGATCAGAGATTGCGCTCATCTCGGAACAACAGCGGGCCGACTGGGACCGTTTCGTCGCCGGCCATCCCCAGGGCCACCTGCTGCAGAGCTTTGCCTGGGGCGAACTCAAAAACGCTTTTGGCTGGGAGCCCCTACGCCTGGCCCTGCTGCGCCAGGGGCAGATCCAGGCCGCGGCCCAGGTGCTCTTTCGCCGGCTTCCCCTGGTCTCGCTGGCCTACGTGCCCCGGGGCCCCCTGCTGGACTGGCAGGATCGGGCCGTCACGGCGGCCATGCTGCAGGCCATTGCCAAAGCGGCCCGCAGCCGCCGCGGCATTTTTCTCAAGATCGAGCCCAACCGGCCCGACGAGCCGGCCCTGCACGAGCGGCTGCGGGGGCTCGGCCTGCGGGTCGGCCGCTGCGTGCAGCCCCGCAGCAGCATGCTGGTGGATCTGCGCGGCAGTGAGGAGGATCTGCTGGCCAGTTTCAAGTCCAAGACCCGCTACAACGTGCGCCTGGCCGGCCGGCGGGGTGTCACCGTGCGGACGGCCCAGAGCCCGGCAGACGTCAACCTCTTTTACGAAATGCTGCGAGAAACCGCCACTCGGGATGCATTCGGCGTCCACAACCAGAGCTATTACCAGGACTTTTACCGCCTCTTTAACCAGGCCGGCCATGGAACGCTGCTCTTTGCCGAACACCAGGGCCAAATCCTGGCCGCACTCTGGGCCGCGGCCTGCGGCCCGGAGGCCATCTATATGTACGGGGCCTCCCGCAGCGAGGGGCAGCGCCACATGCCCACCTATCTGCTGCAGTGGGAGGCCATACGCTGGGCACGCGAGCAGGGCTGCAGCCGCTACGACCTCTGGGGCATCCCCGACAGCATCGCCCAGGGCCAGGACGAGCGCGAAACCCTGAACGAAAAGAACGTGCGCGACGGGCTCTGGGGCGTATATCGTTTCAAGCAGGGCTTTGGGGGGGAGATGGTCCGCACCGTCGGGGCCTACGACCACCCTTATCAGCGGGGACTATACTGGTTATATCGCCAGACCCTGGGATGCCACTAAGCCGACGCGCGCGTCGATCCAAGACGGTCAAATCTCCTGCTCAATCCTCCGCCAACACCACGATTTTGTCCCCCTCGTGGAAACTGATCCAGTCGGATTTATCCGGGTTGACCACAACACCGTAATCCCGTGAGGCATCGGCGGCGTGGGCCGCGATCCTATAGCCAAAAGCGACCTGGCCCTGGCGGCGCGCCGACTCGACCACGGTGTAAAAATTGACCGGCCGATCCAACAGCACATAGTCCGAGGCCGGCTTGAGATAAATCTCGGAGCCATCCGGATCAAAGATGTCGGCAAAGACCGCGTTGAGCGCCTTGTGTTCCGAGACCTGGGAGAGCAGCAGGCTGATCAAACGGTCACTGACGATAAAATCGTCGGCCCGGGTACTCTCGGCCAGGTTGCGGTTATCGATGTTGAGCATCTCGCTGACGACGGAAAAGGACCGCTGGCTGCGGTCGGCAATGTCGCGCAGGTGCAGCAGTGTGATCAGGGTCCGGGCATCGGCCTCTTGAGAGGACAGCGTATCCAAATAACACAGAATGATCACGTGGTTATAATCCTCGGCGGACAGTTCGTCCAACACGAGGCGGCTGGTAGTGTCCGCCTGCTGAAAAGAGAGGGCCTGGTTTTTCAGGCTCTTGCAGCAGCGAGCGATTTCTGTCTCTCGATCCAGATCGGCCACCACGTGGACAGTCGACCCGGGGGCAACGTAAGCGTCCAGTTCCCGAATAATTAAAGGCACGCGCCGATTCCAACCGAGAATCAGGGTGTGCTCTGGAACTTGGGCTTTTTCCCGGCGGGTGGCAATCGCCGCGGTTTGGATATCCAGATCGCCCTTGCCAGACAGTTGAATGGTATCATCGTCCTCGGAAATCACAATGAGCCGGTCCCCCTCGAGGATCGGGGTATCCATTGGAGGATTAAGACTGGGCGGGTTCCCCGGAGACCAGAGGCCTATCACCGCTGAATCCTCATAGGCCAGCAGGGCTTGCCCAAAGGTCTTGCCGACCAGAGCGCTTTCCGGTTGGAAGTAGATTTCATCGTTGTCAAAGTCGAGCAATTCGGTATAGACCGTCGAGAGGCCCGATTGACGGCAGGTCTGGGCAATAATCCGCGAGATCAAGTCGCCTATCGGGACCAATTCCACCTCGTCTCCGCCGACCATGCGGGCAACCTGGATATTTCGAGGATCACGGATCTCGGTGCTGATGTGATAGGGTTCCGGCCGGCGTGCCGGATGATTGGTGATGGCCAGAAGGGCCTTGATCACACCTGAATCCGGATCACCACTTTCGTTGGGCAGGATAATAATGGACCGGGCCGTCTGCAGGCTGACCAGGCCCAGGTCATTGAGATCGATGGGGTTGCCCGTGCGGCAGACAATGCGGCTGTGCCCGGTCGAGCCCACCTTTTCGCGAATCTCGTCCTCCATCTCGACCTTGTCCTGCTCGGCCATAATGACGATACAGGATTTACGTCGATTGGCGTTGGCAACGACCAGCTCGGAGATAATGGAAAAAATCTGTTCAGACCAACCCAGAATCACGGTGTGATTGCTCTCAATGACCCGCGAGCGACCCTTGCGCAGGCTATCAATACGCTCCTCAATACCAGTGGTCAAGATACCAATGAGCGTGCTGGTCACAAAAATGCCGCCAAAAGTGACCCCGAGCATGATCAGCAAAAAGGTCCAACTGCCCGCATCCGCATCGATCGCCCCGGGATCCAAGGTCTGCATCATATTGGTCCAGAACAGGCGGCCCAGGTCCGAATCGGGCGAAACCCCAACCGCCCAAATCGCGGCCGTGCTCAATACGATCAGCAGGAGCGAAAGCACCAGCAGCCAACCAACCAGGGCGACAGGACCCTTGGACAGCGTGTTATCAAAGGCATAGCGCAGACGATCAAGCAGGGTAATCTTTTTCATCGGGAGCCTCCTGGAGCTACAATAGATCATTTCAACACCCACATGAAACTATGAATTGCCCATTCTGTCAAGCCCAGGACCGAAATATCAAGGGGGCGGGGCAAAAAAGTTGCCTGGAGACCATAAAACATTGCAAGGATGACCAAGGTATGGTATACTAGTGGAAAGCGCAGACCTATGGGATTGGGCACACAAGTTGAAGGTTCCTATGGCCAATCAGCACTGGCTCGACCGGGAGGATCAAGAGACAGCATCCGCCGCAACCTGGCTCCAGGAAAGAGGCCTGGCCGGGCCGGCCTTTCTGTTCTTGCAGACCTTGCGGCCATTGTCCTTTATCCTCGGACAGGGATTGACCTTCCTACACCCAATGCTGCCCCTGAAGAGGTGGCAGCAGCAAACCGGCCGCGCCGCAGCGATCTTTTGCGACCGCTCCCGCCTGGAAGGCCTGCTAGCCGCCTTGGAAACGCACCTGCTGAATCACTTGCCAGCCCAGGACAAGGAGAACACCCCATGACCTTGAGATTTGGTGGAGCGACCCTGCTGGCCGTCCTGCTCCTGGGCCTTTTCTCGATCATCTTTGTGACCTTTTGGGTCCTTTGGTATCGCCGAGGACGCATCAAACAAGTTTCACTGCGGCCACTGGAGCCCATCGAGGCGCTGCGCACCGCCCTCCGCCGGGCCGCCGAAATGGGAGAGACGGTACACCTATCCCCTGGAGGGGGATCGCTGCACCAGGCCGACAGCGCGGCCGAGACATTGGCCGGTCTGGCAGCGCTGCGCGGCGTGGCCGAGGAAGCCCTATCCCTCGGTGTCCCGGTGCAGGCCAGCAGCAACGATGCCCTGGTCAATGTAATGGCGGAAAAAGCGCTCTCCTTGGCCATGTATGAGGCCGGACAACCCGCCGGTTTGCGGACAGAGAGCCGCTTTGTGGCCCAACAAAATCCCCTGGCCTATGCAGCGGGCGTCATGGATACCCTGGGACAACCAGACGTGCAAGCCAATGTGCTGATCGGTTCCTTTGGGGAAGAAATCCTGCTGATGGGCGAGATCGGGGCCGAACAGACCTCATTCCAGGTCATCGGGGCAACCCGCCTCCTGTCCATGCCCTTCCTGCCCCTGTTGACCCAGGAGTTTCTGCTGGGCGAAGAAGTGTATGCCGCCCCCGCCTACCTGAAACAAAGCCCCGTCCGCATGGTCGGCATCTTGGTTCAGGACGGCATTCGTATGGTATTGTTGTTACTGATTGTACTGGGCGTAATCCTGGCTACAGTAGGAGCCCTCGAAAGAACCCTGGGCTTTCTGCTGCAAATGCCCCTGCCCTGAGGAGGCCGTCTATGCTCCGACGGATCCTGACCGTCATTGTACCCTGGCTTCTCGCCTCTACGGTTGGAGCCCTGGTCCTGATACATTTTTTTGTCTCCTGGCCGGGTTTGGATCCACTCTTTAATGGCCTGGTCCAATGGGCCTCCATCATCGCTGCCTTTGCGATCCTGTTGGGACTGGTCAACGTCGCCCGCACCCACGGCCAAAAAATCCTGCGCCGGGAAAAGGGGTGGCCTTACAGCCTGGTGCTGATCCTGGCCGCTCTGGCCGTGATCATCGTGGGTCTGTTTCCGCCCCCAACCGGTTACGGAACGGGACCGGGGGACCCCCGAGTACGCTGGGTCTTTTATTATGTCCTGGCCCCACTGTCCACAACCTTTTTCTCGCTATTGGCCTTTTTCCTGACCACGGCGATCTTTCGTTCTCTGCGCCTACGCAACCTAGAGACGAGCTTGCTGACAATCGCTGCGGTTATCGTTCTTTTGGGATCCCTGCCAACAAGATCGCAGTGGCCCTTTTTGCAACCGCTTGTGCGATTGCAGGAATGGCTACTACGGGTGCCGGCCATGGCAGGAATACGGGCCATCCTCATTGGAGCCGCCATCGGCGCGATCGCTACAGCGATGCGCGTGGTCTTGGGCTTGGAACGTCCTTATGCCGAATAATTTCTGTGGGGCGCCGGCCCTCACAAGTGGGAGGATAGGGCGGTGATCTTTTGTCCGAATTGCAAAACCCCCAATCCAGATAGCTTTGTCTTCTGCGGCAAGTGCGGCCAACGCCTGATCCCAGAAGAAGAGGACCAAGTCCCCGAAGCGGAACAGGTCCCTTCCTGGCTCAAGTCGCTGGGGGAGGGCGTTAGTCCTACCCCAGAACCGCCAACAACACCAGGCAGGCCATCCGAACCAGAGGCCGCCCCGCCGAGGATGCCCGAGGAAGCCGCGCCCACACCAGGGGCAAGTGTACCGCCCTGGCTGACCGAGGAAAAAGAGGCCACCCCCGCGCCCCCCGCCGAGGAGGAGGGCCTGCCGCCCTGGCTGGCCGAGGCGGAAGAACCTGAACCCGCCCCCCCCGCCGAGGAGGAGGGCCTGCCGCCCTGGCTGGCCGAGGCGGAAGAACCTGAACCCGCGCCCCCCGCCGAGGAGGAGGGCCTGCCGCCCTGGCTGGCCGAGGCGGAAGAAGCTGAACCCGCGCCCGCCCCCACCGCCCATGAGGAGGGCCTGCCGCCCTGGCTGGCCGAGGCGGAAGAAGCTGAGCCCGCGCCCGCCGCCGAGGCGGAGGGCCTGCCGCCCTGGCTGGCCGAGGAAAAAGAGGCCGAGCCCGCACCCGCCGCCGAGGAGGAGGGCCTGCCGGCCTGGCTGGCCGGGGCGGAAGAAGCTGA
>JAFGKG010000098.1 GCA_016928715.1 Chloroflexia bacterium
CAGGGCCGGGTTCAGCCCCAGCAGCGCCGCCGCGACCAGGGCCGGCCACTCTCCCAGGAAACGCCGCACGAAAATAAAGACGGCCAGCAGCCCCAGCAGCATAAACAGGGGCGTGGCCAGCAGGGCCAGGTCCAGCCCGCCGACGGCGTAGAACAGGGCCAAGCAGGCCGGATAGAGGTGCAGGAACTGCGGGGTGACCTCACCGCCGGCCAGGTCGGTCACGTAAAAACCGGGCGTCTGCCACCACTGGTCGAGGTAATAGCGCAGGACCAGCGGGCGCTCCGGCGCGTCCAGGGCGGCGATCCAGGGGTCGTGCCGGACGATCCCACCGCTGCGGGCGATGGAGGCCCCAATGGACACATAGACGCCGGGATCCTGCCCCCCCAGGATGGCTTCGCCCGGGTAGGCCCAGAGCACGCCGATGCCGATGAACAAGAGCGCGACCAGCAGCGTATTCCAGGCCCAGGGCTGGGGACGCGGCCAGCGCCAGCGGCGTGCGTTCCGCCAGCGCGCGGCGAGCACGGCGGCGCTGCCCAGCGCCAGCAGCAGGGCCAGGGAGCGCAGGCTGAAGCAGCCCAGTTCCGCCAGCAGCAGCGCCCCCCAAGCGCAGAGCGAAAGGCCGACCCATCCCTGCCCAAAGAGGACCGCACTGAGGGAATCCCCCTCCTCCGGGGGCGCAAAAGAGCGGTAGAAAAGGTGCCCCACCAGGGCCGGCAGGGCCAGCAGGCCGAGCGCGCCGAGGAGCACCATCCCCTCAGTCTCCCATCTGGGGCGAAGGGGCCGCGCCGCGATAGGGCACCGGCACCCCCCACTCTTCCAGGGCCATGATAAAGCGCTGCATCACCTCGGGCCAGGCATAGTTCTGCCGTACGTAGGCCCGGCCCAGGGCGCCCATGCGCTCGCGGACCTGGGGGCGCTCCAGCAAATAGTTCAGGCAGCCCTCGAACTCGGCATAGTCCTGGAAGTAGAGCCCCCCATTGCTCTCGCGGCAGTGCCATACGGTCACGTCGCAGGCCGCGTTGACCAGGACCGGCGCGCCCTGCAGCCAGCCCTCCATGATGACCAGGGAAAAACTCTCCACCACCGAGGGGTTGCAGACCAGGGTCGCCGCCGCGTAGGCGTCGTGCTTGTCCTGTTCGGAGAGATAGCCCAAGTCGAGGACCGAATCCTTGAACTCCAGGGGGATCGAGACGGGATTCTTGCCGGCCAGCGCCAGTTTGAGCGGGCCGGGGTGTCGATCCTTGTAGGCGCAGAACAGCTTGATCAGCAGCGGCACCCGCTTGCCCTGATCGCGCCGGCCGGCATAAAAGATAAAGGGCTCGGGAAAGAACTTTTGCCGGAAACGCTGCGCGTCCCCCTGCCAGTGCATATCCAAGCCCACGCCGATCACGCGGCTCCACTCCGCCGGCAGCCCGTACAGCCGCTGGGCCAACTGCATCTCGGGCAGGGTGTTGAATAGCGCGCCGCGCGCGCGCTGAAACATGTGTTGGTACACGCCATAGTGTGCCTGGGGCTCGTCGTGCAGGCAGGGGATCAGGATGGCCCGCTCCTGGGCGATCAGGGCGCTCCAAAAGCTGGTCCCCCAGATGTAGGGCATCGGAAAAAACAGGGTGTCCTGGCGGTGTTCGGCGACGTATTCGTAGAGGCCGTCGTCCGCCCAGAACTCGTCGATCATGTGCCGCTCAGTACTGGACAGCGGGGCCAGGTGCGGGGGCAGCAGGGGGGCGGGTGGGTTCTTGGGGCCGTCGCCGACCTTGGCCCAGGCCGGGAAACGCAGCACCGGCACGCCGTTGACCTCCTGCCAGCCGGCCGGGTAGTAGTCATTCTGAGCGGGCGAAAAGACGTCTCGGGACGTCGTGGTGAGGACGCTGATCGCGATGCCGGCCTGGTGCAGGTTTTCCGCCAGTTGGCGGGCGTACCGTTCAGCACCGCCGGCCGTATCCAGGCCATACCAGGGCACAATCAAGGCCAGTTGCCGCACCTTATTCATGGCCTTGTTCCCCTGCGTCGGGCTCTTCCAGACGCTGCAGGCGCTGCTTCAGGGCCTCGTTTTCCCGGCGCAGGTAATTCACCTCGCGGATGAGCGCCTGCACCTCTCTAGTCAGGGCCCCCTGGTACAAGTACTGCACCGCAATGTTCAGGCTGCGGACCACGGCCGCGTTGAACTCGGTCTGCCGCCAGATCATGGGGTCGAGGTAGGAGCGGACCTCGCCGTGGAGGCGGCGGCGCACCATGGCCCAGAGTTGGCCGAACAGCGGGATGCGGCTCCGCACGCTGAGGGGCTCATAGACCTTGTTCCAGCGCTCGTTGAGTTCGTGCATACTGTGCTCCAGGTCGGGGGGGATGACCTGAAAAACACCGTAGCTGCTCAACTCTGGCGCGCCCGTCACGTCGCCCTCCTTTTGGCGTTGGGCGATTTTCTCGCGGATCTCGGCCATAATCCCTTCGACGTCCAGGCTGTCGTGGGGTTCATCTTTGGTCACCAAGCATACCTCCTAACCCGGCCAAGCCGGACTCAAAAAGGAAAGACCCCCAAAGGACACAAGATTTTTTCCCCCTTCGTCCCTTTGTGTCCTTTGTGGTTGAAATTCTTGTTCATGTGCAAGAATTTCGATGGTAAGGTACTCACGTCTGTGCTGGATCGGGGGATCGATCGATCGCTTGATCGACGCCCTCCGCGGGCGGGATGCGGGCCAGGGGCCGGCCGGCCCCCTCGAGCGCCTGCAGGACCCGTTCCAGGGTGGCCGGCCAGGTGTGCTCCTGCAGCACATAGTCCCGGCCGGCCGCGCCCAGGCGCCGGCGCAGCGCCGGCCGCTGCAGTAGGTAGTCCAGGCAGGCCTCGAACTCGGCGTAATCGCGGTAGTACAGCCCGCCGTGGCTCTTTTGGCAGTGGTGCACGGCGACCTGGCCGGCGGCGTTGACCAGCACCGGCGTGCCCTGCAGCCAGGCCTCCATGAGGACCAGGGAGTAGCTCTCCAGTTGGGAGGGCAGGCAGAATACGGCCGCGGCGGCGTAGGCGTCCTGCTTGTCCTGTTCCGAGACGTAGCCCAGGTCAATGACCTGTTCGGCCAAGGCCGGCGGGATGTCCACCTCCCCGGGGCCGGCCAGCAGCAGGCGCAGGCCCTTGCGCCGGCGGGCCTGGACGTATTGGCAGAAGAAACGCACCAGTTCGGGCACCCGCTTGGCCTGGTCGCGCCGCCCCAGGTAGAACAGAAAGGGCTCGTGGCTCTGCAGGCGCCGCTCAAAGCGCCAGGCGTCGCCGGGGGCGGGCACGTCCACCCCCCCCCCGACCAGCGCGGTCCGCTCCCGGTCGATGAGATAGAGGGCCAGGGCCAACTGGCGCTCCGGCTCGGAGAGGCAGAGCAGCCGGTGCACGCGGCGGACCAGGTAGGCGCTGGCGTTGTGATAGGCATAGGGCTCGTCGTGCAGGGTGGGAAAGAGCACGGTGCGCTCCGGGGCGATCTGCCCGCCCCAAAAGCTCAGGTTGTGCGAATAGATAAAAAAGAAGAAAACGGCGTCCTGGGCCTGTTCTATGGCCCGGTAAAGGGCGTCGCTCTGGGGCATCTCCACCAGGTGGGCCATCTCTCCCTCGGGGAACGAGGGCATGTCGGCCAAGAGTTCCGGCCGCTCCCGGAAAAAGCTCACCTCCTGGTGGCGCTGGAGCGGAAAGTGGCGTATGGGCACGCCGTCCCATTCCTGCAGGCCCTCGGGGTAGTAGGGCTCGAACCAGGGAAAGGTATAGCCGCGGGCCGTCGTCGTCCAGATCTCTACGGGGTAGCCGGCCCGACGCAGCTCCTGGGCCAGCCGGCCGCAGTAATGCTCGGCCCCGCCCGCAGTGTCCGGGCCGCACCAGGTGCTCACAAAGATGGGGCGGTACATCCGTTCCCTCCCGCTGGTCCTTGCTCCAATACGGCCCGGATCAGGTCGAGGTAGCCCCGGGCGGAACGCTCGATGGCGTGATATTGCTGCGTGTAGCGCCGGGCCTGCTCCCCCACCCGCCGGCCCAGCTCGGGGTCCAGGGCCAGGGCGGTCAAGTAGGCCAGGGCCATGTCCTCCTCGTTCTCGCCCAGGTCGACCTTGAGGGTGCAGTCGTCGGGAAATTCGGCGTACTGGCCGAAATTCGAGATCAGGATGGGCTTGCCCATGCCCAGAGCGCGGATCAATCCCCCGGAGGTCTCGCCGGCCGAGGGATAGCGCAGGTTGACCAGGACGTCGGCCGCCAGGATATAGCTTTGAAAGGTGGGGACGTCGACAAAACCGGTCAGGTCGGCCAGCCCCTCCAGCCCGAGATGGTGCACCCATTCCATCACCTTGACTTCGGGGTGGTCCGAGCCCACAATGGCGCAGCGGGCCTGGGGAAAGCGCCGCAGCAGGCGTCGAAAGACCCGCAGCGTGGAGGGGATGCGCCGGGCCGGCGTGACGATGCCGGGCGAGACGACCAGAAAGCTGTCCCGCTCGTAGCCCAGGCGGAGCTTGATCTCCTCGGGGGGCAGGCCGGCATAGGGGGAAAGCTGGGGCCCCCAATGATGCGGCACCACGTGGACCAGCGCCGAGGGATCGATTTGCCGGATCACCTGGCGGGTGTACTCGCTGTGCGCCACAAAACCGAGGTTGGCCTCGACGACCCGCCGCAGGCCGGGGAAGAAAAAATAGTCCACGTCGGTCAAGACATCGTGCTGCAGCCGCCGGGCCAGGGAGGGGCCGAGCTCTGGGGAAAAGCCCGCCAGGTAGGCCTCCCGGTCCTGCTGAAGCACAAACAAATAGCGCAAAAAGTGGTGCAGCACGGCGTCGTGCACCATGACCACCCCTGGATAGCGCTGCATCAGGCGGTACATATAGATGTGGCTGGGGTGGTTGCCCATGTGGTAGAGGCAGACGTCAAAGGGCTGCCTCCGGTGAATTGACTCGAACAGGCCGGCGTCATAGACGAGGAATTGGCGGCGGATCAACGGGTTGGAGGGTACGTAACCATCCAGGAACAGGGTGACCTCGGACTCGCGCGCCAGGTGGGGCAGCAGTTCCTCGCTGTAATCCGATATGCCGGAGGCAATGGGCCGCAGCGGGCTAAACAAGGCGATACGCAGCATCCTCTCCTCCGGCCTATTTACGGGCAATGATGGCATAGTCGGCGAATCCGTAGAGAAAGTCGTTCAGGCGCTCCAGGTTCTGGTTGAGCAGGCCGACGATCTCCCGCCAGGACGTCCGGGTATTCTCGGGGAGCAGCTCCATTTGAACGTGGTGGGGTATCGGGCTGAGGTACTGCACCTCAATGTCCCGGTAGCCCTGCATTTCCAAAATGAACGAGATCGCCTTGGGGTGGACCGGCTTGACGTGTGACATGTCCATGTAGAAATAATTGGTCAGGGCCCAGACGGAGAGGGGATTGGGCGTTTCCAGGATGATATAGGCCCCGGGCTCGATCTTGGCCAGGGCCAACTGCGTCATCTCACGCAGCGTGCTGGGGGGGAGATGCTCGATCAGGTGGGCGGCCAAGAGTCCGCCCAGCGAGTCGTCGGGCAGGCCGGCCAGGTGTTCCAGCGCGTCCCCCTGGAAAGCCAGCAGGCCCTTCTCCTGGCACATGTGCACCATCGACTCGTTCAGATCGACGCCGTAGGCCTCGATGCCGGCGCTGCGCAGCACCTCCAGGAACTCGCCCTTGCCGCAGCCCAGGTCGAGCACGTTGCGGCGGCCCTCGAAAAAGGGCACGTAGCGTTGTTGGTAGGCTTTTACGTCGGATTCGGGACGATAGCGCTCCTCGAAGCGGTAATAGTCCAGATCCTGCAGGGTCTCTTGGCGAGAGGCGACCTGCTCCAACTCCTGGGGGGAGAGGTCCCGAGCGGAGGAGAGGAGTTCCATCAACCGGGATGCTTCACTGCGCACAAAGGAGGTAGCCCGACGGTCCAGGACCTGCTGCTGGGCCAGTTCCTGCTGCTCCCGGGACACTTTTTCGAGTTCCCGCTGGCTGGCCTCCTGCATCAGTTGCACCTGGTCGTACAGCGTTCCCGTTTTTTGCTGCACCTCCCGCAGGCGCTCCTGCATAAAGTCAGAGCCCTGGTACACCTCTTGCAGTCGCTCGGTGATAAAGTCTACCCCTTTCTGCAGCTCTAGCACGTGCCCGGTCAGGCCCTCGTTGCGGGTATTCAAATCCCGGATCTGCGCGTGTTGGTCCTGCAATCGGGCGTTGACCCCGGCCTGGCCCCGGGTCAGGATGGTAAAGAGGGCGTCCATCCGCCGGGCCAGGTCGAGGGAGGAATCGCGCTGGAGCTGGTAGGCGTCCTGGAACAACTGCGCGACCAGGGCGTTGAACTGGTTCTGTTGCGCCAGCATGGGCTGGACGTACCACTTGGTCGAGACGCGGTTCCAGCGTTCGCGAAACCAGGCGATCAGCCGGCCGACCAGGGGCAGGCCGGAGCTGAAGGGCTGCTCGCGGATGAGGTGGCGGGTATGCAGCTCACCCAGGCGCCGCCGGAATTGGGGAAAGAGTTCCAGGTCGTGGTCGCCATAGAGATAGCGCTCCTCCTGGGTAGGATCCGGCTTGTTCCAGGGCAAGCCCTCTTCCTGCCGGACCTGCTCGCGGATCTCGCGCAGCGAGTCGGCCAGTTCCTCGTCCGGGCTATATGTTTCGCTCATCCACTCCTCCTCGTATACGTTTGGGTCCATTCGCGCCGGATCGTGCGGCCCTATTTATGGGTCAGCGGCAGGTAGACGTGGTAACTGTAGCTGACGTTGGAACTGCGCACGATATAGCGCGGGCTCTCGGACAGGGTGACCGTCACATAGCCCCCCACCGGCGTCAGCGCCTGGGCGGAGCCATCCCGGCTGTAGACGGTGACCGAGGTCACGCCGGCCTCGACCGGGAACTGGTAATTGGCCTGTCCCTGCACCTGCCAGACCACGTCGACGTAGGCCCCGTTCGTGCGCCGGAACTTGTAGTCGTAGCGATCGGCGCTGGTGTCCGAGACGTTGTACAGGGGGCCGGTGCCCTGGTAGGAGCTGTTCTCCAGCATGTCGGTCATGACACTGTAGGCGTAATAGGCCGGCTTGGGCGTCCAATCGTCGCGCAGCAGCGAGCATTCCTTGTAGGGCGTGGGCATACCGGTCGTTTTGTGCAGCAGTTGGAAATAGTCGGTGTGGGCAAAGCCGGCCGCGGCGATCATGGCCGTGCCCCGGACCAGATAGTTGGCCTGGACGTCCTCCGAGACGCAGTCGCTGCCCGAACTGCAGGTAGACCAGCCGTACTCGGTGGCCCAGGCCTGCTTGCCGCCGCCGTTGCTCTGGATCCAGTCCACGACCATTTTGGCCCGGTAGCGCATGTTGGCGTACTCGCCGGGCTTGTCCGGGGCGATGCTGAGCATAAAGGGGTGGAACGAGACCACGTCAAAGCAATTCCAGCCGCCGTTGGCCACGACCTGGTCGCCAAAGCCGTTCAGGCCGACCGTGTCCCAATCGGTCAGGCCGCCCATGAGCACGGTGGCCGTGGGATCGGCGGCCTTGATGGCCGTGTAGGCGGCGCAGAGCATCTGGGTGTAGGCGACAGGATCTGGGGCGGGCGGCCAGACGGCGGCCTGGTCGGGCTCGTTCCAGACCTCCCAGGCCGCTATGCGGGGAGAGCCGGGGGCGTCGTTCTTGCCGTCGCCGTCGTAGCGTTCGACAACCTGGCCGGCAAAGTTGGCAAAGTCCTGTGGATTGGCCGGCGGGCACAGGGGGTTGTCCTGGCATTCCGGTTTGCGATACTCGGTGGGCGTGGTCAGGAGGATGGCGATGATGCCAAAGCCATCCTCATAGATCGTGCGGATGCGGCCGTCGTAATAGCCCGGCCCCCAGGACTGGTGGTACATGGCCCAGGCCAACTCCTCCCGCGACCATTTGACCCCGATCGTCTGGGCGTGTGTGGAAAGCGTGTCCACTTCGGTATCGGAGCGATCGATCCCGCTCAGGTACATATCCATGCCGAAAAAGGACCAGGTTGCAGCGACCCCATTTGGAGCGCCCATCGGTCGGCCGGCCCGGCCGGCGGTGGCCTCCAGATGCGCCGGCCGGCCGACATCCGGATTCTGGGCGGTTACCCCCGTAACGATCGACAGCAAAAACGGCAGCAATATTCCAAGCATAAGGACGACACGACGTCGATTCATAGTTTTCTCCTCCATAAGCGTGCTTTATGGTTGGGCCCGGCCCCGGCAAGTGTCCCCGACTCCTTGGGTTTCTTTGGCAAGGACATTATAGCATTGGCCCAAAAGGCATGTCAAGGCGGTGCAGGGGGGGGCTCTACAAGCACATCTGAAAAATGGCGCGCCCCCCAGAGCAGCCCGGTCTCAGGGCAGGGTCAGGATCACCTGGTCCAGGGCCAGGCCGAGCAAGCGCGAATCGACGCTTTTGCCGGTCCAGGATGGACTCCAGACAGGACCGCTCAATTGCAGCAACACCACGTCCTGCTGGCAAAACTGTGGCCCCAACGTTTCTGGAATGGGGAATTGGACGGACTGCCAACTCGGCGGAGGCTCGATCTGGCCCAATACGGTCTCTTCCAGGCGCAGGGCAAACATGGCGGGCTCTTGCGCTGAGGCAAAGTTCTGCGACAGAACGAGGGTCAGGATTGGGGCCCCTGGCAGGCAAAACCATCTGCCGGGCAGCTCAATCTCGGCCTGATCCTCCGTCCAACGAAAGCTGCGCCCGTCGGCCGTGCTTTCCTTGGCATAAAACCCCCGGGAGATGTAGGCAAGATCGTCGCCCCCCACGTCGATTACCATCTCCTGGCCCGAGGTCAGCGCGGGCAGGGCCTGTAAGCGGTGCAGCGTCAGGTCGCGGACCACAGCCTGTGCCTGCATGCGACCGCGGGAAAGGTCCATCTGAGGGAAATGAAAGGAAAAGATCGCCTGCCGGGCCATAACCAGATCTCGTAGGGCGAGGCGGTCCATTCCGTGGGGCGTGATCAGGTAGGCCGAGCGACCCTGTTGCTCCCATTGTTCGACCAAATCGCGCAGGGCCGCCGTGTCTGGATTCTCCTGCTGCAGCACAAAGACCTGTCGGTCAAAGAGGTATCGCAGTGGAGGAGCAAAAAGCTGCGCTTGCGCGGGATCGAAAAAGAGCAAGATGGCCTCGGGCTCCACTTCCTGCGACAACTGGCGGACGGCTCCCACGGCCCCGAGGTATTCGACGTGCTTGGCCAGGGCAATTGAGGGCATGGCAGTGATCGCAAGCAGGCAACCGCCCAGCAGCAAGGGGACCCAGCGACTCCTCCAGCCGGACAAAAGCTGGCCAATCCACTCTATAAAATAGGCCGCCCCCAGCAGGAGCACCGGGATCACGACGGCAGCGCCGGCCGGCCCCAAATTCAGGAACTCGGCCGCCTGTTCGCCGCAGCCCAGGTAGAACGTGAGGCAGGCCAGGAATGGCCCCAGCCACAGGAAGGCCTGGGCCGGCCGGCCGCGCCACAAAAAGAGCAGCAGGCCACCGACCCCCAGGGCAAAGCCCCAGGACGTCAGGGATTGGAACAGGCCGGCAGGACTCCAGCCGCCATAGGCAGGGCCCGCATGGAGGCGGGCCTGGCTGACCCAGTAGGCGCCCAGTGACAGCGCCCCCACCAGAGCCACCGCAACCAATCGGGCCCCGCGGAGGTTTTTGCTGAACCAGCCGCGGCGGATACCGACGGCGACGACAACGGCGCCCGCCCCCAAGAGGAGCAGCAGGAGCGAAAGCCAAAGCGTTCGACCGCCAAGCAGCGCCCAGGCGGTCGAGAGCACATAGCCCCAGGCCAGGGCGCGAACGTAAACCAGGAAATGGAGCAACTGCAGGCCTGCCAGCAGCAAAAAGAGCCGCCAATGGCCCCAGCGGCCATCCGGCCGGGCCAGCATCCACAGCAGCCAGACCGCAACCAGGCCCAGCAGCAGCAGGGCGTCGAGCTGGATGTGCAAAAGCGCGCCCAGGGATAGGGCGGCCAACATCTCGGCGCCGCGATCCTCGCCCGCCTGGTGTCCCAGCAGGCCATAGAGCAGGACAAAGAGCAGCGGCTGCGCCAGGCCGGCCGGCGCGGGCGTACGGTGCAGCCAGGTAAAGCCCAGATTGACCGCCAGGAGCAGGGCGCCCCCAAAGGCCGTTCTGCGGCCGAACAGGGCCCGGCCGGCCAGGTAAACGGCCAGGACGGCCAAAAGCCCGGTCGCAAATTGGGCCTGGAGCATACCGTCAATTCCGCCCAATTTGTAGTTGAGCGCCAGCCAGGCCGGAAACATGTGCAGAAACGAGGGCACGATTTTGCCCGGTTCCTGGTCGTCCAGGATAAAACCCTCCAGGTAGCGGGCCTGGGCCAAGACGTCGCCAAAGGGGGTCGTTTCGCCGGCCCATGGGGAGGGATAAAAAAATTCCTGCCGGGCCCATTGGGGATCCAGGGCCGACAACTCGGGGTCAATCGCGGCGATGCTTTCGCTGCGGGCAAGGCTGCCGGCGATGGCAAGGTAGAGGCCCTGACCCTCTCCGCCCAGGACGTGCAGGTGAGGTCGGCAGGTCAGGCCTGTCACAATTACGAGGAGCACCAGGGCCAAGCAGTCCTCCCGCCGAGGCCGGGGCAAGCGCCAGGAGGCTCTCCGCCGCCAGGCCCAGAGCAAAGAGAGGAGTACGAGCAGCAACTGCGCCCCCAGCAGCCAGCGCAAACGCAGCCGGCCCAGTTCGGCCAGGAGCAGAGCGCTCCACAGGATGGACAGCAGGCCGGCTGCGGTGCAGCGAAAGAGCGCTTCCGTCAGGCTCTTCACCCCGGCGGCCCGCCCCGCCTGCACGGCCTGGAGCAGCGCGTAGCCGATCAAGCCCGCGGCCAAGAGCCAGAAAAACGGCGCCCACGCGCCCAGCTCAAAGGCAAAACCTGCCATCACACTCTCCAAAATTGATTTGCGTTGCCGCGATCCTAGTAGCCCAGATCTTGGAGCATCTGCTCCGTTTCTTCGTCCAGCTCCAGCTGGGTCTGCCCATAAGGGGTGGCCCCCGACTCTTGCCAGGCGATTAGCTCTTGCTGGTATTGCTCAATGGTTTCGAGGGTCTCGGCATCGGGGTCCAGGGCCAAGTTGACTTGTTCGGCCCGATCGACCGACAGGTCATAGAGTTCGACGTCGTCGATGTCAAAATCGACCAGAAAAGGGGGATGGGGCGAGGGTTTCAGGTAGTGAATAAACTTTTGTTTCGGGGTGACCAGGCCCACAGCGTGTTCGGCAAACATCTGCAGGTAAACGACCTGAGGTCGAAAGCCGACTTGGCCTCGCATCGCCGGCAGCAGGCTGTAGCCTTCCAGGTGTTCGGGAAGCGGAATCCCCAGGGTTTCCAAAATGGTGGGGACGATATCGACGTGGGCGACCATTTCGTCCACGACGACTCCCTGCCAGGGATACCCCGGATAGTAAAAGATCAGGGGGATGCGCACTTGTTCCTCGTGGATGCCAAAATGGTCAAAGTAGACGCCGTGCTCGCCAAAGCCCTCGCCGTGATCCGAGGTGACCACGATCAGGGTATTCTCCCCCTGCCCGCTCTGCCGCAGTGCGTCCAGGATGCGGGCGACCTGGTCGTCCACGTACGTGGTGGCGCCGTTATAGAGGGCGATCGGATAGTCCAGGTCGGTGACTCCCGGCCAACAGGTGACCACGCCCCCATGGCTCCGGTGGGCCTCCTCCATACTGTGCTGGTTGGGATCATAGGGGTCCCCCTGGTAATAGAGCTTGTCATAGGGGGGCAGGGGATTATAGATCCAGTGGGGATCGAACAGATGCACCCAGGCGAAAAAGGGCTGCTTGCGCGGCGTGGTCAGCCAATTCAGGGCCAGGTCCACGGTGTTTTGCCCCAGCCGGCGGGCTTCCTCGCAGGGATAAAAGGCCTCGAACCCTTCCGAGATCCCCCACTCCGGTCCCAGGTGCTGGACACTGACGGCGGCCATGCTCGTATAATCGTAGGCCCGCAGCATTTTTTGCAGCGTTTGGACTTTTGGACTCAAGACCATGCGGCTGTGCAGTACACCGTGGGTACGGGGGTGCAGGGAACTCAGAATGGAAACGTGGGAGGGACTCGTGCGCTCGCAGTGGGAATAGGCCTGGGCAAAACGAATCCCCTGGGAGGCCATCCAATCGAGGGTGGGGGTGGTGGGATAAGCACAGCCATAACAGGACAGGTGATCCGCCCGCAGGGTGTCCAGAGTAATGATCAGTACGTTGGTTTTCGGCCTGCGCCAGGCGGTCCAAGGCGCGCTGCAGCTTGAGGCCAGGCCGAGGGCAACGGCGCACCCACCCCATCGGGCCAGTTGACCCATAAACTCGCGCCGAGAAATAGTATGTTTCAAAGGGTCCTCTCCTCTAGCACGGGCCAGGCTTGCCCCTTAGCCTGATCGGCGGAATATACCGGCCCACTCCCCCTTTTCCCAGACCACCAGCAACGGCACCGCGTTAAAGATGGAGGAATAGGTCCCGCTGGCCAGCCCCACGAACATGACCAGGATGAACTGCTTGATCGTGCTCCCCCCAAAGAGCAGGATGGCCACCATGACAAACATGGCGTTGAGCTGGGTGGCCAGGGAGCGGTGCAGGGTCTGGGTCAGGCTGTGGTCGACAATGTCCTCAAAGGGCTGCCCCCGCAGCTTGGGGATATTCTCGCGGATGCGGTCATAGACGACGATGGTGTCCTGCACCGAAAAACCGATCACCGTCAGCAGGGCCGAGAGAAAGAGGGTGTCCGCCTCCCAGCCCCAGAGCAGGCCGGCCAGGGCAAAGAGCCCCACCGTGACCAGGATGTCGTGCAGCATGGCCGTGATGGCGCAGACGCCGTAGCGGAAGGGGTGGGGGACTTTGCGAAAGGCAAAGGTGATAAAGCCCAGGATGACCAGGGCCGCCGCCAGCACGGCGTAGAGGGCGTTGCGGGTGACCTCCTGGCTGATGGAGGGCCCCACCGAGTCAAAGCGCCGCTCGATCACCGGGCCAAAGCGCTCGGAGAGGGACGCCAACAGCCCATCCTTGGCCGCGACGTCCAGCACCGGCGTGCGCACGATGGCGACCTGGTCGTCCTCGGTGAGCTGGATGGAGGCCGGGTCGACCCCCTGCCCCACAAAGACCTGGCGGATCTCGTCGGCCTGCACCGGCCGGGGCAGCCCGACCTCCAGGTAGGAGCCGCTGGTAAAGTCGATGCTCAGGCGCACCGGGCTGCCAAAGCGCACGGTCGAGATGACCATGGCCACGATCCCGGGGATAATGACCAGGGCCGAGATGACAAAGTACAGATAGCGTCGACGCATCAGGCGAAGCACAATCGATCTCCTGGCGAGCTCAACAGTTCTGCAAACGCTCGGGCGAATCGCCGGCTTGTTCCATCCAATCTGTTGAGCATAATGATTCCGAACCTGCAAACGTGTAACGCGCTAACGTGCTAACGCATTTAATAGAGCCGGCCGATCTCGACCCCCAGGAGCAGCCGGCTGTGCTGGCTCATCCAATCGCCGGCCAGGTGATAGAGGGTCCGCAGAAAGGTCCGGGTGACGGTGATGGCGCTGAACATGCTCACGGCGACCCCGATGGACAGGGTGATGGCAAAACCCTTGACAATGCTGGCCCCCAGGGAGCGCCCGAACAGGTAGAGGATCAGGCAGGTCAGCAGGGTAGAGAGGTTGGAATCGAGGATGGAGGTCCAGGCCCGGTCAAA
>JAFGKG010000099.1 GCA_016928715.1 Chloroflexia bacterium
GAAACGCTGCTGGCTGGCCCCGACAAAGGGGATCAGCCAATAGGCGCTGAACAGGAGATAGACCGCCGTAATAGCCGCCGTGGCCCACAGGTTCCGCCACAGCCGGCGGCGCCCGTGCTGCCGACGACGCGCCAGCATCCACACCAGCAGGGGCGGCAGCAGCAGGCATTGGCCGAAAACGATCCAGTGGGCCTTGATGGCCGACAGCCACCACAGGGCGGCGAGCAGGAGGATCGTCGGCCCCAGGCGCCGCTGCTCCTCCAGCATTTCGATGAACAGGACCAGGGAGAGCGGGGCAAAGGCATAGCCCACAAACAGGGAAAAGTCGAAAAAAATGTTGGCCGCGGCCGGATTGGCCAGATAGGTCAGGGCGGCCAGGGCGCTGGCCAGGTGCCGGCGCGGTAAGGAGAGGCTGGGGATGAGCCGTTGGAGCAGGCGAAATACGGCCCAGTAAAAGGCCAGGTAGGCGACCGCGGCCGCCCCGAGGTATACCGCCTTTTCATAGACGTCCAGCCCCAGCGATCGCAGGGGCAAAAACAGGCCCGTAAAGGTGACGAATTTATAGTTCTCCAGGGCCATGAAGGAGCCCTGCGGGTGCCACAGAGAGGGATAGTACAACTGCCCCGGAAAGAGGTCGCGGTAGATGACATAGCCGGGGGAGAATAAAAGCTGCCGGAACATCAGCAGCAGGGTCACGGTCAGGCCGCCCAGGGGAGAGAGGAGGTTGATCAGCCGCGGCCGGGCTCGTTCCAGGCGGGCTCTCATGGTTCCTCCCCGGTGGTCTTGACCGCCCAGGGCACGATCTCGTAGCGGTCGCCCCGGACCGAGATCGTGGCGATGCGGATGACGTCCTTTCCCAAAAGCTGCTCGGGCTGCCGCAGGGCGGGCTCCCCCTCGTCGTACCATACCCCGACGGCAATCTCGTAATCGCGCCCTTCCGGCAGTGCGGGCAGCGAGAGGGCCTGTTCGTGCCGGACAATATCCCCTGGCTGCCATTCCTGGAGTGGATACAGGCCAAAGGCGGGTGACTCAAAGCGCTGGCCGCCGGGGTAAGCGGTAAAGAGCAGGTAGGGCTTGTCCAGCGGGCGGAGGCATTTCCAATAGTGGGTCAGGTAAAAGACCTGCCCCGGCTTGACCTGCGTTGTCGAAAGGTCAAACCCCAGGTAGACCAGCGTAGCCGTGAGTTCGACCGTCCGCTCGTACTCGAGCGCTGCCGCCGGCGCCAGGACGAATCGCTGCAGCTTGCCCTGGGGGTCGAGCCCGCGCTCGAACAGCAGGTAGCCATTTTCCGCCGCCCGCAGTCCATAGTCCGGATTGAGAAAGGAGCGCTGTACGATGCTCTGGTACAAGTCGGGTTGTGGTTCGCGGTTGGGGTGAAAGGTATCAAAAAGGATATAGTCGGCCTCGTCCGTTTGGGGCAGTACGGTCAATTGCCGGCGCTGGCTCAACATCAGGGCCAGCGGGCTCTGCGCCGCCACGCTGGCCTGCGGGGGGATCTGTTCGATCAGATCGAGACCAATGCGCTGGTGTTCGTCGGGTTGCAGGAGGGCCAGGTCCTGGATGACCCGGGGCGCCATGTGCAGGGATGTCACCAGGCAGCAGACCAGGACGAGCACGGCGGCGGCCAGGCGGGGCGAGGCCTGCCGGCGTTCCTCGGCCGCCCGTCCCAGCCGGTGCAGGCCGCGAACGATGGCTACAAAGAGAAAGGGCAGCAGGATGAGATCGTACCATCCGCCCAGGCTGAGGTAGCGGGGGCTGCCGGCCCATAGGTTCAAGGCCAGGCGGGGCAGGGCCGGCAGCAGGGCCAGAGGGCCTAGCAGCGGCAGGAAGCCCAGGGGCGCCAGCAGCCGGCCCAGGTAGCGCAGGGCCTCCGCCGCCGATCCCGGCTCCCAGGTTGAGCTGGGCCAGGGTGCGGCCAGGAGCGGGCTGGCGGCCGCCAGGGCCTGGGTGGGGGTGCCCCCAAAAAGCGGGGCCAGGACGCCCACCGCCCCCCAGATCCAGAGCAGGCCCAGCCCCAGGGTAATCAGACCGTGTTGGCGGTCCCGCCGCAGAAATAATTCGATCCCCAACGCGGCCGCGGCAATCCCGGCGCCCAGCCCACAGGCCATGGCCAGGATCAGCAGCACGTAGTACAGGGCGTAGCGCCGGCGTTTGTGGGCTTGCAGGGCGAACAGGAGCAGGGGGATGGCCCAGACCATCGGCTGGAGGCTGCCGGCCGCCAGCCGCTGCACCAGGAAATAGGCCAGGTAGGCCGCGCCGAGCAGCAGCGCGGGTAGGCGCCCCACCTGGGGGGCGCCGAGGCGGTACAGGGCGATGGCGCCCAGGGCCAGGGCGATGCTCTGCGCGACCAGCAGAAAGGCCGGGCTGCCGATGCCCAGGGCGTAGGCCGGCAGGTACAGCAGCAGGATGGGGGCCGGATTGTGGGACAGGAGATTGCGGCCGTCGATGGTGCTGTAGAGGAAATCGGACAGTGAGATCGTCCCGATCCCGCCATCCAGGGTGCGCCAGAGGGCCTGGTCGTACAGGGCCAGGTCGTAGGCTCCCAGGGAAAAAGTGCGCAGCAGGGCCAGCGAGCGGGCGCTGAACAGCACCACAAAGGCCAGCGCCCCTGCGGCCAGCAGCCAGGGCAGCCAGCGGCGCTCCCAAGGGCGGCCCAGGGGAACGTCGGACAGGTAGACCAGCCAGGCGGCCCAAATCCCCAGGCCCAGGGCCAGGATGTGCAGCCGCAGTTCGGGCTGGATCAGCCCCTTCTCCACCGGGGCGATGGCGAACAGGAGCAGCAGCGGGGCAAAGGCCAGGGCCGTCCTGTTCAGGGCGGCCGGCAGGGGCAGCCGCCGGCGCCCGGATAGGCGCCGGCCCACTATCTGCCACAGGAACAGCCCGCCGAGATAGATCCCGGCCCGCGCAAGCCCGGTCCGCCGCAGGCCCAGCCAGAACAGCGAGTTCGCCAGGCCGGCCAGGGCCAGCAGGACAAAAGCCAGGGTGATGACGTTATTGCTTCCCAGTTGCCCCCCTTCATCCGTGAGGCCAAGCCCCCGGGCCAACATGCCCAGCAGGGCCGCCGTGTACTGGACGCCCTTGAGTAGGAGTAGTCCCATCAGCAGCGCCGGCTGCCGCAGCAGCTCCTGTCGATGCCGCAGGTAGGCCGGGCGCAGGGGGAACATCTGCCGTGCCCCCCGGCGGGGGTGCTTTTGCAGGTAGCGCCAGACCGAGGGCCCGTAATAAAAGCTCTGCCGGGCATAGTCCCACAACCGCTCGGCCTCGCCCAGGTGCACCTCGCCGGGCTCGACCCGGCCGAGGCGATAGCCCGCCTCCAACAGGCGGTTGTGCAGGTCATAGTCCTCGCAGGCCACCAGCGACTCGTCAAAGCCGCCCACCGCCTCAAAGGCCGCGCGTTTCCAGAACCGGGCGGCCACGATCAGGGGGTCGTCCAGGTAGGTATCCCGCTCCAGTGCTCGCACCCGGGGCCAGTAGCCCTGCCCCTGGGAGCGGTTGGGGACGGCGATGGCATCCAGCTCGTCCCGTTCGATGGCCTCTACGCAGGCCTGGATGACGGTGGGCTCGAGTTCGAAATCGCCGTCGATGCGGTAGAGATAGGCCCCGCGGGCCTGCCGGGCGCCATGGTTGACCTGGGCGCTGCGCTCGGGGCCGGCGGGCAGCACCTGGGCGTAGTGGGCGGCGATCTCGGCCGTGCCGTCGTCGCTGCCTCGGTCCACCACAATGATCTCGACGTGGGGGTAGGTCTGGGCCTGTACCGAGCGCAGGCAGCGCTCGATGGTGTCGGCGCAGTTGTAGGTGGGAATGATTACCGAGACCAAGGCAGGATCGACCACGATTTACTCCTCCTTTCGGCCAGGCAGCGGCTGAAAAGGTCCAGGCACTGCTGGGCGGATGCGGACCAGTCAAAACCGGCGGCCCAGGCCAGGGCATTCCGCGTCAACTGTTCCCGCCGGTGGGTGTCCAGGAGCAGTTCGCTCACCGTCCGGGCCAGGGCGCCAGGGTCGTCATAGGGGACCAACAGGCCGGTCTCGCCGTGGCGCACCGAGTTGCGCAGCCCGGGTACGTCCGCGGCGACGACGGGCGTTCCACAGGCGTTGGCCTCGATCACGGTCAAGCCCCAACCCTCCTTCATCGAGGGGTTGACCACCAGGTGCGCCTGCTGCAGCAGGCGGATCTTGTCCGCCTCGGCCACGTGGCCATAAAAGCGGACTCGCGCGGCGATGCCCAATTCCCGGGTCAGCGCCCGCAGCGACGACTCGGCTGGGCCCGATCCGACGATGCCGAACTCCAGCTCCGGTACGACGCGCAGGATGTCCGGCAGCGCCCGCAGGGCCACGTCGATGCTTTTGTAATGCCGCAGCCGGCCCAGGTACAGCAGCAGGGGCCGCTCGCACTTGGGCCCCGGTCCGTAGCGGTCGTGATCCAGGCCATTGTGGATGACCGTGATGTTCTCCGCCGGCAGCCCCAGGCGGACGAGCGCCTGGCGAGAGCTCTCCGATACGGTAATACAGGGCCGCTTTCGATACACCAGCGGCATGGCTTTGCCCTCCAGGCCATTGGCGACGTGGGCCAGGTGCCGGGGCAGCTCGCGAAAAAAGACCTCGCGGTGGACGTGGTGGACCAGCAGCACCGTGGGCACGGAGCTGAACAGCGGGCTGAAAAAGGGAATGCCGTTGGCGCTGTCCAGGATGACATCGTAGCGGCCGCGCAGCCGGCGCAGATAATACAGGACCGCCCAAGGGTAGACGGTATAGATCCCACCCCGGCGGCTGATCTCCAGGCCGTCGACGGTCTCGTGGGCGGGCTGGCCGGGGTAACGGCCGCAGAACCAGTGCACCCGGTGTCCCCGCTCTACCCAGCGGGAGGCGACCTGGTGTATAAAGACTTCGGCTCCCCCGGCCCAGGGATGGGCCAGGTCACGCCAGTTGAAAATGAGAATGTTCATCTCGTAAAAATGCCTCTAACTTGCGGTGCTGGGACCGAGTCGCGGGCCAGTGCCGCACGTTCCAAAGCAGGGCTTGCCCAAACAGGCGGAGCAGGCGCAGTCGAGAACCCCGCGTGTAACGTATTGGGGGCGGCTGCCATAGCGATCCTACGCTGCGATTGCACAGCGCCCCCAGGAGCTGTGCTCCTAAAAAAGCGGGCAGCCAAAGATCCATCGGCATCCAATAGGGTACAAGGCCGCGCAGCTTGAGCCAGACATAGACCGCGTTGCGCACCGTCAGGTAATAATGCTTGTCGCCCAGTAGCAGTCGCCGCGGATGGAGTGCTCTGGCTGTGGGCACGTAACAAAAGCGCAACCCCAGCCGATAGGCCCGCAGGAAAAAATCATTGTCCTCCCCATAGACCTGGATGGTCTCGTCAAAAAAGTCGTCCAGGCGGGCCAGTGCCGACCGGCGGATGCCAAACAGGGCGCTGTTCAGACAGCAACTGCGGGCAAAGGGCGTCCGTGGGCTGAAAAGATATCCCTCTGGCGATACAATCTGTGGAAAGACAATGTCAGCCCCTTCCAGGGCCTCGAAAAGTTGGGGCAGTGTGGTCGGCGTGCAGGTGACGTCGGCATCCACAAAGAACAAGGTCTCGCTGCTGCTCGCCCGCAGGCCCTGGTTCCGGGCAGAGGCGGCCCCCCGCCACTCCCCCAGCTCCAGTACCTGTACCTGGGGCAGCCTGGACCGCACTCGCTCGGGGGAGCCGTCCGATGATCCATCGTCCACCATCCAGATCTCGGCCTCTGTGGGCAGCGAGGCGATAATGGCCTCCAGTGTCTGCAAGAGTTGCTCTCCCCCATTCAGGTTGGGGACAATTACGGCGAGTTCAGGCGGCATCAGTCTGTCCCCCCAAGATAGCGGAGCGCGCTGGCCAGCATCAAACCGTACATTTTGGGCTCGCGCATCATGGCCACGGATTGGAAACAGCCGTGGGTACAATAGCAGTGGCGAATATGTTCCCGCATCGACTGGGCCGGCTCGGACCACCACAGCGCGGGTAGGTTATAGCCTACATCGCTGAGCTTACCCACTGGTTTGGTCAGTTCACACAGGGCCACTTCTCCAGAGGGATAGATCACGCCCATGCTCCCGCCGGCCGGGCAGTGGAAGGGCCGGCTTTTTGCGACCACGTCCAACAGGTGCCAAAAGCGGCGCAGACGATAGGCATAGACGATAGCCGCCTCAAGCCCACGCCTTCCGCCGACCAGGTGCGAGTTACGCCGATAGATCCTGTCCAGGAGTGGGTACAGCGCGCGCAGGGCCTCCAGCGAAGGGGGTTGACTGGCCGCGTCCGGCGGATGGGCCGGCGAGGCTGTTGCCGGCGTCAGGCCACTCCAGCCTTGAAACCCTGTCCCCCGTACGAGTTCAAACGAATGCGGTACAGCGCAGCGCTCCCGTACGAAATCGGCCAGGGGCTCCACTTGATCCAGGTTGAGCTGAGAGATCGTCGTGTCTATGGCCACGTACAGGGAATCATGATCCTGCTGGAGTTTTTGCAGGGCTTGCACCGTATCCAGTACGCGCTGGAATGCCCCTTGGACTCCGCGTATGGTGTCGTGTGTTGCGCCGAGTCCGTCCAGGGATACTTGTACATAGATGCGGCTGTCAATGCGCGTACAGATCTTTTGGACCTGGGAGCGGATGCGTTCCGTCAGCAGCCCGTTGGTGGGCAGGACGATCATCTCTGCCTGGTTCTGCTCGAAAAATAATTGGCAGATCTCCGCCAGGTCAGCGCGCAGGAAGGGTTCGCCGCCAGTGAGTACCAGGCTGTGTAGGGGCGCTTGCAGCGATCGCGAGATTTGCCCGATTTCGTCCATCGATAGAGCATCCTGTCCGTCACTGGCGTCAATGGCGTAGCGAAAGAAGCAGTGGCCGCAGCGGGCATTGCAGCGATCGGTCACAAAGAAAATTAGATCGGTGGGCGTTTTTGGTACTGAAACGGCGTGAAAAACGCCCTCAAGGGCGTGAAAAATACGGTTCATCAAGGGCCCTCTCGGGTTGGGGCCGCCGACTTGCCCGGGGGGCGCCCCAATAAGGCGCATATTCCCGCTCCGATGGCCGCCACCAGGACGAGCAGTACATAGACGGACAGGGAGAGCAGGACGGCCTCGGTCTCCTTGGCTCCGACGAGGCCGAGGAAATACAGATAAGCGCCCTCGCGCAGCCCCAACCCGCCCAATGACAGGGGGATCGAAACGGCCAGGTTGATGAGCGGCATGCCCAACAGCAACTGCCAGGGATGGACGTCCAGGCCCAGGGCCTGGGCGACCAGGATGTTGTTGAGCACGGCCCATAGTTGAGTGGCCAGGGCGAGCAAAAGGGCCGGAAGCAGCCGTTCCCAGTGCCGGCCATCGTCCTGCAGCGCCGCGTGCCAGTCCGCCAGCCAGGGGAGCAGGCGCTGCAGCAGTGCGGAGAGCCAGGGGCTCCACAGCAGGGCCGTGCCGCCGGCCGTGGCGGCCAACAGGCCCATGGTAATCAGGATGAGACGAAAGGCTGTCTCCCAGGCCACCCAGTGCACGTAGAACGGGGCGGCCCCTGCCGCCAACAGCACCACGCCCCACAGGGCGCTCAGCCGGGCCATCAGCACCGAGTTGACCGCCGCTTGGGTGCGTCCCGAGCTATTGCGCAGCCCCCAGGCCCGGACCGCGTCGCCGCCCAGCCCGCTGGGCAAAAAGTTGTTCCAGAAAAACCCCCAGACGTAATGGTTCAGCAGTTGCGGGAAGGGGATGCGCGCCGGCGGGGGGATCAACAGGTGCCACTGCCACACGCTGAGCAGCATGGCCGCCACGATGCCGCCCAGGGCCGGCAGCAGCAGCAGGGGCCGGGCCAGGTGCAGGCTCACTGCCCCCATGTTGGGACCCACCCGCCACAGCAGGTAGACGACCAGGAGAGAGGTCACCGCCAGGCGCAGCCACCACCACGGATTTGACCACAGGCGCCGCTGGGGAGAGGACAACTTTTCTGTAGGGCTGACCATAATTTCATCCATGCTAGACCAAATCGCTGTCCCCCATGCTCAAGGGCCATAGGGGCACCTGGGACAACAAGCGTGAGCGCTGCCCGGCGGCCAGGTACCGCGTGTATAGAATGACCTGGTAGAATTGGCGGGCCAGGGCCGGCCAACGCCGGGCCAGGTGGTGCAGGCGCTTCTGGGAGATAAAGCCGGCCTGCCGCCACAGGGCATGCTCGGGGCGGCCGGCGGGCATCCAGCCGTTCAGTATGATGCGGCCCTTCTCTCGCGCCTGGGCGATGGCCTCGCGTAGGAGGGCCAGGTGCACGTCCGGTCGGTCGGGCAGTGTGCAGAGCTCTACGATCTCGCTGCGCAGCCCGGCATGGTGCAGCACCAAAAAGCCCAGCAGTTCCTGCCCCTGTACGGCCGCGACGAGGGGATAAGCCCTCTGCGGGTGGAGCCGATAGCGCCAGTTCAGATAAGCCGCATTCTTGCGGACGCCCAGGCCGACCTGCCCCTGCAGCCGGCCCCAGAGGGCATCGAAACGTTCGTCAAAGCCATCCATTTCGACCAGGCGAACATTGGATCGGCCGGCCGGAAGGCGCTCCCTGCCGCCCAGATCGACAAGCTGGCTGGCCAGGAGCAGCAGGGTGCGGCGCAACCGGGCCAGCCGCTGCACGATCTCTGGGGTCCAGTCTCGTCGCGCCGACCACAGGGCCCGCAGATCGCCCGGCAGCAGGCGCAGGGCCAGGCCCAGTGCCCGTCCGGGCTGCACGAGCCGCACCATGTCGGGCACAAAGGCCACCGCTTCATAGCCCATGCGCTGATTAAGGGCCAGCGACAGGAGGCCGGGAAAAGCATAGATCAGGAGGCTGCCGGCCCGGGCCGCCTGGCCCAGGACGTAATGGCCCAGCGAGGTGTGGATGCCCTGTCGACGATACGCCGGCAGCACGCTGGTATCCACCGCCTGGGCCCCGCGCACAATCCGGCCTTGCAGCACGGCCTCTAGGGGCACAAGGCCAAAGTGGCCCACAATGCGGCCGTCCAGATCGGCCACCGCGCTGGGCGAATGAAATTCGGCCGGGGTCTGCCCGTATTTCCAGTGCCAGGTCTCAAGCGTCCCCCAGTGGCCATATACGTCGTTAAGTAGATCGACGATGGCCGCCGCATCCGCCGGCTCCGCCGGGCGTACTCGCCAGGCTGGTGGGGGACCTGCTGAAAATCCCGCGCTCAATACCCGCCTCCCAGCAATCGTTGTTCCCGTAGGTACGAAACCACCTGGCCCTGGGAGGCCACCCAAAGCGGCCGCTTTTGCAGCATGTCCAGCAGTTCTTGAAAAGCAGCGCAGGAATAGAAATACGGGTATCCCGTCGGATTGCTTTCGGCCACCAGGTGCAGGACCAGGATCAACCAGGCCCGTTCCTGGCAGGCGCGCCGCAGCCAGGGTTCTAACTGGGCCGGCCGGGAGCCGGGGGCCAGGATCAGCGCGCGCAGCGCCAGCGGGTCTGCCCCAGCGCGGTTCAAGCCCGGGTCGCCGGTCCGCGCCGAGCGAAAGCCGGCCCGGGCCGCCGCCCGCCGGCTGGCCGCATTGTGCCGTCCGGCGGGATAGGACAGGGATTCGACCGCTTGATCGGGGATGTGCCGCGCGATACAGGAACGCGAGGCGGCGAGGCTCATCCAGGTTGGGGGCTGGGGTCGGGCTGGAGAGCGCGAGCGCCGTCGGGCCAGGGCCCGCCCCGTCTCGACCATTTGCCCCAAATAGGCCGGGCGGTCCGGGGCAACCCGCAGGCCCTGCCACACACGGCGCAGGTCGGAGCAGGGGCCGGCCAGCGCTGCGTGCTGGGCGCCGTGAGAGGCGATCTCGTGCCCCAGCCGGCTGGCCTCCTGCCAGGCGGCCCAGTCGGCCATGGGCAGTCCCTCAAAAGCGGTCCCCACGGCATCCGTGATCAGGTGATAGGTGGCGCTCCAGCCGCGCGCCCGCAGCAGGCCGGCCGTGCTCTCGCAGGTCGCGGCATAGCCATCGTCGAAGGAAAGCGTCACCGCCGCCTGGGGGCCGCCAGGCCAGGTTAGAGCGATCGCCCGGCCTGGACGATCAGGCCCCGACCGTTGAAATTCTTGTGGGTTGTGCCAGAATCTGGGCCGTGACAGCGGCCTATTTGATTCCGGCTGCTCCGGCTTAGGGTTGGGCATGCTTAAAGGTCAGGGGCAAATAGACCATCATGATCGAGATCGTCTCTTCCGGCACGGCGATCAGTCGATGGATGGCAATGCCCTCCTCGACCAGGTAGCAAGTGACGTCGAACCAGTCATCCACCTGCACGTCAAAGGGCAAAGGACCGAGCACGGCCTTGCCGTTGGGCCCCACCGTGCCCTGAGCCCAGCCGTAGGACTCCTGGTAGGGAGCGTCCTCGCGCAGCACGCCGTGGCGGCGTCCCTCCACGTGGGCCACCGATCCGGCCGGCCCCAGCACCAGGACGGCGTCGTTGTCCACGTCGGCTACCAGGTCGACCAGGCCGACAAAGACGGTCCTGGCGTGCTCGCCGGCCTGGACCATCAGGACGTTGGAGGGCATAATGTCCTGCGGCGTGCCCTCCACCAGTATGGTGGTGGAGAAATAGCCCCGCTTGTCGACCGTTGCGCTGGCCGTGCCAATGACGTCTACCGGCGCGCCATCCTCCAGCCCGCGGTACAACGTGATCTGGGCGGTGCTGCTTACTGTGCTAAAGCCCCACACCGTGTTATCGCTGGTACTGACCCCCACGTGCAGCGGCCAACCCAGGGCGGCCTGCTGTGTGCCATCGGGCAGGGTGACCCAGAGCCGAATCACGTCGGCGGAGGTCATTTCGAGGAGGTCCGCAAAGTCGGCCCCATAGCTTCCGTCGGCGGCAATCCCGACGTATTGGGTGTACCAGCGCTTTTCCACGGCGCTCCAAACATCGACCCGTCCCTCCGTGCCCTCGGCGGGCAGGGCAAGCCCGAGGACGGTCCCGTCAATGCGGCTGTTCCAGGTCTGGATGTGGGTGACGTGGTACAGCCCCAGTTCCACCTGGCGGGTGCGGCCGGCCTTGGTCACCGTGATGCGGTCCCCCAGGCGCAAGTCCACCGGGTATCCCCGGTCGTACAACTGCATGCTGTAAAAGCCGGTCTCGTCCGTGACCGCGTCCCCGGTGCCCTTGGGGCCGTCGGCATCTGCGACCAGCGCCCGCACCGTCGTGCTGGGGGCCGCGACTCCCTCGATGCGGTCCTCGCTGATGAGCGTGCGGACGTCCAGACCGCCCGGGTAAAAGACCTGCACGACCTCGTTTCCCTGCGGGTCTTGGTAGACGACCTTGGCCACGTGGTCGTCGTCAACGTCGACCTGGCCGCCAAAATCGGCCAGGAAAAAGCCGTTCTCGTCGATTGCCACCGGTTCTACCATAAAATTCCGGGCGGTTGCATAGCCCAGCCAGGCCGTTCCCTGGGCCGGGAACTCGCCTCCTGACACCTGGCCGACGACCGTGTCCTCGGCCACGTCGATGCCGCCATAGGTATCGACCACGACGATGGTCCCGTCCACCTCGCCGCCGGACAGGACGATCTCGTCCCCGACCTGGATATCCACGTGCCCATTGGCATCGCGGAACTCGAGGGCGAAAAAGCCCTCGGCATCGGAGGTCGCGTTGGCCGAGGCAATGGGGCTATCGCTACGGCGCAGGGTTGCCTGCACTGTCGATTCCGCCGCGGCCAGCCCCTCGACCCAATCCCAGGGCTGGTTGACAAAGGCATAGTAGGGGGAGACGGTGGAGGTGGCCACGGTGAGCATGTGGCTGGCCAGGCTCGCGCCGCAGGCGTTGGTGGCGGTCATTTGGACGCTATAGTCGCCGGCCTCGGCGTACATGTGGGCTGCCGTGGCCCCGCTGCCGGTGTGGCCATCGCCCCAAGTCCAGTTATAGTCCAGGGGTTGGGTGCCACTGGCGTGGCCGCTAAAGGTGACCCACTGGCCGGTGGTCGGCGAGATGGGCACCCAGAAAAAGTCCGCCCCGTAGGCCGGGTCGCAGTCGCCGCTGGTCTCGAGCGAGATGTCATCCAACGCCACCTGGGCCCCGTCCAGGCCGACGTAGCGAAAACCTAGGCGCACCGGGCCGCCGGGCAGCGCCGAGCCCAGGTCGAACACGCTCTGGGCCCAGGTCCAACTGGTCGGCCAGTCCTCGTCCGCTAGGCCCAGGTAGACGTCGTCCGCCCCGCCGACCTCGTCCACTACCACCCAGGCCTCCAGGTGGCAGTTGTCGTAGGTGTCCCGGCACCAGTAGACGCTGCCAAACGACCAGAACGACAGGGTGCCGTCCTCGATGTTCAACTCGGGGCTGAGCAGCCACTCGTCCTGGGGGACCAAAGATGGATCGTACTGCACCTGGGCAGAGTACTCTCCGGGCAAGGAGGCCGACCCACTCCGCAGATTCCAGGTCGTCGTCGGAAAGCTGGCGTTCGTGATCAACTGGGTCCAGCCGGCCGGCGGCACCGCGCCGCCCTCGAAATCCTCCTCCAGGACGATGCCTGCTGGCCGTGGGGTATGGATTTGCCGGTCGACCCCGATGGCCCCCGGGGCCTGCTTGGCCGTACCCCCAGGCTGCAGTACCTGGCCCGCGCTGCCGGCGGCCAGGGCCGTTGGGGGAGCGCTTTCCACGCTGGAAAGGGCTAGGATGGCCAATAACAGTCCCAGCCAGCAGATAATTTTTTGGGGCAAGTAAATTCTCGTGGGCATACTATCTCCTTCAGGCGCAACGGCTCCTGACTCGCGCTCCAGCTTGGGCAAAGCATTCTAGTCCTTACGGTATTAGTATAGGGGATAGGCGCTGCTTTGTCAATAGTGCTCTGCCCTTTTGTTCGTCTTTGTGGTATAATGGGGGGGATTGAAACGGAGGTTTCTATGCAACAGCGCGTAATCTCTGGCCAGGCCCAGCCGGCGGAACGACAGGGTGAGCGCAGCCTGCGTCCCCGGCACCTCAGCGAGATCAACGGGCAGGAAAAGGTCGTGCAGAACCTGCAGATCGCCCTGGCCGCCAGCCAGGCCCGGGGGGAGGCCCTCGACCACATCCTCTTTTACGGTCCGCCCGGATTGGGCAAGACCACGCTGGCCCACGTGATAGCCAACGAGATGGGCGTGCACTGCAAGGTCACCGCCGGCCCGGTGATTGAGCGGACCGGCGACCTGGCCGCCATCCTGACCAACCTGAAAAAGGGCGATATCTTTTTTATTGACGAGGTGCACCGGCTCAACCGCGCCGTGGAGGAGGTACTCTATCCGGCGATGGAGGACTTTGCCCTGGACATCATCGTGGGCAAGGGGCCCAGCGCCCGCAGCATCCGCCTGCGCCTGCCCCGCTTTACGATCATTGGCGCCACCACCCGCCTGGCCCTGTTGACCTCGCCCCTGCGCGATCGCTTTGGGGCCATTTACCGCCTCGATTTCTACAGCCTGGAGGCGATGGAACAGATTATCTGCCGCTCGGCCCAGATCCTGGCCGTGGGCATTGACGAGGGCGGCATCCAGGCCATCGCCCGGCGCTCGCGGGGCACCCCCCGGGTGGCCAATCGCCTGCTCAAGCGGGTGCGCGACTATGCCCAGGTCATGGCCGATGGCGTTATTACGGACGGGGTCGCGCAGGCCGCCATGCGTATGCTGGAGGTGGATGATCTGGGCCTGGACGAGTTTGATCGGCGGGTTCTGCGCACAATCGTGGAAAAGTTTGACGGCGGCCCCGTGGGGGTGACCACCATCGCCGCCGCCACCTCCGAAGAACCGGACACGATCGAGGACGTGTACGAACCCTACCTGCTGCAGTTGGGTTTCCTGCAGCGCACCCCCCGCGGCCGCGTCGCCACCCGGTGGGCCTACGAGCATTTGGGGCTGCCCTATCCAGAGGAGACGGCAGGGGCTGCGGTGGTGCAGGGGACCTTGTGGGAGGACTAGTTTGTAAAGCGGGCTGGCCCGGTGACTTCCTCCACCTGCTCAAAGCAGGTGGCTTCCCGCGACCGGGGGAGACCCCCTGGTATCACGGGGTATAACGAAGGGCACGCA
>JAFGKG010000100.1 GCA_016928715.1 Chloroflexia bacterium
GGGGGGGGGGGGGGGGGGGGGGGGGGGGGGGGGGGGGGGGGGGTTGGGGGGGGGGGGGGGGGGGGGGGGCTGTCGGGGGGCGTGGGGGTCGGGCTGTCGGTGGGCGTGGGGGTCGGGGTCAGCGTGTGGGTCGGGGTGGGGGTGAGTGTGGGGGCGATGGTGGGTTCTGGCGTGCTGGTACTGGCCCCGGTCGGCGCCGCTGTGGGTGGGACGATGACCCTGGTCGGTGTGTAGGTCGGCCTGGCCGTGGTGGTGATCGACGCTGTTGGGATCGGGGAAGCCCTGACCGGGCTGGTGCTGGGGGTTGTGGGTGGCTGGATCGCCGGCGTGGTGCTCGGCTCGACCGTGGTGGGCGTCGCCGTCGGCGGGCGGCTGGGTTCCGCGGTCAGGGTAGGAGTTGGCGTGGATGGAACTTGCCGCGAGCGGATCAGCAGGAACATGGTGACGTTCAGGCCGACGACGATGAGCAGCAGGACGCCCAACAGGATATAGATCAGGCGCTGGCGCTGGGCGGGCTCGATGGGCTCGGACATGGAACCTCCTTGAGCTACAATTGGCTGGCGATATTATAGCAGACGTCCAAGAGAAGGTCAAAACGGGGGGTGAGGCGTGATCATTGATGCGTCAGAGGTGAGCAGCGCGGAAAAGTTGGCCGGAATGTGTTATAATAGCCAGGCTGGCTTGTGCTTTTCGGGCCGGCCGGTCAAGCCGCTCTAATTTTGAATGGGCAAACGGGTCAACCTTCCGACGTTTAAACGCAGGGATTAGCACCGATGCGCATCGCCTATTTCAGCCCGCTCAACCCCATCGCCTCCGGCATCTCGGACTATAGCGAGGATCTGCTGCCCTATCTGGGCGCTTATGCCGAGATCGACCTGTTCATCGACAAGGGTTATGCTCCGAGCAATCCCGACCTGAGCGCGCATTTTGCGATCCACCGCTACGACCGCTACCCCCGCCTGCTGAGGCGGCGGGGCTATGACGTCACGCTCTATCACGTCGGCAACAGCCCGGCCCACGATTATATTCTGCACAGCCTGGAACGCTGCCCCGGCGTGGTCGTCCTGCACGACCTCGTCCTGCACCACCTGATGCTCTGGCGGGCCTTTGAGCACGGCGATGGGATGGCCTACCACGACGCCATGCTAAAGTACGGCGAGGCCGCCTGGAAGCTGGCCCTGCGCATGATGAAGGGACAGATGTCCGCGGAGGCCTTTGACTATCCCCTCTGTGAGGCAGTCGTCCAGCAGGCCCGGTCCCTAATTGTCCACAGCCAGCATGTGGCCGCCAAGGTGCGGGCGCTGTGTCCGGAGCTGCCGTTGGGGATCGTGCCCATGGGGGTGCCCTGCCCCGTCCTCCCGGATCGGCGGGAGGCCCGGCGCCGGTTGGCCCTGCCGGAGGAGTCCCTGCTGTTGGCCTCCTTTGGCCACATCAATCCCTACAAGCGCTTGGAACCGGCCCTGCGGGCCTTTCGCCGCCTGCGCGAGTCCCACCCCGAGGCGCTTTTCCTGCTGGTGGGCAGTGTCTCGCCCCACTTGGACCTGGCCGGCCTGCTGCGCCGCCTGGAGCTGGAGGACAGCGTGCGCGCCACCGGTTACGCCGAGTGGGGCGCCTTTCTCGGCTACATGGCGGCCAGCGACATCTGCCTGAACCTGCGCTATCCCACGGCCGGCGAGACCTCGGCCAGCCTGCTGCGCCTGCTGGCGGCCGGCCTGCCGACCCTGGTCAGCCGCACCGGCGCCTTTGCCGAACTGCCGGCCGAGGTGGCCATCCAGGTGGAGGTGGGCGAGTACGAGGAGCAGGAACTCGCCGCTTTCCTTTCCTACCTGGCCGACCAGCCCGAGGCCCGCCGCCTCCTGGGCGAGAACGCCCGCCGTTACGTGGCCAACCGGCACACCATGGCGGGGGCCGCGGCAGCCTATGCCGGTTTTCTGGCCCCTCTGGCCGGCCTGGAGCCGGCCGCCCAAACGCTGCGGGAGCCCCTCTTTCGGCCGCAAACCGGGCGGCCGGCCCCACTGCCCCAGATCCCGCCGACGCCCGCAGCGGTTGGGGCCGGTGTGGCCTTTCCGCTGAACCTGGTGGCGCGGGCCCTGGCCGAGATCGGCCTGCAGGAGGACGACACGCTCTCCATCCGCGCCGTAGCCGAGGTTCTGGCCTCCCTGCCCGAACTACAGTCCCCGCGCCCCCCGCCCGACGCCGCCGGGGAGTGACCAGACGGGCCCGATCTCGTACGGGGCCCGGTGATTTGTCTGTAGACCCGCTATCCAAGGAGTTGTCCAGGAGGAATTGTTCGGATGAAAAAGATCGGGATCATCATTTGCCATCGTTACCACACCTGCGCCGGCGGCAAGTGCCTGCGTTCGCTGCGCAATCGCGAGGGCGCCTTTGCCCTCTATCGGGACGAGGAGGTCGAGCTGGTCGGCTATGCCACCTGTGGCGGCTGTCCGGGCGGCAACGTGGAATACGCGCCGGCCGAGATGAAAAAGAACGGCGCCGAGGTCATCCACCTGGCGACGGGCCTGGTGGTCGGCTATCCGCCCTGCCCGCGCCTGGCGGCCTTTTGTGATTTTATCCCCGCCAAGTACGGGCTGCCGGTGGTGGTGGGGACCCATCCGATCCCCCAAAACTATTACCTGACCCATGGGGAGCTGGGCACTTGGCAATCGCCCCGCTGGCAGGAGCTGATTCAGCACGTCCTGACGGACGAGGAGACCCGCCTGGCCTACGATTGACGGTAGAATGAAAATCTTTAATTTGACAGTGTTGGATATGCATGATAGAATTTGTCCGCTGTGGGTGCCAAGGGCACTATGATGCAGCGGGGCATCAAGAAAACTCAAAGAGGAGGCACGAAATGTCACAAGAATTGAATCCCTTCAAGATTGCTCAGCGCCAGTTTGACGAGGCTGCCGAGGTTCTGGGCCTGGACCCGGCTACCCGGGCACTGCTGCGCGAACCGATGCGCGAATTCCACGTCACTTTCCCCGTGCGCATGGACGACGGCACGGTCAAGGTTTTCAAGGGCTTTCGCGTGCAGTATAACGATGCCCGCGGTCCGACCAAGGGCGGCCTGCGCTTCCATCCCGCCGAGACCATCGACACCGTCCGCGCCCTGGCCGCCTGGATGACCTGGAAGACCGCCGTGGTCGGCATCCCCCTCGGCGGCGGCAAGGGCGGCGTGATCTGCAACCCCAAGGAACTCTCCCTGGGCGAGTTGGAGCGGGTCAGCCGCGGCTACATCCGCGCACTCGGCCACTATATCGGCGACGAGATCGATGTTCCCGCCCCCGACGTCTATACGACCCCCCAGGTTATGGCCTGGATGATGGACGAGTACAGCGTCATGAAGGGCTATAACGTTCCCGGCGTGATCACGGGCAAGCCCATCCCCCTGGGCGGCTCCGCCGGCCGTGGCGACGCTACCGCCCGCGGCGGTATATACACCGTCCGTGAGGCCGCCAAAATCCTGGGCATCGACCTGAACGGCGCCACCGCCGCGATCCAGGGCTATGGCAACGCCGGCCAGTTCGCCCACCACCTCTGCGTCGAACTGCTGGGCCAAAAGGTCGTCGCCATCAGCGACTCCCGCGGCGGCATCTATAACCCCGAGGGGCTCGATTTCGAGGCCTGCGTCGCGCACAAAAAAACGACCGGCTCGGTGATCAACTTCCCCGGCGCCAAGAACATCACCAACGAGGAACTGCTCGAACTCGACGTCGTCGTCCTCTATCCCGCCGCGCTGGAGAACGTCATCACCAAGGAAAACGCCCCCCGGATCAAGGCCAAGATCAGCGCCGAGCTGGCCAACGGCCCCACGACCCCCGAGGCCGACGTGATCCTGCACGAGAACGGCGTATACGTCATTCCAGACTTTCTCTGCAACGCCGGCGGCGTGACCGTCTCTTACTTTGAACAGGTCCAGAACGCCTACGACTATTACTGGCCTCTCGTCGAAGTTCAGGCCAAGTTGGACGAGATTATGACCAACGCATTCCACGCCGTGCACGAGGCCGCCCAGGAATACAAGGTCCACAACCGCATCGCCGCTTACCTGGTCTCCGTGCAGCGCGTGGCCGAGGCGGCCAAGCTGCGAGGCTGGGTCTAGTACGGGGACGCTAAAAGCTAAACGTTCCCAGTCCGTACAGGATCGTCTTTGACCCGTGCAACTCCGGGGGCAAGATTTGCCCCCGGAGTTTTCGTCGAGTGGTGACGCTCCATGTTGACGAAGGCCCCAAAGTGCGGTAAACTATGCTGGAGGGCCCAAGGTCACGGCCGCTCGTGTTCGTTTTTCCAATCGTATCGAGTGTGATGGGCCCGATGGATAGGAGCAATGTCTGAGAAAAGAGATTATTACGACGTCCTGGGCGTCTCGCGCGGCGCCGGCCCGGACGAGATCAAAAAAGCTTACCGCCGCCTTGCCCGGCAGTACCACCCGGATGTCAACAAGGCCGACGATGCCGAGAACCGCTTCAAAGAGATCAACGAGGCCTACGAGGTGCTCTCGGACGAGCAAAAACGGGCCGCCTACGACCGCTTTGGGCACGCCGGCCTCAGTGGCGGCTTTGCCGGGGGTGGGGACCCCTTTGCCGGTTTTGGTTTTGGCGATATCTTTGAGACCTTTTTCTCCACCATGGGAGGGACGGGCACCCGCCGCGGCGGCGCCACCCGGGGGGCCGACCTGCGCTACACCCTCACCCTCAGCTTTGAGGAGGCCGTCTTTGGCTGCGAGCGCGAGATCGAGATCACCCGCTTGGAGAGTTGCCCACGCTGCCAGGGCAGTGGGGCCGAGCCGGGGACCCAATCGGTGCGCTGTCCGCGCTGTGGGGGCAGTGGCCAAGTCCGCCAGCGCGGGGCCTTTTTCAACATGGTCGTCGTTTCGACCTGCCCCCAGTGCCAGGGCGAGGGCCAGATAGTCTCCACGCCCTGCCAGGAGTGCCGGGGTCAGGGCCGCAGCCGGGCCCGGCGCAAGCTGGTGGTCAAGGTGCCGGCCGGCGTGGACGAGGGCTCGCAGATTCGCCTGAGCGGCGAGGGGGAGGCCGGCCTGCGCCACGGGGCCCGGGGCGATCTCTACATCGCGCTGCGCATCGAGCCCCACCCCGATTTTCAACGTCGGGGGAACGATATTGTCTACGAACTGCCCATCAATATCGCCCAGGCGGCCCTGGGCGCCGAGGTCGTCGTGCCCACCCTGGAGGGCGAAGAGGATCTCTATATCCAACCGGGCACGCAGTTCGGGCGGACCTACCGCCTGCGCGGACTGGGGGTGCCCTACCTGCGGGGCAACGGGCGGGGCGACCAGATCGTGGTGGTCAACGTCGTCGTCCCCACCCAGCTCACCGAGGAACAGGAGGAGCTGCTGGAGGAACTGGCCGACAGCCTGGGCACCGACGTTGGGGAGAAGCGGCGCAGCGTGTTCGAGCGGATTTTTGGGAGCTAGGCCGCCGGGAATTGACCCTTGTACTCCCGCGGGTTGAACGCCCGCGGGAGTTTTGCATGGCGAAAACCGTTGCAATAACTTCCCAAGCATGGTATAATACCCGTGTGACTTCCTCCACCTGCTCAAAGCAGGTGGCTTCCCGCGACCGGGGGAGACCCCCTGGTATCACGGGGTATAACGAGGGGCACGCA
>JAFGKG010000101.1 GCA_016928715.1 Chloroflexia bacterium
CCCGCCCCCGCCTTCGCGGGGGCAGGCTCTACGCGGGGGCAGGCTCTACGCGGGCGAATCCTGGGTATCCGACCGGGCGGGCACATCCCCAACTTGTTGGGGCGGCCCGCCCCCCCGCCTTCGCGGGGGCAGGCTCTACCAGGGTATTTTCCTTGTTTACGGTGCCCGCCTCGGCGGAGCCGAGGATGGGCATGTGTGCTACTCTGAAAATAGCGCCGTGGGACAGGCTGGAAAGCCTGTCCTACGGGTGGCCCCGCCGGCCGGCGTGCCGGCCAGGCTATTTTCCTCCTTTACGGTGCCCGCCCCGGCGGAGCCGAGGATGGGCATGTGGGCTACTGGTCTGAAACCTGCTACTGGTCTGAAACCTGCTAAAGGCTTCTTCCGCGGCAGCAGGAGTTGGGCCAGGTCTTTTTCAGTGGCCTCATTTACTCAGTGCCTCAGTGATTCAAAGGCCGGGCCCCAGCGCCGGCCCCCAGGCCCTATCCGGGTCAAAGAGTTTGAGCTCTTGCCGCCGACTGACAGGCTTGGACGGGGCGAGTGATTCCAGCTTTTGGGGCCGGTGACAGGCTTGGACGGGGCGAGTGATTCTAGCTTTTGGGGCCGGCGACAGGCTTGGACGGGGCGAGTGATTCCAGCTTTTGGGGCCGGCGACAGGCTTGGACCGGTCCAAGAGCTTGGGAATGGCAATTGAATAACTTGACGATTTTGCTGCTCGTTTACCGTCACCGGCTAAAGCCTCGACTCCGAAAAGCCCCGTCAACTTCTCAATTCCCTGGACAGGAATAGAGGCTTTAGCCGGTCAACTCTGGCCAGTTATTTAGCCTCAGAGCCTTATTCGATTCCCATCCGCTGACGGATTCGTCGGCCGGCCCGCTACGGCCAGACCTCCCCGGAAGCTGCCCGTTTCCGGGAGGGTCTCTACTTCCCGACCCCTGCCTCGACTGACTTGAGCCGAGACCTTGCCCCTCTATGCGCCCCCCGTCCAGGTCAAACCTGGCCTTTTGGCCAGATCGATTTCCACCATTTGGCCGATGCGGACGGCGCCGGGTTATGCTATAATAAGGGTAGTAGCATAACCTGGAGCCAAGGAGGCAGACCATGAAAAAGACCGGGATCTGGATTCTGTTGAGCGTATTCTTCCTCGTGGCCTGCGGCCAGACCCCCGCGCCGGAGCCGATCATCCAGCCGACCGCCGCACCCGCGCCGACCGCCGCACCCACCAAAGCGCCGGAGGGGCCGGCCCTGGCCCGGGAGATCGCGCTGGATTACCTGGCCGAGCAGTACGGGGCACAGGCCCCCGGCCGGGACCTGGATTGGCAGGAGCGGCGTATCACGCCGGAGGGGCTGCTGGGCAGCGAGACCTACCAGTATACCGCCGGCGACTGGACCCTCACCGTCCACTATCCCGTCGTCGCCCCCGAGGCCGTCATCTACCGTGTGGAGGTGGAGAACGCGGCGGCCGGCTTTTATTGGCAGGGCAGTGTGGACGCCCAGGGGCAGCTCGCCGAGATCCCCGCCGGCGCGATCATGGCCCGCGACGCCGTGCTGGACTATTTGTCCGCGCAGTACGCCGACCAGGCGCCGGCGCAGGACCTGCGCTGGTGGGGCCAGCGCACCACGCCGGAGGATCTGCTGGGCAGCGAGACCTACCAGTTCTCCGCCGACGGCTGGGTCATGACCGTCCAGTATCCCGTGGTGGCTCCGGAGGCCGTGATCTACCGGGTCGACGTCAGCAACGTGGCCACCGCCTTCTCCTGGCAGGGCACGGTGGACGCCGCCGGCCAGGTCGACGAGCTTGACGAGGGCGATGGCGAGGTGGTGGACGGCTGGACCGGTGTGCTGGTCAAACTGCCACCGGGATCGCAGTTCGGCGGCTATTTCCAGCGCGACGATGGGGAGCGCTTTGACTTTGGAACCCAGGACCAGGCCGTACGGGAGTTGCTTTCGACCTACACCTGGACCGGCGCCCAGGTGCGGATCTGGGGGCAGGTGTACTATGGCGTGCCGGCCACCGAGGCCCGCCACGTCGAGGTGGAGCGCGTCGAGGCCCTGAGCGGGCCGGCCGACGATCCCCGCAATCTCTCCCCCTTTGCCCAACTGGAGGCCTCCTCCACCCTGCCGGCCGACCGCTCCGCCTCCTACGGCGCCTATAACGCCATCGACGGCCTCCTGGAGACGAGCTGGGTCGAGGGCGTCGAGGGTCCCGGTGTGGGCGAGTGGATCCTGCTCACCTTCCCCGGGACCATCGAGATCAGCCAGTTCAGCCTGGACGTCGGCTACGATCAGGACGAGGAACTCTTTTTCGCCAATAACCGCATCAAGCGGGCCACCGTCTATGTGAGCGACGAGCAATTCGAACTGGAATTCTCCGACGAGCGGGGCCTGCAGGCGCTGGCCATGGCCCGCACGCCGGGCGGACCCATCGAGACAACCTTTGTCAAGCTGGTCATCGAGGAGGTCTATCCCGGCAGTCGCTACGACGACACCTGCCTAGCCGAGATCGAGGTCTGGGGCCTGGTGCGCGAGTAAGGGCGAGGTCCATCCCGCCGGCCGGCGGGCCCTTCTTCCCGGCTAAAGCCTCCGGGAAAACGCATCTGGGGATTGCGCCGGGAGCGCCCCCAGGAGTCGAGGCTTTAGCCGGAAGGGGCTCCAGTGCTTTCATCTTTTTTTTCAGTGCTTCAGTGATTCAACCCAGACGCACCCAGTCCCTGCGCTAATTGTTACCCATCCGCAATCTCACCCCCTTGAAAAAGCCCCCCTTTTACGCTACAATAGCCTTGACCGGTTGAGCCGGAACTAAAAAGAACCACAAAGGACACAAAAATTTTCCCTTTGTACCCTTTGTGTCCTTTGTGGTTGAAATCCTTGTCCAATGCGTTAGAATTTCACCATTGAGGTACTGGTTGAATTCCGTGCAGGAGGGCTTATGAATGCAGAGAAGGCCTGGATGATCCAGACCCGGGGGTTGAGCAAGCGCTACGGGCAGATTCTAGCCGTCGACGGCGTCGACCTGGCCATCCCGCCGGGGGAGATCTTGGGTTTTTTGGGCCCCAACGGGGCCGGCAAGACCACCACGATCAAGATGCTGGTGGGCCTGCTGCAGCCCAGCCAGGGGCAGGCCCTGATCGGCGGCTACGACGTACAAGAGCAGCCCCTGCGGGCCAAGGCGTTGGTGGGCTATGTGCCGGATACGCCATTCCTCTACGAAAAGTTGAGCGGGCGCGAGTTCCTGCGTTTTATCGCCCGCCTCTACGACCTGGAGCCGGCCCTGGCCGCCCGCCGCGCCGACGACCTGCTGCAGCTCTTTGACCTGGCCGAGCGCGCCGACGACCTGATCCAGGGCTATTCCCACGGCATGCGCCAGAAAATCGCCCTGGCCGCGGCGCTGCTGCACGAGCCCCGGGCCTTTTTTCTGGACGAGCCCACCGTGGGACTGGACCCCAAGAGTGCCCGCCAGGTCAAGGACCTGCTGCGGCACCTGGCCGAGCGGGGCACCGCCATTTTCATGTCCACCCACATCCTGGAGGTGGCCGAGCGCATGTGCGACCGGGTGGGCATCATCGACCGGGGGCGCCTGATCGCCTGTGGCACTATGGCCGAGCTGCGCCAGGCCGAGGGCGAGGGCACGCTGGAGGACATCTTTTTGCAGTTGACCGGGGGCGCCGAGGTGGCTGAACTGGCCCAGTACCTGGAGGGCTGAGATGGACAACGCCGGCAGCGCCCAGGAACTCTATTTCCTCTACCAGTTGGCCAAGAGCCTGGCCCTTTCCATTGACCTGGACGAGGTCATGGAATACGTCATCGACGGCACCTGTGCCCTGCTGGGGGCCGAGCAGGGCTTTTGTTGTTTCCTGGACCACGCCGGCCGGCTGCGCCCGCACACCGCCCGCGGCCTGCAGGCCGCGGACCTGGACGCATTGGCCCGGCCCTTCCAAGGCGCCCTCGACGAGCGCCGCCCCATCGCCTGCGCGCACCCGCAGAGTGCCCAGGGTGCCGTCCTGGCCGCCCCCCTGCTGGTGCGCAACCAGGTGCAGGGCCTGCTCGGCGTGGCCACCGTCTATGAGCGCCAGTTCAGCCCGGTGGAGCAGAAACGCCTGACCAACGTGGCCAACCTGGCCGCCCTGGCCCTGGACAACGCCCGCCTCTACGAGCGGGTGCAGCAGGAACTGGCCCTGGGCTGGCAGATCCAGCAGAGCTTTTTGCCCACCTCCTGGCCGGCCCTGCCCCATACCGACCTGGCCGTCTTTTGCCGGCCGGCTCGCGAGGTCGGCGGTGACTTTTACGACGTGGTGCCCCTGCCCGACGGCTGCCTGGGGCTGGTCATGGCCGACGTCTCGGACAAGGGCGTGCCCGCGGCCCTCTTTATGGCCCTCACCCGCAGCCTGCTGCGGGCCTATGCCCCCCAGCAGAGTGTCCCCAGCCAGGTGCTGCACCAGGTCAACGAGTTCCTGGTCCGGGACGCCGGCGTCAGCAACATGTTTGTCACGCTCTTTTACGCCATCTGGGATCCCCAGCGGCGCAGGCTCTGCTGTGCCAACGCCGGCCACAACCTGCCCCTGCTCTGCCGCCGCGAGGGGGACCTGGAGATCCTGCCCCCGGGGGGGCTGGCCCTGGGCGTGATGCCCCAGCAGCGCTGGCCGGAGGTCGAACTGCTGCTGCGGCCCGGGGACGTGCTGGTGACCTATACCGATGGCCTCACCGAGGCCCGCAACAGCGCGCGCGACATCTTTGGCGACGAGCGTCTGCGCCAACTGCTGCAGCCGCCCCTGAGCCCCAGCGCCGAGGGGGTGCTGCAGCACCTGGTCCGGGCCGTGGACGACTTTTGTGGGGATACCCCGGCGGCGGATGACCTGACGCTGTTGATCCTGCGCTGTGCAGAGAAGGGCGAGGACTAGCGATGGAGGATTGGGCCGCTCTGCTGCAGCAAATCCGCCAAGAGCGCGGGCTCGACCTGAGAGCCTACAAGGAGACCTTTCTGCGGCGGCGGCTGGATGTGCGCCTGCGCGCGCGCGACTGCGCCGACTATGCCGCCTATGCACGGCTGCTGCGCCAGGAACCCCAGGAATACCGGCCCCTCTTGGACGCCCTGACCATCAACCTGACCCGCTTTTTCCGCGACGGCTCGACCTTTCAGGCCCTCGAGGAGCGCATCCTGCCCCAATTGCTGGCCGCCCGCTCCGCGGAGCGCCGCCTGCGCGTCTGGAGCGCGGGCTGCGCGGCCGGTGAGGAGCCCTATTCGCTGGCCATCATGCTGCGGGAACTGCTGGGGCCGGCCCTGTCCCGCTGGCAGATGGAACTGCTGGCCACCGACATGGACGAGACCATGCTTGCAAAAGCAGCCCAGGGATGTTATGATAGCTTTAGCTTTCGCGGGGTCGCCCCGCGTTATGAGGCCTGGGTGGAGCGCTACTTTACGCCGGGCCCGGAGCGGCAGTTGGCGCAGGTGGTGCGCGATATGGTCTCGTTCCGGCAGCACAATCTATTGCAGGACCCGCTCCCGGAGCGTCTGGACTTGCTCCTCTGCCGCAACGTACTCATCTATTTCGAGCGTGAACTGCACGGCCGGCTCTACCAGGCCTTTCACCGGGCCCTGCGGCCGGGGGGCTTTTTGGTCCTGGGCAAGACCGAGGTCCTGTCCATGTCCTGGAGCCACTATTTTCCGGTGGTCGAGACCCGCGAGCACATCTATCGGCGGGCCGAGGTCTAGAAGACTCTGCCGCCGGCCTGGATTGTACAAGAGGAAAGTGTATGGAAAGGTCCCGCTGGAACAAGCTCTCGCCGCGCCACTGGCCCATCGCCTGGAAATTGTCCCTGGCCATCCTGGCCATCTTGCTGATGGCCCTGTTCCTGCTGTCCCTGGTGGGAGACCAGTTGGTGCGTGACAGCCTGCTGCGCGGGCAGGACCGCGAGCTGCTGGAACGGGGCATGCAGCAGGCCGAACGGATCCGCCGCTTTCGCGACGAGAACCTGCACAATCTCTACCTGGCCGCCCGGCAAGACGCCGCCGACTTGACCCAAATCTATGCGAGCGGCCGGCGCCAGGCCCTCCACGAGGTGCTGCTCCGCCTGGGCAACTTTTACGACCTCTCGCTCATCGACCTGCAGGGGAACGTGATCGATTCGACCAACACGGAGCTCATCCGCGAGGGATTGGGGCCGGCGGTCTGGCTGGCCGGGCTGCGGCGCGGCGCGGCCGGCATCTCGTACATCCAGGCGATGGACGACCTGGACGAAAAAGTCTTTGTCTACTATACTCCCATATGGCCGGAGCAAGGTGATATCGAGCTCGCCCTGATCGGCCGGCTGCGGCCGACGGATACCCTTTGGGAACTGGTCGATGCGGTCCGGATACGCCAGGGCGGCTATGCCTTTATGATCGACGACAACAAGGTCACCATCGCCCACGGCGTCAAGGACGAAACAGGACAGGCCCAGCACGCGCTGGTCTTTTATGCTGTCGGCTATACCAGTGACGAGTCCGTCGTGGACGCCAACAAGGTGTCCCTCTATGGCAGCCAGCCCATCACCCGGGAAGCCCAGGTGCCCGAGTTGACGGCCTGTATCGATGCCGGCGTACCGGCCCCCTCGCTGGAGGAACCCTCGGCCAACATGTGCCGCTACTATTTCGCCCGCCAGCAGACCGATAAAACCTCGGCCCTGCTGCCCATCGGCGAGCCGCGGCTGGATGGGATCTCTGCCCCCCTCGAGATCCCCGAGTGGTACCTGGGCCTCACGGTGAGCGACGAGGAATTCCTAGAGCCCCTGGGCCGCCTCCGCCTGGGTTTGGCCCTGGCCTCCGGGGCCATGATCCTGTTGGCCCTGCTGGGCGCCGTGCTTTTCAGCCAGTTCTTGACCCGGCCGATCCGCAGACTGGCCGAGCTGGCCGGCCGGGTGCAGGGGGGCGCCTATGACGAACGGGTGCAGATCCAGCAGGAGGACGAGATCGGCCTGTTGGGCCGGGCACTCAATGCCATGTTGGACCGCCTGGCCGAGTCTCTGGCCGCCCAGGAGCGGCAGTTGGAGACCCTGCTGTGCACGGCAAGTGGCGTGCGCCAGGATGCCGGCATGGTCTCCAGCTCGGCGGAGGAACTGGCCGCGGCCACCGAGGAGTTGAACGCCTCTGCCGAGGAGGTGACGGCGACGGTGCACGAGATGGCCCGGGACGCCTACGAGCAGATGAACCAGGTCCAGCGCACCGCCGAGTCCCTGCAGGAGCTGGATGGCGATATCCAACAGTTGCGCGAACTGGCCCAACAGTTAGAGAATGCCTCCGGGCAGATGCGGGCCCTGGCGGCGGGGGCGGGCCAGGCGGTCGGCTTGGCCCAGGAGAACTCGCAGCGCATCGAGGCGGTGGTGCGCAGCATCGAAAAGTTCAGCCGGCAGACCAATCTGCTGGCCCTGAACGCCACCATCGAGGCCGCCCGGGCCGGCGAGAGCGGGCAGAGCTTTGCCGTCGTGGCCGACGAGGTGCGCCGCCTGGCGGAGAACTCGCGCCAGGCCCTGGCCGACGTTGGCGCGCTCAATGAGGCCATCCAGCAGAGCATGCAGACTATCCAAAAAACCACGGGACAGACCGGCCGGGCCATCGGCGAGGTGGTGGATCTGGCCGAGTTGCTGGCCCAGACGGCGGGCCGCCAGGCCCAGGCCTCCCGCTCCCTGGTCCAGTACGTCAACCAGTTGGCCGCGATCGCCGAAAAGAACGCCGCCGGTTCGGAGCAGATGGCCGCCGCGGTGGAGGAACAAACGGCCGCTTTTGGCGAGGTCAGCCTTTCCAGTCAAGAGATGGCCGCGCTCTCGCTGCGCCTGCGGACTTTGGCCCGCCAGTTGGTGGCAGAACAATCGGAAGCGGTCGATCATGGCCATCCTCGGCGCAGCCGGGCCGCCACCAATAACGCAAATGGCCCTGTAGGGGCGAGGCGCGTCTCGCCCCTACAGGAACGATCTGGTTACGGAACAGAAAAGGGTGAGCAGCATGGGCGCTGATCTGGAAACGTTGGTGCGTCAGGAAACCCTGCGTGGGCACAGTGCCCGCCTGCGTTGGTTGATCCAGCTGCGCTGGGTGGCCGTATTCGGGGTGGCCGCGGCCAGCCTGACCACCGAGTTGGCCGGCTACAGGATGCTGACCCTCCCGCCATGGCTGTTGGTCCCCTTTGTCCTGATCTATAATACCAGCTTTTGGTTCTGGCTGCGCCGGGTAAAGCGCTGCGAGCCGTCCCTGCCCCGGCTGGAGCGCAGCCTGCGCTGGCAGGCCTACCTGCAGGCCGGCTGTGACATGCTGGCCATGATCCTGCTGGTCTACCTGGACGGGGGCATCGAGTACCCCCTCTTTTACGCCCCGCTGTTGGCCTTGATGCTCAGCAGCCTGCTGCTGCCCCGGCTGGGGCTCTTTGTCCAGGCCAACCTGGGCGCGGCCCTCTTTGCGCTTATGGCCGTCGGCGAATACCTGGGCTGGATTCCACACCTTGAGCTTTTGCAGCAGCCCTTCCGGCAGGGGCTCTACCGCGAGCGGCCGGTCGTCCTGGCCATCGTGCTCTCTCTGGCGCTGATGCTGAACCTGACCGCTTACCTGATGTCCAGCCTGGGCCAGGGCCTGAATCGGGCCGAGACGCAGAGCCGTGTGCTGTTGGCCCGGCTGCGGCAGCAGGTGGGCGAGGCGGCCGGCCGGCTGGCCGGTTCGGCCGAAAGCATGCAGCAGAACGCCCAGGAGGTAAATTACGTGGCCGAACAGATCGCGGTCACCGTGCAAGAGATCTCGCGGGGCGCTGGCGAGCAGGCCGGCCAATTGGAAAAGCTCACCCACGCCCTGGGGCGCCTGACCGGTACCTCCAGGCAGGTCGTGGAGGGGGCGCTGGAAACCCACCAGGCGGCCCAAGAGGCGGTGAGCACGGCTGAGCAGGGCCGCCAGGCCGCCCGAGAGGCCCACGCCCGCATGGATGAGGTGGCCCACGTCTTTGCCCAGGCAGAAGGGGCACTGGATGGGTTGGCCGATCGCTCCGAAGAGATCGCCGAGGTCGCGTTGACCATCGATCACTTTGCCGAGCGTACCGATCTGTTGGCCCTGAATGCCGGCATCGAGGCGGCCCGGGCCGGAGAGCACGGGCGCGGCTTTGCCGTCGTTGCCGGCGAGGTCAAAAAGCTGGCCGCCAGTTCCTCGGCCTCGGCCGAACAGGTGGCGGCCATAGTGGGCCAGGTACAGGACGAAATCCAGCGGGTGCTGCAGGCCGTGCAGGACGGCATGGCCCGGGTGCAGGATGGGCAGCAGTCCATCGCCGTCCTAGAGGCCATGGTCGGTGGGATGGGCGATATCATTGCCCGCACGGACGAGTTGGCCGGGGCCATGCGCCACCTGTCCCTGCAGCAAAAGGAGGCCCAGGGCGAGATCAGCCGCAGCGTCGAGGGCATTGCCAGCACCGCCGAGCAGACCGCAGCGGGCTCTGAGGAGACGGCGGCGGCCGTGGAGCAGCAGGTGGCCTCCTTTGCCGATTTTGGCCATTCCCTGCAGGAGTTGGCCCAACTGGCCGCCGAATTGGAGCGCCTGGTGACCGGCCTGTATCAAGATGCAAACCTGAAGCGTCAGAAACCTAGTGGGCGCAGGTCGGGAGCATGAACATGGCGAGGCGTTTTTCTTGGTGGAAACGACGGGAAGGGCCAGCCCGGCCGCAGGCCGAGGAATCGCTGGCCTCGGTCCTGGCGGTCAGCCGGGCGGTCGCGGCCAGCCTGGACCTGGAAGAGATCCTAGAGACGGTCCATGGCCAGGTCGAGCGCGTCTTTGACACCACTAATTTCTACATCGCCGTCTATGACGAGGAGTGCGACGAGTGGGTCATCCCCTTCCAGTTGGAAGGGGGACAGCGCCAGCCCTCCGTCCGCTACAAAGCCATAGCCGGGCTGACCGGTTACATCATCCGCCACCGCCAGCCGCTGCTGCTGCCCACCCTGGTCGAGTTCACGACCTTTATGCAGCGCGAGGGGGTCTCGCAGATCGGGCCGACGGCCAAATCCTGGATGGGCGTGCCCCTCTTGGCCGGGGAACAGGTCGTGGGCGTGATGGGCATCCAGAGCTACACTCAGGAACAACTCTACGGGGAGCATGAGCTGGTCCTCTTTTCAACCATCGCCAACCAGGTGGCCGTGGCCATCGCCAATGCGCGCTTTTACCAACAGGCGCGCCGGAGGGCCGAGGAGATGGAGACCCTCTTTAGCGTGAGCCGCATCCTCTCGACCAGCCTGGCTCCCGAGGATACCTGGAAGGCCATCTTTGAGGCCACTCACCGGCTGCTCCCCTACGAGGCCATCGAGGTCTGCCTGTACGAGGAACAGCAGGAGGTGTTGCGGCCGGTGCTGGCCGGCACGCAGGAGCGTTTTTGGCATCCGGATGAGGGTCTCTATCGGCTTGACGAGGGCTATACCGGTTGGATCGCGCGGAACCGCCGGCACTTGCTCGTCGGGGACGTGCGCGAACAGGAGGAGCTGCGGCCCAAGCACGAACAGCATGCCGGTATTCCCCTGCGCTCCTACCTGGGTGTGCCCATGATCCTGGCCGAGCGGTTCGTGGGAACGATGGAGGTCATTAGCTCCACCCCCCACAGCTATAATGCCCACCACGCCAACCTGCTCAGCAGTGTGGCCACCCAGGCCGCTGCCGCCGTGGAACGATCGCGCCTCTTTAGTGAGCTTGCCCAACGCCTGCAGGAGGCCCGATTGCTCTTCCAGGTCAGCCAGGGTATCGTCGGGACCCTGGGCCTGGAGCAGGTCCTGGACCTGATCATCCGCTCCTGCGTCGAGGCCGTCCCGGCGGCGCAAAAGGGCGCCCTGCACCTGCTGGACGAGGCCGGCCGGGAACTGCAAATCCAGGCCGCTGTCGGCTATAGCCAGGGGGTGATCGATACGGTGCGCCTCAAACTCGGCCAGGGGCACGCCGGCCTGGTGGCCCAGACGGGAAAGCCGCTCATCGTCGATGACGCCCGACACAGTTCGCGCACCTACCAGGCCGAGCTGGAGCGAGTCAGCGATATCCGCTCTATTGTCTGCGTGCCGCTGCAGGTGCGTGATCGCACCATCGGCGTGATCTCGCTGGACAACCTGCAGCGGCCGGGGGCCTTTGGGCCGGCCGACCTGGAGATTCTTTCCGCTTTTGCCGGGCAGGCGGCCATCGCCATCGAGAACGCCCGCCTGTACGGGCAATCGCGCCGCCAGGTGCAGCAGTTGCGCCACCTGGCCGGCCAGGTACGGCAATCCTCCTCCCAGGCCCAGGAGCAGACCCAGGCCTCAGCCGCGGCCATCGCCGTACTGGAAGAGCACTCCCGGGCCATCGGCCGTTTTGTCAGCCAGGTCGAGCAATTTGCCGAGCAGACCGACCTGCTGGCCTTGAACGCGGCCATCGAGGCCGCCCGGGCCGGTGAACACGGCCTCGGTTTTGCCGTGGTGGCCGAGGAGGTGCGCCACCTGGCCGAATCCTCCACCGCCGCTGTCGGTGAGATTGCCGCGCTGAGCCAGGAGATTATCAGCGGCGTCCGCGAGGCGGTGCAGCAGATGGAGCAGGTCCGGCAGGCCGTCGGTCGGACCACCCTATTGGCCCGGGGGGCCGCGGAGTCTCAAGCCGGGCCCGGCCTCGAGCCAGGTTAGGCGCGAGCGGGCTTTTGGCGGGTCGCCCGGCAGCGGCCGCGACGGGATCGGCAAGGAGTTTTGAGCATGGCCGAACTGCAGAAAAAGGTGCGCCAGCAGTTGATCGTTTTCACCCTCAGCGAGGTGCGCTTTGCCGTGCCGATCGAGCAGGTCTGGCGAGTGGAGCCGTTGGCCGAACAACGGCTGTCGCGGGTGCCCCGGTCGCCGGCTTTTCTGGAGGGCGTGGTCAACGTGCGGGGGCGGGTGCTGCCCGTGCTGGACCTGAAAAAACGCTTCGGCCTGCCCGCAAGCGCCCCTTTGCCCAAAGCGCGCCTGCTCATCGTCGAGTTGGAGGAGCAGTACGTGGGCCTGATTGTGGATACGGTCGAGGACATTCTCTGGTTTCCCACCGCGCGCATTGAAGAGCCGCCGGCCATGATCGCCCAGATCAGCGGGGAGTTTGTGCAGGGTGTGGGGCAGGGCCCGGAAGAACTGCTGGTGATCCTGGATTTGCACCGGGTGCTCAGCCTGGACGAGCGCCGGCAGTTACGCCAGGCAGAGCTGGGGAGCGAATGATATGACCGCACGGATCTTGATCGTGGACGATACCGCCTTTATGCGCCGCATGCTGCGGGACATTCTGCTGGAAGCGCAGTTTGAGGTGGTGGCCGAGGCGGCGAACGGCCAGGAGGCCGTCGACCTGTATGTCCAGGAACATCCCGACCTGGTGATTATGGACATCACCATGCCCCAGAAGGATGGCCTCGCTGCTGTCCAAGAGATCCTGGCCCAGGATCCCCAGGCGCGCATTGTCATGTGCAGCGCCCTGGGACAGCAGGACATGATCATGAGATCCCTGGAGGCCGGGGCGCTGGATTTCGTGCAAAAGCCCTTCCTGCCGGACAAGGTGCTGGAAGCTGTGGGCAAGGTGTTGGGGAGCTAGGATGCGACTGCGTGTTTTGGTGGTGGACGATTCCACCCTGATGCGGCGGATTATTGGCGATATTTTGCGTTCCGACCCCACGCTGGAGGTGGTGGCGGAGGCCCCGGATGGCCCGACGGCCATCCGCCTGATCCACGAACTGCGTCCGGATGTGGTGACCCTGGACATCGAGATGCCGGGCCTGAGCGGCCTGGAGGTTTTGGGCTACTTGATGGCCGAACAGCCCACCCCAGTGGTCATGCTGACCGGCTTGAACGATCCCGACCTGGCCATGCAGGCGCTTTCTTTGGGGGCGGTGGAATTTCTGCGCAAGCCATCCGGTACCATCTCGATGGACCTGTACAAGATCCAGGAAGAGTTGGTGCACAAGGTCAAGATGGCGCCCCTGGCCAACCTGCGCCAGGTAGAGCGCCGGCTGGACCGGGAGGAATGGCCCTGCTCGAAACGACCGCCCCCGCAACCCCGGCCGACGTTCGGGCAGGAGCCGGACTGGATCGTGGTCGTTGGCGCCTCTACCGGGGGGCCGCCGGCCCTGGAGCAGTTGCTGGCAGCGCTGCCGGCAGAGCTGCCAGCCGGCCTGCTGGTGGTCCAGCACATGCCGGTGGGCTTTACTCATTCGCTGGCCCAGCGCCTGAACGGGCGCTGCGTGCTCACGGTGGTCGAGGCCGAGCCAGGCATGCCCCTCTACGCTGCCTGGGTCTATATCGCGCCCGGGGGGCACCACCTGGTGCTGCGCGCGGAAGGGACTGCGGAGACGCTGTCGGTAGAGTTGGATGACTCGCCCCCGCGCGGTACCCTGCGGCCGGCCGCGGACGTCACTATGGCCGCGGTGGCCGAGCGCTTTGGACCCCGCTGCATTGGGGTCCTGCTGACCGGGATGGGCAGCGACGGCACGGAGGGCTTTCGGGCGATCCGCCAGGCCGGGGGCCGGACCCTGGCCCAGGATCGTCAGACCAGCCTGATCTATGGTATGCCCCGCATGGCGGTGGAGCAGGGCTTGGTCGACCAGGTGCTGCCTCTGAACGACATCGCTCCGGCGCTTGTGCGCCTGTTAGAGGAGACATAGGGCGTGGAAATTTCCCAGTACCTGGACCTCTTTGTCAGTGAGGCCCAGGATCACCTGCAAGCGATGAACCAGGCCCTCCTGGCCCTGGAGGAGCAGCCCGAGGCGCTGCCCCCCCTGGAGTCGCTCTTTCGTGCTGCCCATACCCTCAAGGGCATGGCGGCGACCATGGGGTTTTCGCGCATGGCTACCCTGGCCCACGACGTCGAGGATGTCCTCGACCGGCTGCGCCAGCGTTCCTGGCGCCTCGACCCGGCGCTGGCCGATCTGCTCTTCCGTGCTCTGGATGGCCTGACCGCCCTCTTGCAGGAAATCTCCGCCGGGGAGGGGGAACGCAGCGAGATTGCCGGGCTGCAGCGAGATCTGCAACTCTGTGAAGGGACCCCGGCCGAGGTTCCTCAGGCCGCTGCCCCGGCCCAGCCGCAGCAGGGGTGGGCGGTGGAGGTCACCATTGCCCCGGACTGTGCGCTCAAGGGGCCGCGGGCTTTTTTGGTCTGGCGCCGCCTGTCCGTTTTGGGCCAGATCTTGGGCAGCGAACCCCCGGAGGAAAGCCTGCGTGCCGGCCAATACGAGACAGGGTTTTCCCTCTTTATGCCGGTGGAGGCCGATCCGCAAGCGCTGCGAACGGCCGCTGAGGGCGTGGCCGAGGTCACCGCTGTTAGCATCCGCCGGTTGGATGGCCCCTCGGCCCAGTCAGGGCCAGTGCCTGAAACAGCCCCTCCGCCTTCGCCGGCAGTGCCCGCTGCGGCCACGCCGCTGGTGCGCATCAAGGTAGACCTGTTGGACCGCTTGCTCGAGTCCGTAGCCGGTCTGCTCGTCAGCCGCAGCCACGTGCGGCAGTTGGCCCGCAAGTATGACCTGCCCGATCTGGATGAGGTGATCGAAGCGCAGTCCCAGTCCGTGGACCAACTCCAAGAGACCGTCCTGGCCATGCGCATGGTCCCTGTGGGACAGGTCTTTAACCGCTTCCCGCGCATGGTGCGGGACCTGGCCCAGCAGCAGGGTAAGCAGGTCCGCCTGGAGATGGAGGGGCTGGAGCTTGAATTGGATCGTACCATCCTGGAAAAGATCACCGATCCCCTGGTTCACCTGCTGCGCAACGCCGTGGATCACGGGATCGAGCTGCCGGAGCAGCGGCGGTCGACCGGCAAGACGCTGCCGGCCCATATCTTGCTGCAGGCCCACCGCGAACAGGACAAGGCCGTCGTCCAGTTGTCCGATGACGGCCGGGGCATGTCCGTGCGCGAGATCGCCGCACTGGCCCTGGAGCGGGGCCTGCTGACCCATCAGCAGTTGTCCGAAATGGACGAGGCCGCCATTCTGGAGTTAATCTGCCGGCCGGGCTTTTCCACCAGCGAACAGGTCAGCGATGTCTCTGGCCGTGGTGTGGGCATGGAGGTGGTCAAGACAGTGTTGGACGAGATCGGGGGGACGCTCGAGATCGGCACGCAGCCGGGGCGGGGCAGCGTTTTCCGCTTGGGCTTTCCCCTGACCATGGCCATCCTGCCCGCGTTATTGCTGCGGGCCCGACAAGAACTCTATGCCCTGCCCCTGACCCACATAGTCCGCACGGTCGAGTTTCTGCCCGAAAGGATTCGTTGGCTGCAGGGACAACCCCTGCTGCCCTGGGAGGAACGGCTGCTGCCGCTGGTCTCGCTGGCCGATTTATTGGGTGTGGCCGGCAGCAGTGCCTGGCTGACGCCCGGGATGACCCAGGTGGCGGAGGGTCTGACGGTAATCATCGTTGCGCGGGCAGGCCAAACCTATGGCCTGGTGGTCGAAGAGGTCCTGGGCAAGGAGGAGATTGTGCTCAAACCGCTGCCCGATCTCTTGCAGCAGGTGGAGGGCTTGACCGGGGCGGCCATCCGGGGCGAGGGCGAGGTGGTGTTGGTATTGGACGTTTCAGGATTGGTGCGTTTACTGTCCCAGAGAGTGGATTGTGTAAATGTCCCCTTGCAGGATATGTGATCTGTAGAGACAGCAATGTTGGAGGAATCAGCATGGAAATTAACACGCGTGTTGTTGACGGAGTTCAGGTGGTGAGTGTGTCGGGCAGTGTGGATGCCGGCACGGCGGAAAAGTTTGAACAGGGGCTCATGCCCCTGACCCAGGGCCAAGAGCCCCGAGTGCTTGTGGACATGAGCGATCTGTCCTACATGAGCAGCGCCGGCCTGCGCATCCTGCTTTCGGCGCAAAAAGCGGCCAAAGCGCAGTCGGGAGAGGTCATCCTGGTGGCTATGCAGGAACCGGTGCAAGAGGTCTTTGCCATGGTGGGCTTTGACGTCCTCTTTCGCTCCTTTCCCACCCTGGAGCAGGCCCTGGAGGCGTTGGGGCAATAACGGCGGCGCGCCTTTGGCGGCGGCGCGGGGCCCCATCTGCCCTCTGGCCAGCCGGGATGGGACTGCCGGATGCGGTATGACGGCTGGTCGGCCCGGCTTGTGCCAGGACTTGACACGACGGTGCTTTGGGTGTATGCTCAAAGTCCCTGTACATTTGCAATCTCCCAGCCCTTTGCCCATGGGTACAGGGGAGAGCTTGCCAAGTTGGGCGTGCTCATGTTAGAACGCCCGTGCCTGCCTGTTAAAATGTCCAGGCGCGGAAGGCGGTCGTGGGATTGTTTCACCGACCCCGAAAATTGCCCGGATTTCGAACGTGTGCAGGATAGACGCACGAAGGAGGTAGCCAATGCTGGCAGAGCGCATTCGGGTTGCGCGGGGAGAGCAGCTTGCGGATTTGGTCTTGCGCAACGCACGCCTGGTCAATGTTTTTTCCGGCGACGTGCACACGGTTGACGTGGCTGTCCATCAAGGACGGGTGATGGGCCTGGGGTCTTATCAGGGGCGGGAAGAGATTGATTTGGAGGAACGGTATGTTTGCCCCGGGCTGATTGATGGGCACGTGCACATTGAAAGCGCTATGGTCCATCCGGCCGAATTTGCCCGGGCGGTGGTGCCCCACGGAACGACCACGGTGATCGCCGACCCACACGAGATCGCCAACGTCATGGGGGTGGCCGGGGTGCGCTACCTGCTCGAGGCCACCGCCGACCTCCCCCTCAACGTTTACCTGATGGCGCCCTCCTGCGTCCCGGCCAGCCCTTTGGAGACGGCTGGGGCTGAGTTGGGGGTGGCCGAGATCAGAGAACTTTTGTCAGAACCCCGAGTCCTGGGCCTGGGCGAGTTGATGAACTTTCCGGGGGTGGTACGTGGCCTCCCGCAGCTCTTGGAAAAAATTCAAGCGGCCCGGGGTTGCCCGGTGGATGGGCACGCGCCCGGCCTGACGGGCCGTGATCTCTGCGCCTACGTCGCCGCCGGCATCGGTTCAGATCACGAGTGTATCGACCTACAGGAGGCGCTGGAAAAACTGCGCCTGGGAATGACCATCATGATTCGCCAGGGCAGCTCTGCTCAAAACCTGGAGGCGCTGCTGCCCCTGGTGATGCCGGGCAATGCGAGCAACTGCTTTTTCGTCAGCGACGATCGCCACCCGGCCGACCTGATTAACCAGGGGCACATGGATGCAATTCTGCGTCAGGCCCAACCCCAGGAATTGCTGCCGCCGGTGACGCTGGTGCAGTTGGCCACTTTGAACGCGGCCCGGTATTTCCGGCTCTGGGACCTGGGCGGGATAGCACCGGGCTACCGCGCCGACATGGTCGTGGTGGACGATATTGAGGATTTCCAGGCCAGCATGGTCTTTAAGGATGGCCAGTTGGTGGCCCGCGATGGTCAAATGCTGGGCCGAATGATGCCGGAGCAACGCCCGGCGCCGGCTTCATCCTTCCAGGTGGCCGATTTTGGCCTGGAGCGACTGGCGATTCCGGCTGCGGGGGAGAGACTGCGCCTGATTGGCGTGGTTCCCGGGCAGATCGTTACGCAGGCGCTGGTTGAAGCGGCCAAAATAGAGGATGGCTTGGCTGTGGCCGATCCCGAACGGGACCTGCTCAAGATCGCCGTGGTGGAGCGCCACCGCGGCAGCGGCAACGTCGGTTTGGGCTTTGTCAGGGGCTTTGGCCTCAAGCGCGGGGCGATTGCTTCCTCGGTGGCGCACGACAGCCATAATATTGTCGTGGTGGGTGCCAGCGACATCGAGATGGCCCGGGCCGTGCAGGCGGTGATCCGTCTACAAGGCGGACAGGTTGTGGTGGCCGGGGAAGAGATTCTGGCCGCCTTGCCCCTGCCCATCGCGGGCCTGATGTCGGAGCGGCCACTGGAGCAGGTGAGTACCGCGGTGGAAGCGCTGAACCGTGCGGCCCAAAGCCTGGGTTGCTCCCTCGATGCGCCCCTGATGACCATGGCCTTTATGGCCCTGGTGGTGATCCCCGAACTCAAGCTCTCCGATCGGGGCTTGGTCGACGTGAACGCCTTTGAGATCGTGCCGCTGTTCGTCTGAGGGGACTAGTAGCCCAGCTCTTTTAGGATCTCCTCCAGCTCAGGGTCCGCTTTCCTATCGACCCGGCCAATGTGCAGGTCCGCGCTCTCGATCCAGGCCTGGCAGGTCCGCAAGAAATGCTCCCCCTGTTCCTTCCAGGCGGCCGGCTCTTGTTCCAAAAGGTTGATCAATTCGTGTGGGTCCTGACGCAGATCATACAGCTCTTGCTTGCCCTCCTGCATGGGGTGCCAGGGAAAGATATCGCTGGAGGCCCGATGCAGGATGAACTTTTGCTGTGCTGTACGGGCCGACACGGCCAGGGCATTGCGTTGTTCACTAAAGACCATATCCCGGGGCGCTCCCTCGCCCTCGATCAGCGAGAGCAGGCTGCGGCCCTCCGCCTGGGGGTGGGGCGGCAATTCGTGCAGATCCAATACCGTGGGCAGAATATCCACCCCGGCCTCGACCAGGCCGGCGATGCGCCGGCCTGCCGGCAGGCCGCGCGGATAGTGCAGGATAAAGGGGACGTGGGTGGTGTCGTCGTACAGAGCCCAGTGTTCAAAGTAAACGTTGTGCTCGCTGAGGCTCTCGCCGTGGTCGGCCACGACCACGATCAGCGTGTTGTCGAGCAGGTCCAGTGCCTCCAAAACCTCCAGCAGATGGCCGATCTGGGCATCGGTGTAGGCAATCTCGCCGTCGTACTGGGCAATCGGATGGGCCAGGTCGGTCACATCGCCCACGATGCGGCGGCGCTCGGGGGGCACGTTGGCCATGCTGTCATTTTGGGGATCGTAGGGGTTGCCCTGGTAAAAGAGTGTGTCGTAGGGCGGCGGTGGCCTGTAGCTCCAGTGCGGATCGTAATAGTGCAGCCAGATAAAAAATTTGTCCCGATAGTGCTCCTCGATCCAGGCAATGCCCTGAGCGCTGACCTCTTCCGCGCGGCGTTCAGCCCGGGCACCGTCCTCTGGGGCGAAGGAAAAGAATTCGTCAAAGCCCTGGCCCAGGCCCGAGTAGGTCGGCAGCAGGAACTTGACCCCCACCACGGCGGCAGTGTGGTAGCCGTACCCCTGTAGGATCTGTGGCATGGTGGTTACCTCCTGGCTGAGGTAACCATTGTCGTAGAGTTGGTGGGTGCGGGGGTAGAGGGAGCTGAGCATCGAGGCGTGCGAGGGTGTAGTCACGGCCGCCTGACAGTAGGCCTGCTCAAAGAGCACGCCCCCTTTGGCCAACTGGTCCAGGTGGGGGCTGGTGTCGCGTTCGTATCCGTAGGCCGAGAGATGATCCGCCCGCAGGGTGTCTATACTGATGAGGATCACATTGGGCTGATTTTCCCGGCCTACCCGCAGGATCTCCTGGGAGGACAGGTGCGGCTGTCCCCAGGCCGCCCAGTCGTTGAGGGGGTTATCGCGGGGATCGGTGCAAAAGATCAGCGAGACCGTCTGATTGGCAAAGTCGGACAGGTCGAGGGAGACATCGATCCAGCCGCGGTCCTCGGGATTGTGGACGGGGTCGAGTTCCTGGGAAAAGAGGTAGTGTTCGCGGCCGCGCCGGTCCTGAAGAATGACCGCAAAGCGCACCCCATCGCCCGGCCCGCTCCAGGCATCCTGGTGCAGGCCGATGGAGAATTCAAGCTGAGGCTGCTCGTATAGGCTCAGGTCGGCAAAGGTGATGCTGGAGGTGGGGTGGGCATAAAGGGCCGGCCGAACGGTGCCGACCGGAAATTCTGCTTGGATGTTGACGTGGTCGGGTGGGGCCTCGATGACGGCCGTGGATAGGGCGGTCAGCAGGTCGCACTCTCGGGGGCGCCGGACGCTGTGGCCCCTTGGCCAGAGTCCATAGGCCAGGGCCAGGAGCAGCAGGCCGATCAGCCAAGGCAGGATCTTTTTAAGCGGTAGGCTTTTCAGTGAGCGCATCTGGACCTCGGGGTGAAATTCGCTTTGCTCACTGGTTGATGTGGGCAGGCCCGGTCAACAGCAAGAGGGCGGACTGGATTTGAAGCGAGGTCGGTTCCTGCTGCGCTGGTTGAGTGATGGGGGGGGGTTCTTGTAGGAGGATCTCGTCGCTGGCCTCAAAGATGCGGCCCTGATGATCCCGGCTTTGCACATAGAGGGTTTTGCGGCTATTGCCGGCGGGCAGTTGCCAAAGCTTCCACGGCTCGTAGCGCAGCCATGGTGTCCAGTTCAGGCCATCCTGGCTCAGACGCATCTCGCTCAAGTCTGGCCCGCCATATTGATAGATATGCACGATCCGTTCGCTGGTAGTATAGGCCTCGGATTCGATGACCAAGGGATAGACGTCCGAGCAGGCGCCCAAATCGAGGGTCCAGTAGTGTTGGTAGCCCCAGCTTTCACCAGGGTAGCTATCCTGGGGGTCAAAGGCATAGCCCACGCCGGCCTCGCGCACCTCGGTGTTGAGCAAATTGGCACGGTGCTGGGGGCTGTTCATCCAGGCCTGTACCACCTCCTCCGGATCGGTATAGCCCACGCCGACGTTCTCTGCCAGCACAAACCAGCAGGTGTAGCCTTGGACCCCGATGCGGTCCCAGGGAGAGGTATCGCCCCGGCCTTTGTGCCCAAAAAAGTCATCCTCAGCCATACTCTGGCTGTGCAACTGGGCGGCCTCACTCAGCAGGGGATTCAAGCGTAGGGGAGGCAGCCGGCCCTGCTCGTAGCGGGCCCGATTGATCGCCACAAGTAATTCGTGGCCCCGCCGGACCTGGGGGTCTGAGGTCGGCAAGTCTTTGCCTTTGCCGGCAGCTTGACTGCCCATGAGGGCAGCAAGTGTTCCGCGCGACTGGGGCGTAATGCCCGGAAACGCCCACAACAGCACCAGGATCAACAATGGCCATATAACGATCCGCATATTGCTGCTCATTACCGACTCCCCGGGCTTGACTCTCTTGTTGTATTCTACCAAAAAGGTGAATGGTTTGCAAGCATGGCCGAAAGGCCGCGGCCCAGCCGTCCTAGGGTGCCGCGGACTCGGTGGGTACCGGGGTGGATACGGGCTGGCCCAGTTGTTCCAGCCAGTCCGCGATTTCTTGGCAACTAGCCTCTTCGTCGGCACTGCGCTGCTTCTTTTCGGGCCGTTCCTGGCACATCCGCTCGACCTGCTGGAAATGTTCCAGTGCTTGTTGCTCGTTCAATTGGGCAAAATAGGCCACGCCGAGGTGGTAAAGGGCCGCGATATTCTTTTTGTCAGATTGCTGAGCCTGGAAAAAATAGTCCAGGGCCAGGCTGCTGCTGGCCTGGGCTTCATAGACCAATCCCAGGCCATAGAGGGTGTTAAAATCGTTGCGCTGCAGGCCGTAGGCCTGCTTGAGGTAATCAAGCGCCTGATCGAACTGGCTTTTCTCATAGGCCACCCGGCCCAGGCCGCTCAGTGCCGCCGGAACGTCCCGATCAACAGCGTTCTGGGCCTTTTGCCATTCGTCTTGGGCCTGATTCAGCAGGGCGTTGTCGGCCTCGCCCTCATTTTTCTTCCAGAGATACTTTTCTAAATAGATCGCGCCTCGCTCGAGGCGGGCCTTGAGCCTGGTCTCGGGTTGGCCCGCGGCCTTGTCGATCGCCAGGGCAAAATTGTCCAGGGCCTTTTCTTGATCCCCCAGTTTCATATCGACTTGTCCCAAGCGCAGGTAGGCCTGGGCATAATTGGGGTTGCTGTCCACGGCCTTTTGAAACTCTTGCCGCGCCAACTCAATGTCCCCGGTCTCCTCGGCTATTTCGCCCAGGCCAAAATGTCCGCGGGCACTGTTGATTTCCTTATCGATGAGTTCCTGGTAGGTCGCGCGGGCCTCGGCAAACTTTTTGGCGGCCTCGTCGGGCTGGCCATCATCGAGGCTTTTCGCCTGCTGACGCAGGGCCTCGGCCAGGCCCAGGTAGGCCTCCAGCCGGCTGCTGTCCCGCTCCTTGGCTGTACGAAAGGCGTTGACGGCATGGTCAAACTCTTGGTCGGCCAGATAGATTTCCCCTCGCAGGTACAGGGCGGGATACCACTGGGGATGTTTTTCCAGGGCCTGCTTCAGTTCGTCTATCGCCAGTTCCGACGGTGCTTTTTCCTGGGTGATGAGGCGCCAGACATAGACAAAGATGGAAGGCCGGCCCTCCTCCTTGGCCAAAGCCAGATAGAGCTCGGCTTGGGCCAGGTGGACTTGGGCCAGGACGTCATCGTTGCGCTTGGCCCAGGCCAGGGCATAGCGGGCCCGGCCAGGGTTGGCTTTGGGACCCTCGCGCAGGGCGGTACCCCGGGAACGGCGCCGGCGGCTCTCCTCCATGGCGAGATCCAGGGCGGTGTCCAGCTCTCGAGAGGCCCTGCTCAACTCTTGCTCTTGCAGCAGGCTGCGACCCAGGGCGACGTAGGCCAGGGCCAGGGAATCGTCCTCCCGCACGGCGAACAGGGCGGCCTCTTTGGCTAAGGCGATCTTTTCCTGCTCGCGGTAGGCTTCGGATAGGGCGGCCCAGGCCGCGGCGTGGTGACGATCCTCCTGGGTCACCCGTTCAAGTTGGGCCACGGCGCTTGCCGTCCCTTGGCTGCCCCCACGGGCCAGGTAGGCCCGCCCTAGATTGTATCGGGCCGGCAGGAGGTCCAAGGCCGGCTCTTTGTCCGGCGTGGCCGAATCGACGATGGCCCGCAACAGTTGGATGGCCTCATCCAGAGAGGTGGGCGCCAGCGCGCCCAGGGACTCGCGGGTGAGTATGGTGACGGCCTTGTTGTGGGCAACGCCAAGACAGATGGGGTCATCACTCTCCTGGGGACAGTTCGGACCATATCGCTCAGTGAGCAGCCGATCATAGGTCTGCTGGGCCTGTGCATAGTCCCCGCCCAGCCATTGCAGAGCGGCCCAGTGGAACTGTAGGACCTCTGAAGAGGGCCCGGTCGTGGCTTCATCGGGCGGTTTTTGGTCCTCGATGCGCTCAAACTGGCCCAGGTAAAAGTGGGCCAGCCAGGTGACGGTTTGGGCAACCTCCTGGGGTGAGACCCCCTCGGTTGAACCGCCTCCGTAGAGCGAAAAGGTGGGCGGGGTCATCATCAACTGCAGATACTGCTCAAACTCGGGAACCTCGCGATCCAGGCGGGGGTTGATCGTCAGGTGGAGGTTGTAGCGGGGCGGGCTTTGTTGCTGCAGCCAACCCCAGAGCAACAGGTCGGCGTCATTGTTGCGGGCAAAGTCAAGGGCGAGGGCGGGTCGGAGTGGCGCATCTGCGGATAACTCCAGGCGGACCAGGTCTGCCAGGCCTTGTTCTTGCAAGGACTGCTCCACCAGGGAGAGCAGTTCCTGGCTTGACTGTCTTGCCCGGAGGGAGGGGGCCATATTATCACTCATCGAGAGAGGAGCCAGGAGAATCGTGAGGCGGTGGGGCCGTTTAGGGGTGATCCAGCGCTCCCGTAGGATCACCACCAGCAGGGGAATGCCGACAATGAGGACGGTCCCTATGAGGAGGCGCACCAGAATGTCGGGAGTGGACTGCTGTTTCGGCTCGATCTTGGCGGAGAGTTGTGGAGGGTTCGTACTCGTAGAAAGGGGCTGTGTCTTGGAGCCTTGCAGCCCATTCTTGACCACCTGCATGCGTTCCAGCACCTGCCGACTATGTGCCTGCCAGCGCTGGCGCTTTGTCTCTGGATCGGCGGGCTGCTCTTCCTGCCAGGAGCGAGAGGAGGATGGGGATCGGCTGGGCTGGGCAGGTCGTCGTCTCCGCCTTGGTCCTTCGGCAAGGCCGCGGAGCCAGAGAAAAAACCTTTGGCGCCATTCAATGGGCAGGACCAGCAGGAGCAGGAGTAGTATCAAAAGGGCGAGGGCGGAACCGAATAGCCAGATCATCTCCTACTCGTAGACCAGCTTCTCATCAATCAAGCGTTGCTCGACGATGCTACCGAGTGGATTGAAGCAAAAGTATTCCGAGCGCAATTCGAACTCGACATCGATCATTGCCTTGCCCGCCCGGTTCTTTTCGACGGTAAAGACGATCCAGTTGCGATAGGACTCGGCCTTGTAGGGATCGAAGGCAATGTGGTCTCGACTGACGATATAGTATTTGTTGTTCATAATGATGGCGACATCGCATTCATAGTCCAGGGCCGAGCTGCCGCGTAGATGGTGTAGGTGGAGGCGTTTGGCCCGCAACCCCTCCCGACCGGCGGCCACGATAGCAAAAACGGGAATGTTCAAGGACAGCGCGAGGTCCTTGAGCCCCTCCACAACAATGGTCACTTTGTCATTTTCGTCCACGGTCTTGATGGGCTCAACAGAGACTTTTTGTAGATAATCGACAAAGAGGACGACGTTGCCCTCGCAGGTCGTGACCAGTCGGTGGGCGAGCGAACGCAGGGATTGCAGGTTGGTGCTGATGGGATTGCCTTTCATCACGATCAGGCGGTTGGCGTATTCGGCGATCTTTTTAAGCGAGTTTCGGGCTAGGGTGTGGCCCTGCAGGATTTGGTACAGCCCCTGGGATCTGGCCTCCCCGGTCCGTTTGGTCAGCACCACGTTGCGCAGGTCGCGCATCCGCAGGCCGTGCTGGTATTCCTGCGAGTTCAGGTCGATGCTTTCCATACAGAGCAGGCGATGCAGCAGGTGTGTTTCCGGGTGCTCGTAAGAAACATAGAAGGCATAGATCTTTTCATTGGCGGCCAAGTTGCGGGCTGCCTGCAGGGCAAACATGGTCTTGCCGATGCCCTGGGCTCCCCCCAGTAGGATCAGATCTCCACGCATCAAGCCGCCGCCGACAACGCGATCGATTTGATCAAAACCCATCGGCAGCGGCACATAGTCCTCCATTTGTCCCAATGTGACCTGCTGGTCAGCCTGACGCAGCACTTGGGCAATGGTCAACGGTGTGCTCGTGGGCCAATGGGGCTCTTCCTCTTGGGGAATTTTGCGGATTTCGCCCATCACATTTCTCCCGCCGCTCTCATTTCGCTCTCACGGGTTTTCCCATTGTACTACAAATCTCCTCTATACGCAACGTTCCAAAGCTTTGACAGCACCGAGGGCTGCATGTATAATGAGGCCACTTTTGCCGGTGGACAATCCAAGGAGACCTGAATTGCGCATCTCGGTGGTTGGACCGACCTTTCCCTATCGGGGAGGCATTGCCCACTATACCACGCTGCTGGTACAATACCTGCGCCAGCGACAACACGAGGCCTATCTGCACTCCTATCGCCGCCAATACCCCAAACTGTTCTTTCCGGGCAATACGGATCCGGATCCCAGCGAGCAGGCCCTCTGCGTCGACTGCGAGTACATCCTCGACCCCATCCTGCCCTGGACCTGGTGGCGCACCTTTCGGCGCATCCGCCAACTGGACCCGGCGCTGCTCCTGCTGCAGTGGTGGACGCCCTTTTGGACCCCCGTCCTCTTTGCCCTGACGGCCTGGATCCACCATTGGACCCACATCCCCATCCTCTTTTTGTGCCATCATATCATCCCTCCCGATGGTGGACCGCTCGATTGGTCCCTGGCCCGCTTTGTCTTTCAGCGCGCCAATGGCTTTATCGTGCTCTCTGAGGAGGATTTTGCCCTGCTGCGGCGGGCCCTACCCCAGGCCTACATCCGGGGGACGACCCTGCCGGCCCTGCCCAGATTTGGCCAGCCCCTCCCCCAGGCCGAGGCTCGCAGCCGGCTCGGACTGCCCTCGGATGAGCCCGTACTGCTCTTTTTTGGCTTTGTGCGGCGCTACAAGGGGCTGCGCTACCTGTTGCAGGCCCTGCCCCAGGTGCGGCAGCGCTTGCCGCTGCGACTGCTGGTCGTCGGCGAATTCTGGGAGGATGAACGCCCTTATCAGGAGTTGCTGGACGAACTGGACCTGCAGGACAGCGTCCAATTGATCAATCGCTACGTGCCTAACGAGGAGATGGGCCTCTATTTTTCCGCCGCCGATGTCGTCACCCTGCCCTACCTGGAGGCCAGCCAAAGCGGCGTTGTGCAGATGGCCTTTGCCTTCAAACGCCCGGTCATTACGACCCGGGTGGGCGGCCTGGCCGATACCGTTGAGGACGAGAAAAGCGGGCTGATCGTCCCGCCCGGGGACAGTGCTGCCCTGGCCCAGGCCATCCTGCGCTACTTTGAAGACGACCTCGGCCCACGCTTTCAGGCCTACATCGAGCAGAGCGAGGAGTCCTTTGCCTGGGATCGGTTGATCGACTTGGTCGAACTGATGCACACCGAGATCCTCCGACGGGGCTCCTGATGCGGATTGCCTTTCTATCCACCTCCAGCTTGCTCTATCCCTCCGCCCTGGGCCGTTGGTTTCCCCTGGCCCGTGAGATGACGCGCCTGGGTCATACCGTGCATTTTGTGACCCTGCACCATGATTTTACGCCCTCGCTGCGCCGGCCCCGCCGGCGGGACGGTGTGTACGTCCATTACGTGGGGCCGATGCACGTACGCGGCTGGGGCGACGAGCGCCGGCCCCTGGCGCCCCTGCCCTTGCTGGGGGTGGCCCTGCGGTCCACCCTGGCCCTGTTGCGACGGGCGCTCGCCCTGGAGGTGGATGCTTACCACGTCTGCAAGCCCCAACCGATGAACGGCCTGGCCGGCTGGCTGGCCGCCCGCTGGCGGCGGCGGCCCCTTTACCTGGACTGTGATGACTATGAGGCCGGGGCCAACCGCTTTACCGGTGGGGGACAGCAGGCGGTGGTGCGCTGCTTTGAGGATCGCCTGCCCCGTTGTGCGGCCGGCGTCACGGTGAATACCCACGCGCTCGAGAGGCGGGTGCAGGGCCAGGGCGTCCCCGCGGACAGGATCTTTTACGTGCCCAATGGCGTGGAACAGGATCGCTTTGCCGGCCTGGATCCGGCCCAGGGGCGGCGGCTGCGCCTCCACTACGGGCTGGAGGGCAAAGCGACCGTTCTCTACCTGGGCACCCTGAACCTCTCCTCCCACCCCCTGGGGTTGCTGCTGCAGGCCTTTGCCTACCTGAGCCAAAGCCTGCCCCAGGCCCACCTGGTCATGGTCGGTGGGGGCGAGGACCGGGCTCGGTTGGAAGGGCGGGTGCGGGATATGGGCCTGCCAGGACGGGTGACCTTTACCGGTGCCATCGCCCCTCAGGAGGTGCCGGCCTATTTTCTACTGGGGGATGTCTCGGTCGATCCGGTCTATGACGATGCCGTAGCCCGGGCTCGCTCGCCGCTCAAGATCTTTGAGAGCATGGCCTGCGGGGTGCCGGTCGTTGCCGGGGACGTGGGGGACCGCCGGGAGATCCTGGCCGAAGGACGGGCCGGCCGCTTGGTCCCCCCCGGGGATGCGCGGTTGCTGGCCCAGGGCCTGCAGGAACTGCTGCTCCAGGATGATCTGCGAGCCCAGTTGAGTGCAGCCTCTCTGGAGCAGGTGCAGCGCTATTACTGGCAGCGGCTGGTGCACCGCTTTCTGGCCGTCTATGGAGAAGCCGCATGAACTGGCCCCAGCTCTGGCAGGACTGGCAGGATAGATTGCAACAGCGCCGCTGGCGCATCGCGCTGAGCCTGCTGCTGTTGGGGCCGGCGCTGCTGCTCATCGCCTGGCGTACCTACCAGAACTGGGAGGTGCTGCAGCAGCACGATTGGACGCTGCGTCCAGCCTGCTGGGCAGCCGCCTTTCTGGGCCACGCCCTCTCGCTGTTTTGCCTCATGGGCGGGTGGCAGCTTATGCTGACCCAGTTGGGCCAGCGGCGTCCATTCCTGCTCAATGCGCGCATCTACTGCCTTTCGAACCTGGCCAAGCGCATTCCCGGTGGGATCTGGTACATCGCCGGCCGGGTCCACCTCTACCGCGAGCAGGATGTGAACGCGGCGGTCTCGTTGAGCGCCAGCGCTCTGGAGCTTGTCCTATTGGCCGGCTCGGGCATGGTCACCTTTTTCCTGAGCCTGCCTTTCTCCCAGAGTAGTTGGTCGGCCTACCTGGGCCTGGCCCTGGCCGTGTTGTTAGGGGCTTTGTTCCTGCTGCAGCCGCCCGTCTTTAATCGACTGCTGCGCTTCCTGCTGCACCGCCTGGGCAGCCAGGATCAACTCGAGATCAGCTATCGCAGCCTGGGGCCCATGTTCCTGCTCTACCTGGGCTGCTGGATTACGGCCGGGGCCGGCCTGTACCTGGCCATTCTCTCTCTGTACGAGCTGCCCTGGAGCGTGCTGCCCGATATTATTGGCCTATGGGCACTTTCGGGCACCCTGAGCATGCTGGCCGCCACCTTTTTCCTGCTGGGCACGGGCGTGCGCGAGATTGCCCTGAGCTTTTTGTTGGTGGCCCACATGCCCCAGCCCCTCGCCGTGGTGGCGGCCGTGCTGTTCTGGTTTGTGGTCACGATAGGTGAGGTCTTTTGGGGACTCTTTTTTCTGCTCGGTCGGCGGCGTGGGCCGGGGGAGATGACATGACCTATATCGTCGTACTCAGTTGGAATTTCAAGGACTATACGCTGGGCTGCCTGGAATCGGTCCTGCAGATGCGGGGTCCCACGGCCCAGGTGCTGTTGGTGGACAACGCTTCCACAGATGGCACGGTGCCGGCGGTACGGCAGGCCTTTCCCCAGGTCGAGATCCAGGTCAACCCGGAGGATCTGGGCTTTGCCCGGGGCATGAACCGGGGCATTAAAGTGGCCCTGGAGCGGGGGGCCGAACACGTTATGCTGGTCAGCAACGACACGATCCTGGCCGAGGACACGCTGGAGATTATGCTGCAGGCGATGGAATCCGATCCCCAGGTGGGTATGGTCTCGCCCTTGATCTATTATCCCGATCGGGAACGCATCTGGTACGCTGGCGCCTATCGGCGGCGCTTTTTCCCTGGCCTGGTCATGCCCGGCTATGGCCAGCCTGACCAGCCCCGCTACCATGTCCGGCGGGAGGTGGATTATGCGACCGGCTGCGTGCTGCTGCTGCGGGCAGACATGCTGCGGCAAATCGGGGCCTTTGACCCCACCTTTTTCATGTACTATGAGGACCTGGACCTCTGCGAGCGGGCCCGGGCCGCCGGTTGGCGCATCCTGTTAGCCTCGGACGCCGAGATCGTACACCTGGGCTCGGCCAGCTATGGCGAGTACTCGACGACCAAGTGGACCTACATGGCCCGTTATACCCCCACCTTTTACCGGCGCTACTACCGTTGGCCACGCCTCTCGGCCACGATCTATGCGGCCTGGGTCCTGCTGCGGGAGAGCCTGCGCGGCAACTACAAGATCGTCCGGCCCTTCCTGCGCGGCTTTTGGCGGGGCTGGAAAGAGGCTTTCCGCTCCCCCTAGCCTTTGGAAAATCTAGGGGGCGATCAGGATCGGCCCCGGCACGGCGTAATAGACGGCCTGGTACATCTGGTTCAGCGCAGCGGGCTTTTGCCCGTCCCATCCCCCCATGAGCAAAAAGTGCTCGGTGCCTTCCGCGCTGAGGGCGCCGCCCGGATAGGGACCGGCCGGCGGGGGATCCTCGGTCAGGATATTGCGCCAGAGTTGGGTGCGGACGTTATACTGCCATAGTTGGGGGGGCGCGTCGGCGCTCTCCTGGGCCAGAATAAAGACAAAATCGCCCAACGAGGTTACCTGTACCCACCCCAGGGAAATGCCCGGCAATGGTTTGGGGGCCGAGAGGCCAAAGGCCGGAGTGTACTCCAGGATCACGTCAATGGGGCCATCCTGGTTGACCCCACCCACCACAAAGATGCGGTTGCTGGCCACGACTACGCCAGGATAGCCCCAGGGGAAGGGCAGCTCCCCGACTTGGGTCCAGGCGTCGCTTTGGGCGTCGTAGCGTAGGATCTCGTCCCGGTAGGATGTCCCGTCCCAACCCCCAAATAAAAATAGTTCGCCCTCAAAGGCGGCCAGGCCATAGTTGCTCAGCGATCGCGGCAGGGGATGGGCCTCTGACCAGCGGTTGCGTTCTATGTCATAGACCTCGTGGCTTTTAATGGGCCGGTCCTGGGCATCCCGTCCTCCCGGCACATAGATTTTGCCCCCCAGCACGGCGCCGTGCATCTCGGACACGGCGGTCGGCTTGGCTGCCAGGGGGGTCCAATTGTTGTTGACGGGATCAAAACGCTCCACTGTGTCGAGCACACCGCTCTCGTCGTCCCCGCCAATCGCATAGAGAAAGTCCTGAAAGGGGACCAAGGCGAAATTGCCGCGTGGGGTGGGCAGGTCAGCCCGCTGGGACCAGCGCACCAGCGGGGTGGGTTGCTCCGGCGTGGGGGTGGGTCCGCTCCAGAGCTCGGGCAGCAGGCCGGAAAGGCTGAGGGCCAGCGTAATGAGGAGTATGCTGACGACGACCCAGGGAATCCAACGGGGCCAGCGCTGTACGGTCGGTGTGGGGATGAGCTCTGTGGCCGCCGCCGCCGATTCCGGATTCTCCGTCTCGGCGGGGGTTTCCTCCTCCCCGGCTTTTTGCTCTTCTTCCTCTGCTTCCACGGCGACCCACCCCTCCCGGATTGCCTCGAGGGAGGCCTCGGTGCGGGAATTCACGTCCAGTTTGGCAAAGATATTCCGCAGATGGGCCTTGACGGTATTGACGCTGATAAAGAGCTCTTGAGCGATCTGCTGATTGGTCGCACCGGTGGCGACCAGGCGCAGGACCTCTATCTCGCGATCGCTGAGAGCTTCACCGTATTCTGGCATTCGTTCATTTCCTTCGTTTTCTCGATGGACAACCGTTGGCGGGGTCTGGTGGACCCATTTGCCTTTCCGGCGGGGCCGTGGCCGGAACAGCCCGCTCGGGTGTGATCAATCGGGCTGGCGCCTCAGCGAGACCGGCTGGCCCCAAAGCCGGCCATAGATGGCTTCAAGCAGTGGGGCCTCCCCGCTGGTGTAAAAGAGCTCCTGCCCCGGCTGCCGGCCGGTGTTACCCAGTCCGCTTTTCTCCAGGACCCGGCGAGTCTGTCGGGCCACGGGCAAGCCGGTGTCGATCACGGTGACCTGCGGGCCCATGACCTGCTCGATCAGTGGCCGCAGGAAGGCATAATGCGTCGAGCCAAGGACCAGGGTGTCAATGCCGGCCTCGATCAGCGGGGACAGCAGTTCCCGCAGCCAAATCGCGGTCTCGGCGGCTTGCACCTGGCCGGCCTCGACTCGTTCGACCAGCCCATAGCCGGGCTGGGAAAAGACCCGTACATTTTGGGCATATTGCTGCAACAGTTTCTCAAAGCGATCCCCGTGCAAGGTCACCGTTGTGGCCAGGACACCAATGCGTCCGTTGCGGGTGGCCCTGGCTGCTGGCTTGACGGCTGGCTCCATGCCGACAATGGGCACCTCGGGATAGCCAGCCCGCAGATCGTCCAGGGCGGCGATCGAGGCGGTGTTGCAGGCCAGCACGAGCATCTTGGCCCCCTGTGCCAACAAAAAGGCGGCGATGGAAAAAACCCGCTGGCGCACCTGGCTTTCCGGGCGATTCCCATACGGGCAGTAGCCATTGTCGCCGTAATAGAGCAAATCCTCAAAAGGGAGCAACTCGCGTACGTGGCGCATCACGGATAGCCCGCCCACGCCCGAGTCGAACAAGGCTACAGGACCAACATGGGGCATTCAATTGACCTCAACAGTTCTCGCGCCGAATACGCGCGCCCAGGCTGTGTAGCCGTTCCTCCAGGCGCTCGTAGCCACGGTCGATCTGACGGATGTTCCGAATGACGCTGCTGCCCTGGGCACAAAGGGCGGCGATAACCAGGGCCATACCCGCTCGGATATCGGGACTCTCCATCTCGGCACCGTGCAAGCGGGTCGGGCCAATGACGACGGCACGGTGGGGGTCGCAGAGGACAATGCGCGCGCCCATAGAGATCAGCTTGTCCACGAAAAAGAGCCGGCTCTCGTACATTTTCTCGTGGATCAGGATCGTCCCCCGAGCCTGAGTGGCCAGTACGACGGCGATGCTCACCAGGTCGGCGGGAAAGGCGGGCCAGGAGCCATCGTCGATCTTGGAGATAAAGCCCCCAAAGTCGTCCACGACCTGCAAGCTCTGTTGCGCCGGCACATAGATGTCCTGGCCGTGCACCTCCCAGGTCACGCCCAAGCGGCCAAAGGCGATTCGCGTCATGCGCTGATGTTCGGGAGCGGCCTCACGAATGAATAGTTCGCTGCCTGTTGCCGCGGCCAGCCCGATCAAGCTGCCCACCTCAATGTTATCGGGTCCAATGGTATATTCCCCACCGTGCAATTGCTCGACGCCGTCGATCAACAGCCGGTTGCTGCCCATGCCGTCGATCTGCGCGCCCAGCTCACGCAGGAAGCCGCACAGATCCTGGACGTGGGGCTCCGAGGCCGCGTTCTGCAGCACCGTCCGGCCCGGACTGGTGACGGCCGCCATGATGGCATTTTCGGTGGCAGTGACGCTGGCTTCGTCCAGGAAAATGTCCTTGCCTCGCAGTCCCTGGGGGGCGATCAGGTTGTAGTGCTGGTGGTCGGCCTCGACGACGGCGCCCAAGGCCCGTAGGGCCAAGAGGTGGGTATCGACCCGTCGACGTCCGATGACGTCACCGCCGGGCGGCGGCAGCTCGACCCGGCCAAAGCGGGCCAGCAGGGGGCCGGCCAGGAGGATGGAGGCGCGAATTTCCCGACAGAGGTCTGCGTCCAGGGCTGTTTTGCGGGCCTGGCAGGCGTCAAGTGCCCAACTGTGCGGACCGAGTTGTTCTATCTCGACGCCCAGGTCGGTCAGCAGGGCCAGCATCGTCCCCACATCTCGAATCTGGGGGATGTTGTGCAGCACGACCCGCTCTTTGCTCAGCAGCACCGCCGCCAGGATGGGAAGCGCGGCATTCTTGTTGCCGGCCGGCCGTATTTCGCCGGTCAGGGTATGCCCCCCCTCGATCACAAAGCGTTCGCTGTATCGTTGCTCTTGTTCCATCTATAACCTTCCTGCAAGTTCCCCACCTGGGGGCGACACGGTCAACGCTTCTATCCCTATCCTAGTCCTGGTGGGGAATTCAAGTTGGGCGGGAGGCATACGCCAGGCCCACAATGAATCAATGCTCAAGCAACACTTCAAGGCCCCTTGGCTAGGCTGTCCGCATTGTACTACATCCAGTCGCTATGCGCAACCCACCGGCAGTGGGAAAACAAAAACGGCGGTTGGTAGGCAGCGAGCCCTACCAACCGCCGTGCAAATTAGGGGATCTGTCAGCGTAGTGCCATCTCTTGCAGCCGATTTACGTCCAATAGCACGATAGAGCGGCGATCAAACTGTAGCAGGTTGTCGTCTCTAAAGCGGTTGAAAATCTTGGTGACCGTTTCCCGGTGGGTATTGATCATCTCGGCTAACTGCTGATGGGTGTAGCGGTGGGGGAGCCGGGTCGGGCCGTAGCTCCGGTGCAGGTTAGGGGCGGCCAGGTCCAAAAGCAGGGCGGCCAATCGCTGGGGGACGGATTTAAAGGCCAGATCGCCCAGGCGACGCTCCGTGCTCTGCACGCGCTGGCTCAGGTTCTCCAGCAGCAATAGGGCCAGCGAGGGGTCCTTTTCTAAAATGACCGCCAGATGGCGACGGGGAATGGCGTGGACGCGCACCTTTGTGAGGGCCTGGGCGTGGTTCTGGTGACGCCCTCCCGGAAACAGGGCCTTGACCCCGAAAAAGTCCCCCGGCTCGACGATGCTCAGGGTCAGATTGCGGCCGTGTGAGGAATGCTTAAAGAGCCGCACCCGTCCTTTTGCCAACAGGTAGAGTTCTCCGGCCCGATCACCGGCCAGGTATAAAAAGTCCTTGTTCTCAAAAGTCCGCTCCCGGGCAGCCTGCTTTAGGGGCGCCCAGGGATCTCTCCGCGTCATACTCAGGGGGGGGTGGGAACCGCTTCTCATGGTCTCTCTCCTGGTTATACTCAACCGAGTTCCTCTGTGTCCTCCCGTCTACTATAACATGCCAAGACCCGCTCCTGTGTTAGCATTCTGTGGCGGTTCTGTGGCAGTTGTGTGAGTAACGGGCGATACGATATTGACGAGTACGCCCCCTTTTGCTAGAATAGGGGTGTTGCTTGGCCGGATCGTCTTTTGAGGTGGGTGCCCATGTCCGCAATGCTACGCTATGATCCCGTTCCTTTTGTCCTGAACCGGGGCCCGGCCCGGGTTGTGTTGTCGCTCCTGGGCGAGGCCGGCCTGCTCTTCACCGCGCTGGCTCGTGAATATCTCTTGGTCCTGCTCAGCCAGCAGCGCCCGGATGGCGGATTTCCCAGCGCTCTGGATGCGGACCACTCGGGCGTCCTGGAAACGGAACGGTCCATCCACCTACTCTTGCAGGCCGGCCTGGGCCCCAGTACCCTCAATGTCTCCGCTGCCTTGGGCTGGATCCTGGGGCTGCAGCACGCTGATGGGGGCTGGAGCGAGAACCCGGCTCTCTATATCCCTCCCCACATCACACACCTGGATGCCACGGTGGGGGTGACCTGGCTGACCGCCGAGGTGCTCTGTTCCCTGCAGGAGGCCGGTTACGATAGCGAGGACGCCTACTGGCGCGGCTTGGATTGGCTCTATGGCCGGCACTGCAGCCGTTGGGGCTGGCCGCTCCTGGATGGGCAGGACGAACCGGACCCCGATAGCTCGACGCAGATTACCTTCCTGCTGCGCAATATCTATGGCGAAGAGGACGAGGCCGTGCGCGGGGGCCTGCAGTACTATGAGCGCTGCCTCAGCCAGGCCGCCCAGGATGCCCAGCAGCGTTATTATGAGGTCCGGGGGGAACGTCGTGGTCTGGACGTCTATCACCTGGCGGACACCGTGTTCGATGCCAGGGCCGCGGCGGCCGGTTATGATTTATCGGACGATCGCCTTGCCAGCATCGTTGATGCTCTGATCGATATTCAGCGCAGGGATGGCGGCTGGAGGCCCTATTGGATGGAGGAAAGCGACCCGTTCTACACGGTCTATACTCTGCGTGCGCTGGTTTGGGTAGGGGCCTTGGAGCGCGAGTCGCTGGCCGATATGGTGCGGCGGTATACCCGTTGAACCAGCATAGGACGTGACCGTGCCAGGTGGGACCAAAGCAGTGGCCGAACGCATCGACATCCTGGGGGTGGGGGTCCACGCGCTCAACCTGGAACAGGTGCTGGCGCGCTTGGACTATTTTGTCCAGGTGGAGGGAGCACACCAGGTGGTCACGATCAACCCGGAATTTGTCATGCGGGCCCGGCGCGAGCGCGATTTCCGGGAAACGATCCAGCAGGCCGACCTGGCCACCGCAGACGGCGTCGGTATCACCCTGGCAGGCTGGATGCTGGGCACCCCCTTCCCGGGCCGGGTCACCGGGGTCGAGCTGACCTGGCGCCTGGCCGAACTGGCCGCGGCCAAGCGCTACCGCCTCTACCTGCTGGGCGCCGGTCCAGGGGTGGCCGAACGGGCCGCCCAACGACTGCAGCAACGCTATCCCGATCTGATCGTCGCTGGCACCTACGCCGGTTCGCCCGCACCCGAGGACGAGGAGGAAATCGTCGCGCGGGTGCACCGCAGTGGGGCACAGATCCTGCTCGTCGCCTATGGCGCGCCCCAGCAGGACCTCTGGCTGCGGCGAAATTTGCCCCGGCTGGGTACGGCCGTGGGCATCGGTGTGGGGGGCACGCTGGACTATATCTCTGGAGTGGTGCCCCGGGCGCCCTCCTGGATGCGGAACATTGGCCTGGAGTGGCTCTACCGGCTGTGGCACCAACCCCAGCGCTGGCGGCGTATGCTCAATCTGCCACTTTTTGCCGGGCTGGTGCTCCGGCAGGCCTGGCGCAGCCGCCGTCGCCGCCCCACTTGAGGCCGGTCCCTCAAAAACGCAGCAGATGCCCCAGCTTTTCCTTCTTGGTGCGCAGGTAGCGCGCGTTCTCCGGCGTGGGCGGGATCTCGATCGGAACGCGCTCCACGACCTCCAATCCATAGCCCTCCAGCCCCACGATCTTGCGCGGATTGTTGGTCAGCAGCCGTAGTTTGCGTACCCCCAGGTCGTACAGGATCTGGGCCCCAATGCCATAGTCCCGCAGATCCGCCGGAAAACCCAGGTGCTCGTTGGCCTCCACCGTATCCAGGCCCTTGTCCTGCAGTTCGTAGGCTCGCAGTTTGTTGAGCAGGCCGATGCCGCGTCCCTCCTGCCGCATGTAGAGCAGGACCCCACGCCCCGCCTTGGAAATGGCCTCCAGCGCCGCCCGCAGCTGGTCCCCACAGTCACAGCGCAACGAGCCCAGCGCGTCCCCGGTCAGGCACTCCGAGTGCACCCGCACGAGGAGGGGATCCTCCATGTCGAGCCGCTTTCCCAAGACCAGGGCCAGGTGGTGCTCGCCGTTGACCTTGTTCTCGTAGGCGATGGCCTGGAAATCGCCGAATGCCGTCGGCATGTTGACCGCTGCCACCCGCCGGACCAGCTTTTCGTGGTGGCGGCGGTACTCGATGAGCTGGGCCACGCTGACAATGTGCAGGTCGTGCTGCTGGGCAAATCGCTCCAATTCGGGCAGGCGGGCCATGTGGCCGTCCTCGGCCATGATCTCGCAGATCACGGCCGCCGGATAGAGGCCGGCCAGCCGGGCCAGGTCCACCGAGGCCTCAGTCTGTCCCGCCCGCACCAGTACGCCGCCCTCTCGTACGCGCAGGGGAAAGACGTGCCCCGGCATGACAATGTCCTCCGGCCCGCTCTGGGGGTCGACCAGCACCTGGATGGTGCGGGCGCGGTCGTAAGCCGAGATCCCCGTGGTGACGCCTTCGCGGGCCTCGACCGAGGCGGTAAAGGCGGTCCCAAAGGGGGACCGGTTTTCCTGGACCATCAAGGGGATGCCCAGTTCGTCCAGGCGATTGCCCAGCATGGGCACACAGATCAGTCCGCGGCCATACTTGGCCATAAAGTTGATCTTTTCGGCGGTGGCCTGTTCGGCAGCCATGCAGAGGTCGCCCTCGTTCTCGCGGTCCTCGTCGTCGATAATGATGACCAGGCGACCCCGCGCATAGTCCTCGATGGCCTGCTCGACCATACATAATGTCATATTCCTACCTCCTGCGGATACGCTTGCCCAAATTCGCGTCGGGCCGGATGTCCCTTTCCCGCCGGCCTATACATAGCCGTGTTCGGTCAAAAAACCGCGGTCGAGACGACCACCCTCCGGACCGCTGCCGGCGCCGCGCTGCAGCAGGCGCTCCACGTATTTGGCGATCACGTCCACTTCCAGGTTGACCCGATAGCCGGCCGGTTGATCGCCCAGGGTGATTTGGGCCTGGGTGTGTGGGATCAGCGAGACCGCAAATTGCCGCGCCTCCACCCGGGCCACCGTCAGGCTGGCCCCATCTATGGCAATAAAGGCCCGGGGAACCAGGTAGCGCACGATCTCGGGGCCGGCGGCGATGGTCACCCACAGGGCGTTGCCCTCCTGCCGCTTGCTCAGTATCTCGCCCTGGCCGTCCACGTGCCCCTGGACTAGGTGGCCGTCCAGGCGGCCTGTGGCCGGCATGGCCCGTTCCAGGTTCAGCCGGCTGCCCGGCGCCTGCCGGCCCAGGTTGCTCTGGCGCAGGGTCTCGGGCATTACGTCCACGGTGAAAAGATCGCCCTCGATGTTCGTCACCGTCAGGCAGACGCCGTTGACGGCGATCGAGTCGCCGATGCGGGTGCCCTGCAGGACCCGGTTGGACTCGATACTCAGCCCACTCTTGGGCGGCGGCAGCCGCCGGCGCAGCAGGCCGATTTCCTCGATCAATCCGGTGAACACGTTTTCCTCCTATTCCGGCCAATGCGGATAGCCGCTGAGCAGCAGGTCTGGGCCGACCCGCTCTACCTCCAGCTCGCGCAGGCGGGCGGCCTGACCTAGTCTTGCTACCCCCTCGCCGGATACGGCCGCGGGCGCCGCGGCACCGCCGATGATGAGGGGGGCGATAAAGGCCAGCACCCGGTCGACCAGGCGGGCGCGGAAAAAGGCGTCCAGCAGGGTGCCGCCCCCCTCCACCAGCAGGCTGGTGATCTCGCGCTGGCCCAGCGCCCGCAGTAGGGCGGCCAGGTCCAAACGGCCGCCTTCGCCGGCCGGCAGGAGCAGGATCTCTGTGCCCCGCTCCTCCAGCGCCTCCCGCTGTTCCTGCGGGCAGGCGGCCGTGGTGGCCAGGATCGTCCGCCCCGGCAGGGCCGGGTCAAAGACGCGCGCCGCCAGGGGCAGGCGCCCGCGGCTGTCGGCCACGATGCGCAGGGGATGCTGCACGCTCTCCCGTTCCGGCAGGCGCGTGGTCAGGCGCGGATCGTCGTTGAGCACCGTGTTGGCCCCGACCATGATCGCGTCCATCTGGTCGCGCAGCTCGTGGACCCGGCGCCGGGACTGCTCGCCGCTGATCCAGCGGGACTCGCCACTGCGGGTGGCGATCTTGCCGTCCAGGCTGCAGGCGTACTTGGCGATGACAAAGGGCCGGCCCTGGCGAATGTAGGTGATAAAGGCCTCGTTCTGCCGGGCCGCCTCCCGTGCGCCCAGGCCGACCGTGGTGACTATGCCGGCCTGCTCCAGGCGCGCCCGGCCCTGCCCGTTGACCCGCGGGTTGGGGTCGAGCATGGCCATGTGCGCCGCGGCGATGCCGGCGGCGATGAGGGCCTCGGTACAGGGCGGGGTGCGGCCATGGTGGCTGCAGGGCTCCAACGTCACATAGAGCGTCGCCCCGCGCGACCGCTCGCCGGCCGCGCGCAGGGCATAGATCTCGGCGTGGGGGCCGCCGGCCTGCTGGTGGTAGCCCTCGCCCACGATCTCGCCGTCGCGGACGAGCACGGCCCCCACCAACGGGTTGGGGCTGGTGCGCCCGCGGGCCCGCTCGGCCAGGGCCAGGGCGCGCTGCATCAGATCCTCCGGGCTGGTTAGTTTTGGCATGACAAAACCCCAAAGCGAGGGCTCCGGGGCAGGTCGAGGCGGAACGGGTCGATCCGGGCCGCCTGACAAAAAAAGCCTTCTTCCATCCGGACTGTACCGTCGGCCCCGGATTTGCACCGGGTCTACCAGTTCTCCTGGCTCGCGGGCTCGTGTCGCGGGCTGCGCGACCCTCACCGCCGGTCGGGAATTGGCCTGGGTCTGTCACTGCCCCAGGCCTCGCCCTGCCCCGAAGGCCGGGTTGATCTTGCAAGCCCTAGCATACAACCAGCGCGGCGCTTTGTCAAGTAGAAGGCGCACCTCGGTCTATTTGCGCTCCTTGAACCCTTCTGCTATACTACTCTTGTTCTATACGGTTTTGCCGTCCAGAAGCAATAGCAATCATGCTTTGGAGGGCCGTACGGCCGCCCTCGGGGAATTTGGCCGCAAGCAGGGGCAAGGCATTTCCGGCGCTTCCTTCAGAATGTTTGAAAACAAAAAACCGCCCCAAAAGTTCGGCGGGGTAGGTTTCTTGGGCAGAAATGCCTTGCCCCTACAAGGGTCTTCCAAGGACGATGGAGATCATTGGCTTTTAACCGGCCCAATGGCCCAGCAGGAATAGCCCGATGAGACGATGGAACGGTTGGGGCGACGAGACGGTCATTTATCCTCTGCCCCCTTTGGCGCGGCCCTTTTTAGAGCGGGCCGTGGGTCCGGGACCCCCTCAGCGGGACGCCAGCCTGGAAGAGACGCTGGCCCGGGTCCCCCCCTCCCGTTTGCCCCCGCACGCCCTGGTCAGCCAGGAACCCCTGGAGCGGCTGCTGCACGCTCGCGGGCAGAGTCTGCCCGATTGGATCGCCCTGCGCTGTGGCTGCCTGGATACCTTTCCCGATGGCGTGGCCTATCCCGGCAGTAACGAGCAGGTGCGCGAACTGCTCGACTGGGCCGCCGCGGTGGGTGCGCGCTTGATCCCCTATGGTGGGGGCACCAGCGTGGTGGGACACCTGACCCCCCTGCCCGGGGAACGGCCCGTGCTCACGGTGGATATGGGTCGCCTGAACCGCCTGCTGCGCCTGGACGAGCGCAGCCAACTGGCCACCTTTGGCGCCGGCATCAACGGGCCGGACCTGGAAGCCCACCTGCAGGCCCGCGGCTATACCCTGGGCCATTTCCCCCAATCCTTCGAGTACGCCACCCTGGGCGGCTGGGTGGCGACCCGCTCCAGTGGGCAGCAGTCCCTGCACTATGGCCGCATCGAACAGCTCTTTGCCGGGGGCCGTCTCGAATCGCCGGCCGGCACCATGCTGCTGCCGGCCTTTCCCGCCTCCGCCGCCGGGCCCGACCTGCGCCAGCTCGTCCTGGGCTCGGAGGGCCGGCTGGGCCTCCTGACCGAGGCCGCCGTGCGTATCTCGTCCCTGCCCGAAGGGGAATGGTTCACCGCCGTCTTTTTTCCCTCCTGGCCGGAGGGCCTGGCCGCCGCGCGCCAGATCGTCCAGGCCCGGCTGCCCCTCTCCCTCCTGCGCCTGAGCACCGCCCGCGAGACCCAGACCACCCTGGCCCTGGCCGGCCACGAGCGGGCCATCGGCGCCCTGGAACGACTGCTGGCCTGCCGTGGCCTGCGGGAGGAAAAATGCCTGCTCATGCTGGGCTTTAGCGGCCCCGCTGGGCTCATGCGGCAGACCCGGCGGGAGGCCCTGTCCCTGGCCCGGCGGCACCACGGGGTCCACGTGGGGCGCACGTTTGGCCAGACCTGGCACAAGAATCGCTTCCGCTCGCCCTACCTGCGCAATACGCTCTGGGAGGCCGGCTATGCCCTCGACACCCTGGAAACGGCCGCCGATTGGAGCAACGTGCCCTCCATGGTGGCGGCCATCGAGGCGGCTCTGCACGCCGGCTTGGCCGCTCTGGGCGAACGGGTGCTGGTCTTTAGCCACCTCTCGCACCTCTATCCCCAGGGCTCCAGCATCTATACGACCTACCTCTACCGCATCGCCCCGGAACCCGCCGAGACGCTGCGGCGCTGGCAATTGCTCAAGAGCGCGGCCAGCCAGGCCATCGTCGCCCACGGCGGCACCATCAGCCACCAGCACGGCGTAGGACGCGATCACCTGCCCTACCTGCCGGCCGAAAAGGGCGAATTGGGGGTAGAGGTGCTGCAAAACGTGCTGGCGACCCTGGACCCGGAGAGGATGATGAATCCGGGGAAAATGGTGGAGTATTGAGTATTGTGTATGGAGGGGCTTATGACAGCATACAAAGAGTGGCTCGATGCGGTTCCAAGCGAGATTACTGGAGACCCTCTTTGGAAGCAAAAAGTTTATCGTTTAGCCCTCTTTATAGGCGAGCTGGCCTGGGGGGATGTATCCAAATTGTTCCGGGATCACCGAACCCGCTCGTTGGCCGATCAACTGTACAGGGCTGTAGGTTCGGTTGCCGCCAATATATCCGAAGGGTATAGTCGTCGCTCGGGTCGGGACCAGGCGCGTTTTCACGAATATGCCCTTGGTTCAGCCCGCGAAGCTCGTGGCTGGTACTACCAGGGACGACATCTGCTCGGCGAGTCTATCGCCCAACATCGCATTGAATTGCTGACACAGATCATTCGCCTGCTGTTGACCATCATACCTGCCGAACGCAGTCGAAAAATAAGCGATGAGAAGAAGGGCTACGAAACAGACCTCGACAGGCTGCTTCATAACATTCCATTACCTTGAATACGCAATACGCAATACGCAATACGCAATACGCAATACTCTTTACTCTTTACTCTCTCCCCATCCGGAGCTTTTTATGTGGCACCACGACTGGCGTAACCAACTCTGGCCCACCCTCCCCCAAGCCTGGGAGCTCATCATCGTCGGTGGGGGCATCACCGGGGCCGGCATCCTGCGCGAGGCCACCCGCCTGGGGCTGCGGGCCCTGCTGGTCGAGCAGCGCGATTTCGCCTGGGGTACCTCGAGCCGCTCCTCCAAAATGGTCCACGGCGGGCTGCGCTACCTGCGCGAGGGCAAGCTGCGCCTGACCCGGTCCTCGGTGCGCGAACGCCAGCGCCTGCTGGAGGAGGGGCCGGGCTTGATCGACCCCCTGGGCTTTCTCATCGCCTCCTACGAGGGCGATCGCCCCGGCCGCTGGTTGTTCAGCGCCGGCCTGACCCTGTACGACCTGCTGGCCCTGCAGTGGAGCCACCGCCGCTATCGGCCCGAGGACCTGCTGCGCCTGGCCCCGCACATTGTCCGGCAGGGCCTGGTCTGCGGTTTTCGCTACGACGACGCCCAGACCGACGACGCCCGCCTGGTGCTGCGCCTGGTCCGCGAGGCGGTCGCCGCGGGGGGCACCGCCCTGAACTATGCCCGGGCGGAATCGCTGCTGCTGCGGGAGGGCCAGGTGCGCGGGATCCGCCTGCGGGACCAGATCGCGGACCGCAGCCTCGAACTGTCCGCCGGTGTGGTCATCAACGCCACCGGCGCCTGGGCCGATCGCCTGCGGGCACAGGTCGAAGCCCCGCCCCGCCTGCGCCCCCTGCGCGGCAGCCACCTGGTCTTTGCCGCCGAGCGCCTGCCGGTCGCCCAGGCCATCACCTTTTTGCACCCGCTGGACGCTCGCCCGGTGTTCCTCTTCCCCTGGGAGGGCATCACCCTGGTCGGTACCACCGACCTGGATCACGAGCAGCCCTTGGACCAGGAGCCGGCCATCTCCCCGGGCGAGGTCTCTTATCTGATGGCCGCGGTAGAGTCGCAGTGCCCCAGCCTGGGCCTGCGCCTGGACGATGTTCAGGCCACCTTTGCCGGGGTGCGCCCGGTCATTGGTACGGGCAAACTGGACCCCTCCAAAGAGTCCCGCGACCACGTGGTCTGGGACGAGCGCGGCCTGCTGACCGTGACCGGGGGCAAACTGACCACCTTTCGGCGCATCGCCCTGGATGCGCTGCAGGCGGTGCGGCAGCGCCTGCCGGCCCTGCCCCCCCTGGCGGACGACCTGCCCGTGCTGAATCCCGTCGACGTCGCCCTGCCCGGGGCCGAGGCCCTGGAGGAGCGGCAGCGCCGCTACCTGCTGGGGCGCTATGGCGCTGAAGCAGCGGCCCTGGTGGCCGCGGCCCGGCCCGGCGAGCTGGAACCGATCCCGGGGACCCGCGCGCTCTGGGCCGAACTGCGTTGGGCGGCCCGCGCCGAGGGCGTGGTCCGCCTGGAGGACCTGCTGCTGCGGCGGGTGCGCCTGGGCCTGCTGCTGCCCCAGGGCGCCCGAGAACTGCTGCCGAGGATTCGCCAGATCTGCCAGACCGAGTTGGGCTGGGACGACGGCCGCTGGGAAGCCGAGGAGGCGGCCTATCTGGAGTTGTGGAACTGCTGTTACGGCCCGCCCGAGGCGGGGACTGTGGCCGACTGGGAGCCCGCCCTGGTCCGGGCCGGGGAGGAATGCCGGCCGGCGCCCCTCCCCCGCCGGCCCTCCTGCTGGGCCGGCCTGCTCAGCCTGGGCCTGCTGATCCTTTTCCTGTGGCGGCGCCGGCGTAAACAAGCGAGGAGGTAAACGCGTGATTCGCAAACAATGGTACATTGTGCTGGGCTCGAAACAGGTAGGGCCGCGCCCCGTCGGGGTAACCCGCATGGGCGAAAAGCTCGTCTTTTGGCGCGATTCCAGCGGCCAGGTCTCCTGCCTGCGCGACCGCTGCGTCCACCGGGGCGTGGCCCTCAGCGCCGGCAAGGTGCTGGACAGCGGTCGGCTCCAATGCCCCTTCCACGGCTTTGAGTACGATACCTCGGGACAGGTCACCACGATCCCGGCCAAGGGCCGCCAGGCAACCGTCTCGGAGCGCTTTCGCGTCCATCACTACCCCACCCACGAGGCCCACGGCTGGATCTGGATCTGGTGGGGGGACGAGCCCCCCGCCGACCTCCGGCCGCCCCGCTTTTTCGAGGACCTGGAGCATGGCTTTCACTGGGCCCAGATCATCGATCCCTGGAGCGCCCACTATTCCCGCGTGATCGAGAACCAGCTCGACCCCGTCCACCTGCCCTTTGTCCATCACAATACCATCGGGCGGGGCAACCGCACGGTGGTGGATGGCCCCGGCCTCGAATGGGTGGACGCGGACCGCTTTCACGTCTATACGCGCAACCGGGTCGACGACGGCACCCCGCCGCTCAAGCCGGACCAAGTGACCCTGAGCGACAGCCAGGTCTACCTGGACTTTATCTTTCCCAACCTCTGGCAGAACCACATCTCGGACGACGTGCGCGTGCTGGCGGCCTTTGTACCGGTGGACGAGGAGCACACCCTGCTCTACCTGCGCTTCTACCAGCGCTTTCTGAGCGTGCCCCTGCTGGGCGGCCTGGTGGCGCGATTGGCCATGCCCTTTAACCGCTTGGTGGCCCACCAGGACCGCCGGGTCGTGCAGACGCAGATGCCCAAGGCCAGCGCCCTGCGCATGGGCGAGCAGCTCGTCCAGGGGGACCGGCCCATCGTGGCCTACCGCCAGCGGCGGCAAGAGCTGCAAGAACTCGCCGGGGAATAGTCCATTTTACTACCCTCGGATGGAATTCTGGCAAATTGAACAAGAATTTCGAGCATAAAGCTTGTCCTGAGCTTGTCAAAGGAACAAAGAAAACTAAGGAGACCTTGATGCAAGAGAGCAAACAATATCCTATGGCCGCGGCCGTGCGAGCTGCCTACCGCGCCGGCGAGGAGGACGAGGCCCTGGAGCCCATCGTGCGCGTGGACGGGGCCGGCCGGCCCATCGGACGCATCGGCGACGGCGATTACGTCATCTTTTACGATATCCGCGGCGAGCGCGAGATCGAGCTGACCCAGGCCTTTGTCGAGCCCGATTTTCCCCATTTCCCCCGTACCGACATGCGCGTTCATTTCGCCACCATGATCGAATACGCCCAGGACCTGCCCGTGCAGGTGGCGTTCCCCCCCCTGCGCGAGATCCGCCAAACCCTGGGCGAGGTGCTGGCCCAGCACGGCCGGCGCCAGCTCAAGGTGGTCGAATCGGAAAAGGCCATCCACCTGCGCTATTTCCTCAACGGCAAGCGCGAGGAACCCTTTCCCGGCGAGGAACACGTCGTCATTCCCTCCCTGGACGTGCTGGACTATGGCCAGGCGCCCCGTATGCGGGCGGCCGAGGTGGCCGCGGCGACCATCGAGGCGTTGGCCGATCCCGCTATGGACCTGGTGGTGGTCAACCTGGCCAACGTGGACGTCGTGGGCCACATCCAGAACCGGCCGGCTATCCTGGAGGCCGTGGCCGAGGTGGACCGCTGCATCGGCGAGATCCTGGCGGCGGCCAACGAGCATGGCGTCACAGCCCTGGTCACGGCCGACCACGGTACGGTGGAGCGCTGGCTCTACCCCGATGGGGCCATCGACACCGGCCACACCGATAGCCCGGTCCCCTTTGTCTTGGTCGATCCGGAACTGCGCCAGCTCGCCCTGCGGGAGGGCGGCGACCTGGCCGACGTCGCCCCGACCGCGCTGCAGTTGCTGGACCTGCCCCAGCCGGCCGAGATGACCGGCACCAGCCTGCTGCTGGGCCAGGTGCCGCGACAGCGCCGCCGCCTGCTGCTGCTCATCGCCGATGGCTGGGGTGCCCGCGACGAGGCCTACGGCAACCTCATCCTGGAGGCACGGACGCCGGTGATGGACCGCCTGCAGCGTGAGTGGCCCAACACCCGGCTGCAGGCCGCCGGCGAGGTGGTGGGCATGCCCCCGGGCACGGTGGGCAACTCGGAGGTGGGGCACCTGCACATCGGCGCCGGCCGGCGCGTCCTCTCTGACCGGGTGCGCATCGACCAGGCCATCGCCGATGGCTCCTTCTACCAAAACGAGGCCTTTCGCTGGGCCATGCAGGGGGCCAAACGGGACGGCACCCACCTGCACCTCCTGGGGATCGTCTCTTTCTACAGCTCGCACGGCTCGGTCCGCCACCTCAAGGCCCTGCTGGACATGGCCCGGCGGGAGGGGGTGCCCGACGTATATCACCACGCCATGTTGGGCCGGCGCGGCGAGCGCCCCGAGAGCGGGGCCATCTATATCGAGGAGGTCGAGCGGGAGACGGAGCGGCTGGGGGTCGGCGCGCTCGTCTCGGTGATCGGCCGCTTTTGGAGCCTGGACCGCGAGGAGAACTGGGATCGCATCGAAAAGAGCTATCGCTGGCTGGTGGAGGGGCAGGGGAACGAGCTGGTTGCGCCATTGAACCGAGAGTAGGCGGGAGGAGCAGGAGGCAAGAGCAAGAAAGCAGGATTTGCGCACCTGGATTCCTGCCTCCTGCCTCCTGCCTCCTGCTTTTTGCCTCTTTTAAGGAGGGCTGCTATGTTGAGTGTCGCTCTATACGACGACCTGGGTGCGGATTACGATCGTTTCGTGGATTGGCCGGCCCGATTGGCCCTGGAACTGCCGGCCCTGGAGGGCCTCCTGGCCCAACATGGGGTCCGGCGGGTGCTGGACGCGGCCTGCGGCAGCGGCCGGCACGCCCTGGCCCTGGCCCAGCGCGGCTATGAGGTGGTCGGGGCGGACCTGAGCGCGGCCATGATCAAGCAGTCCCGCCGGAATGCCCGCGTGCTCGCGTTGGAGGTGCCCTTTTACCAGGTGGGCCTGGGCGAGCTGTCCGTCCACCTGTCCGGGCCCTTTGACGCCGTGCTCTGCCTGGGCCAGTCCCTGCCGCACCTGCTCAGCGCGGAGGCCGTGGCCGGGGCTCTGGAAGATTTTGCGGCGCTTCTGCCGGCCGGGGGCCTCCTGCTCATCCAAAACCGCAACGACGAACGGCTGCTGGCCCAGCGCCAGCGCTTTCTGCCGTTGAGCCACCACCGCGAGGGCGACCGCGAATGGCTTTTTCTGCGCATGCTGGACTTTGCCCCGGAGCGGATCACCTTTCACCTCATCACCCTCCGGCGCGACGGGCCGAACTGGCAGCAGCGGGTCAGCACGACCGTGCACCGGCCCATACCGCGGGACGAGCTGGTGGGGCAACTGCGCCAGGCCGGCTTTGCCGATGTGCGCTGCTATGGCAGTTGGCGCCTGGAGCCCTTTGACCGCGAGAATTCGGGCGATCTGGTGGTCGTGGCCCAGCACGGCCCGGGCAGTTGAGCAAATGGCGGAGCCCATGCAGCAAGTCGGTTTGCTTATCGAGGACAATCTGGCGAATGTCCGTCTTAGCTTGCCAAAGGCGGACTAGCGAACCGACAGTTCCTGGCGAAACAAGTCTTGACAAGCCCCCCCCAAATCACTATAATGGATAGTACCAGAGTTCCATCACAGCACCAGATTGACGAGGTGGCTTGGTCCACCCCAGACCTTTAAGGAGGTAGAGTCTATGCCCTAATGGTCCCCTTGTTCGTCCCTTTAAACCTAGTGTAAACCAAAACTGAGCATAAGGAGGAAAAAACGTGAAGAATCGACTGTTTACGCTGCTCCCCATTATGATACTGGCCCTGCTGTTGCTGGGTGGGATTCCGGTCTGGGCTTCCCAAGAAGCGGGTCCGTCCGCGCCCAACGAGCTTCGCCTGAGCGAGGTCGATAACGGGCGGCGGATCGAACTGGCGGGAAGCAAGGTTCTGGTGCTGAACCTGGAGAGCAACCCCTCCACCGGCTACGGCTGGGAGGTGCAGGGTCTGGACAATCGTGTCCTCCAACAGATGGGGGAGGCAGAGTGGGTTTCAGGGTCTAACTTGCTCGGCGCGCCGGGCACAACGGTGCTGCGCTTTGCCGGTGTGGCCGAGGGCAAAACCCGGCTCAACCTGGTCTACCGCCGCGCCTGGGAGCGGGACGTCCTGCCGGCTCAGACCTTCTCGGTCGACGTGCAGATCCTCGAACCGGCCTACGTTCCGGCGCCCCGGACGGACGCGGAGCAGCAGCCCGATCTTGACTACGAAAGCGGCCTCGAATCCCTTCCGACGGCCTACAACTGGTGCGACTATGGCGGCTGCACGGCGGTGCGAGACCAGGGTGCCTGCGGAAGCTGCTGGGCTTTTGGTACGGTTGGCCCCTTCGAGTCGGCCCTCTTGATCAACGATAACGCCTCCAAGGACCTCTCGGAGCAGTACCTGGTCTCCTGCAACGTCGATGGTTGGGGCTGCAACGGCGGCTGGTGGGCCCATGACTATCACGAGTGGAAGATCCCGCCGGGCGAGAACGCGGCCGGCGCGGTGTACGAGTCGGCATTTCACTACGCGGCGCAGGATCTGCCCTGCGATAGCCCCTACCCGCACAACGAGACGCTGGACGACTGGTTCTTTGTGGGCGGCGAAAGCAGCGTGCCCACGGTGGACGCCATCAAGCAGGCGATCTATACCTACGGGCCCGTAGGGGCTGCGGTCTGCGTGGATACCAATTTCCAGTCCTACAACGGTGGGGTATTTAACCCGCGCAAGCCCTGTAACAGCGTCAACCACGCTATCGTGCTGGTCGGCTGGGACGACGCCGACGGGGCTTGGATCCTGCGCAACTCCTGGGGTACGGGCTGGGGCGAGGATGGCTATATGCGCATCCTCTACGGCAAGTCCAAGGTCGGTTATTCCGCCAACTATGTCGTCTATGGCGGCGGTACACAGCCCACTCCCACACCCGATCCGACACCCACCCCAGAGCCGACGCCTACGCCGGAGCCCACTGGCACCATGCATATCTCGGCCATCGACATGTGGTACACAACGGCCGGCCGGAACTATAATGTCTACACCAAAGTAATCGTCGTCAACGAAAACAACAACCCGGTCTCCGATGCCACCGTCGATGTGCTCATGACCACCCCCAGTGGCTCTCTGGCCGGCGGATCCGCAATCACCGGCGCCGATGGCAGCGCGACCCTATACCTCCGCTCCAAGGAACAGGGGACCTACCTGTCAGAGGTCAACAATGTAACGCACGCCTCTTATACCTACAACCCCGCCTCCAATGCCGAGACCAGCGAGACCCTGAACATTCCCTAGTGTTTCGCCTGGCGAAACACAGCTCCGCTGAAAGCGGATGCCCCCCGTCGGGCCTTGGCCCGACGGGGGGCTTTCGAAAAGCCCGTAAAACCCAGAGTCTTCAGCTAGGGGATCAGCCCAGGAAGGCTACACGCTTTTAGCGGTGGGTAGATCACTTGACAAAAGCCGGCCCCGCTCTTATAATACCCTTGCGTCGCGGGGTGGAGCAGAGGCAGCTCGTCGGGCTCATAACCCGGAGGTCGGCGGTTCGAATCCGTCCCCCGCTACAGCGGCGGAGTAGCTCAATGGTAGAGCAGGGGACTCATAAGCCCTTGGTTGCGGGTTCAAATCCCACCTCCGCCACCAACAAGGACCTTGGCCCAGCCAAGGTCTTTTTTTTTGGCATAAAAAAGCGGCGGCATCACCGGGATGCCGCCATGCAACAATGCTCGCTTGAGCAGGCTTACTTTTCGATGATGGCGTCCTCGGGACAGACCGCAGCGCAGGCGCCACAATCGGTGCAGCAGTCAGGGTCGATGACATAGATCTCGTCGCCCTCGCTGATGCACTCGTCCGGGCACTCGTCCTCGCAGGTCCCACAGGCAATGCATGCATCCGTAATAAAGTGCGGCATTTGTTACCTCCATACTCCTAGATTCTGGTAAACCAACCCAGGGGAGACTGGTGCTCCCCAAGTCGGGGTGGACAGATTTGAACTGTCGACCTCGCGGACCCGAACCGCGCGCTCTTCCGGACTGAGCCACACCCCGACGGTCGCTACTATACCACAACTCGGCGGACTTGGCAAATTCCAGTCCCCGGACTCGAAGGCCCTATAGCATCCTCAATCCCGCTCTGCGACCTTTCGACTGGGCTCAGGACAAGCGCCGGCTTGCTTGCGCTGAGGTCTTGTGTTCCGAGAGACACCAGGAGCGCTCCGTTGGTTTCCCCACACCCGTAGGGGGGCCTCTTCGGCTATCCACATGGCCAGGCATAGGCCAAAGATCGCGGTCATCAGGCCGGCCGAGACCAGGCACCAGGTGCAAAAAGCGTGGATCTTGAAGGCCTCCAGATAGGTCAGCACCAGGCTAAAGACAAAGCCGTACTCGGCCAGCCCCAGCAGGACCATGCGGACGGGCAGCGGGCCGATCCTCTCGCGGGTCATCCAGCCCAGGGTGACGGTCAGGATCAGCACGTAGCCAATCACGCCCTGGAGGGCGATGGGCGGGCCAAAAGCATAGACGTAGCGGCTTTCGTTGACCGTATCACAGCCGCTGCCCCCGCCCAAACAGGCCGTGTTGCTGGAAAGGCGCAGCTCGTTCAGCGAGAGATGCACGGCGATGAGCAGCCCCACCAGGGCGAGTAGCCCGATGACCATGCGCAGCTTGAGTGCCCGTTCGGTGGTCATTGGGCCAATTCCTCCTCAATGACTCGTTGAAATTCTGCAAAGGGCTGGGCGCCGATCAGCGGGACGTCGTTGATCAGAAAGGTGGGGGTGTACTTGATGCCGCGGTCGACGGCGTCCTGCCTCAAGTCCTCCACCTGCTGGCGATAACGTCCCTCGTGCAGGCAGGACTCCAGTGCCGCTCCGTCCAGGCCCAGTTCGGCACTGCTCGAAAGGGCCAGCATCGCGATGACGTCGTCGGCATAGTACCAGTCATCTAGGTGCTCAAAGAGCCAGGCGTGCATCTCCCAAAAGCTTGCCTGTTCCGCCGCACAGTAGACGGCTTCAACGCCCAGGCGGCTGTGCTCGTCATAGAACAACAGCCGGGCGGCATAGCGCACCTGGCCCTGCTCGATGTAGCTTTGTTCCAGTCGGGGCATCGTCTCAAGGACGTGCAGGCGGCAGTAGCCTCAGCCAAACTGGCTCCACTCGACGATGGTCACCGGGGCGTTCAGGTCGCCCCGGATGGGGTCCGCCGGCGTCAGCCCGTAGGCGCTGATATCGGGCGGGGCCGTCTCGACGTTGGTGATGATCCAGAGGCTGCCAGCCACGGCGATGACGCCCAGCAGGGCGTAATACCAGGCCGGCACCTTGAGGCGCCGGCGTTGCCCCCTGGATTTCTTGCTCTTGCTCATACGTTACTCCTGACCGCAAGCACCTTTGCTCCGGGACGAAATAGTCCTGCCGTCCGAGATTGTACGTCACTTCCGGCGCGCTGTCAAATGCGGCCCCTGCCGGCGTGCTATAGGATCGTCGGCGCGCGGTATTGTCCAAAGACCTCCCGCAGCACCCCAAAGACCTCGCCCAGGGTGGCGTAATACCCCAGGGCACGCTTCATCGGGTAGAGCAGGTTGCCGTCGCTCTGGGCGACCCGCCGTAGTTCCTGCAGTGCCCCGTCCACAGCGGCCTGATCCCGGGCTGCCCGCAGCCGGCGCAGGCGCTCGATCTGCTCCTGCTGCGCGGCCTCGTCCACGCGCAGGAGGTCCGGCCGGCCCTGCTCCTCCTCCATCTGAAAGACGTTCACCCCGACGACCGGCTTGCTGCCCTCTTCGATGGCCATCTGGTAGGCGTAGGCGCTGTCGCTGATGGCCTTTTGCACAAAGCCCCCTTCGATGGCCGGCACGGCGCCCCCCAGGCGGTCCACCTCCTCGATCAGGGCGCCGGCTCGCGCTTCGATCTCGTCGGTGAGGGACTCGACGTAATACGAACCGCCCAGCGGGTCGGACGTGTCAATGACCCGGCCCTCGTGGGCGGCGATCTGCTGGGTGCGCAGGGCTACCGTGGCCGCCTGGCGGGAGGGCAGGGCCAGCGCTTCGTCGAAAGAATTGGTGTGCAGGGACTGGGTGCCCCCCAGCGTCGCCGCCAGGGTCTGGAGGGTGACCCGAACGATGTTGTTGAGCGGCTGCTGTGCGGTGAGCGTGGCCCCGGCCGTCTGGGTGTGAAAACGCAGCATCATGGAGCGCGGGTCCTGCGCCCCAAAGCGTTCCTTCATGAGGTGGGCCCAGATCCGCCGGGCCGCCCGGAACTTGGCTACCTCCTCAAAGAGGTTGTTGTGGGCGTTAAAGAAAAAGGAGAGGCGGGGGGCAAATTCGTCTACCTCCAGGCCGGCCTCCAGGGCTGCCTCCACGTAGGCGATGCCGTTGGCCAGGGTGAAGGCGATCTCTTCCACGGCGGTGGCGCCGGCCTCGCGGATGTGGTAGCCCGAGATCGAGATCGTGTTCCACTTGGGCAGGTGGGCCTTGCAGTAACGAAAAATGTCCACCGTCAACCGCATCGAGGGCTGGGGTGAAAAGATGAACGTCCCCCGGGCGACGTACTCTTTGAGAATGTCGTTCTGGATGGTGCCGCGCAGCTTTTCTGTGGATAGGCCCTGCTGCTCGGCCAGCAGTTCGTACATCAGCAGCAGCGCCGCGGCCGGGGCGTTGATGGTCATGGAGGTGCTGACCTGGTCCAGTGGGATCTGCTCCAAGAGCGTGGCCATGTCCTCCAGGCTGGAGATGGCCACCCCGGTCCGGCCCACCTCGCCCAGGGCCAGCGGGTCGTCGCTGTCCAGGCCCAACTGGGTGGGCAGGTCAAAGGCGACCGAGAGGCCCGTCTGCCCCTGTTCCAGGAGGTAGCGAAAGCGGGTGTTGGTCTCGCGGGCGGAGCCAAAGCCGGCGTACTGGCGCATGGTCCAGACCCTGCCCCGGTACATGCTCTCGTACACGCCCCGGGTAAAGGGGTAGCTGCCCGGGGGTTCGGGGTCCCGCTCCACGTCCTGGCGCTGGTAGAGGGCTTGGATCTCGATGCCCGAATCGGTGCGGCGAATGTCCTTCACGGTGTCCTCCTGCGGGGCTTTGAATTTGCAGCAATTGCTCTACTTGTTCAATCGTAACTACTCGGCCCAGCCGCAACATGGCATTTTTTAGTCCGGATTTTCGCCAGGGCATCGTTGCCGTTCTTTACAGCTTGCTTTTCTTTGCGTCCCTTCGACTGCGCTCAGGACAGGCCTTTGCGTCTTGGCGGTGAGTAGTAACGTTCAATCAACGTTGGCAAGTTGGGTAAACGAGATTTCAGGGGCTGGCACGCGGTGTCGTTTTATGTCGGGATGCACGTGCTTGTGATGGGGATAGGAAAAAATGTCACGATCCTATCCTCCGCTGCAGCACCTCCGGTAATCGCTGCGGTTCTAGACCGCCTTTATTATAGCACTCCATTGGGCTTTTCGCAAAAGCTCAGGCGGTTTCTTTTCGTCGCAGCTTGTTGAATTGGCGCAGCAGCCAGGGCCACCCCCGCCGGCCCCACCACTCCCGCAGCCGGTCGCAGAGGATAAAGAGCCGCGACACCCCCAGGGCCAGTGGGGCAAAGAGCACGCCGGTCCAGCCCACGACCACGGCGGCCGTCAGGTCCAGGAAGAACTTGAAGCCCCAGTCCAGCGGGGGGAGCTGTCCCTCCAGCCGCACGTCGAAAAGCCACAGGAACAGGCCCAACTGCAGCGCCAGCGCGGCGGCGATGCCCAACACGCTGAGGTTGGCCGGCCAGAGCACCTCCGGCCAGGGCCGGCGCCTCCAGAGCACGCCGATCAGGACCGCCAGCACCAGCAGGACCAGGGCGCTGTCGATGGCCCGCTGCAGGAAAAAGTCGAACTCGTCGGCCGCGCGGATGGTCGAGAGGGAATAGCTGCCCCCGTGCCCCCAGCGGTAGAGGAGTTGGCCCAGCAGGAAAAAGAGCCCCGTGAACAGCAGCGGCGGCAGCAGTTCCCGCCGCGGCCGGTACAGGCCCAGGCCCAGGCCCAAGGCCAGCAGGGGCAGCAGCAGGTAGGGCAGCCGCGCAAAACGCTGCTGCCAGTTCCGGTTGGCCTCGGCCCTCGCCACGACCCGGTCCAAACGATCCAGGTACTCTTCCACCAACTGCTCGGCCCGTTCGTACTGCCCCGCGGCCAGGGCTGCCCGCGCCTGCGGTAGGCCGTCCACTTGGTCCCGGGCGCCCAGGGCGCGGAGGTAGGCCCGGTAGAGGGCCTCTTGTTGGCCGCCCAGGGCCAGCGCCAGTTCGGCCCGCTGCTGCGGCAGGGCGGCCAGGGCCTCCAGCTGGGTCCGCCCCTGGCTGTGGCTGGGGATGGGCAGGCCCAGCAGGGCGGCGACCGTGGGCACCAGGTCGGCCTGGCCGCCCTCGGCGTACTGGCCGGGGAGGATGCCCCGGCCCACCAGCACCAGGGGGATGCGCCGGCTCTCCGGCTCGGCGCCGCCGTGGCCGCCGCCGCGGTCCCGCCAGCCATCGGTCATGCCGTGGTCGGCGGTCAGGAGCAGTGTGTCCCGGCCCCAATCGAGTTCGGCGGCCAGGCGGGCGATCTGCGCGTCGACCTGCAGCGCGGCTTCCAGGTACTCGGGGCTGTCGCCGCCGTAGGCGTGGCCGGCCTCGTCGACCTGGCCAAAATGCACGTAGAGCAGGTCCAGCCCCCACTCCTGTAGGGCCTCCTGGGCCTGCAGGCCAATGTCCAGCGTGGTCCGGCCGGCCTGCTCGGCGTTATAGCCCCCCTGCGACCAGGGGAACTGGACGAAATAGTCCACCCAGGGCCGGTAGAGCCCGCTCCAGCCGACCATGGTCACCAGCCCCGTGCGCAGGCCGGCCGTCCGGGCCCGGGCGAACAGGCTGTCCACGCCGACTGCGTCGAAATGCCAGTTGGCGATCTCGCCGCTGAACTCGGGATAGGCGCCCGTGCCCAGGGCAGTATAGCCGGGTCGGGAGACGGCCGGCAGGCCGGTCCAGGAGGGCAGGTCGGCGCCGCGGGCGCGCAGGCCCTGCAGGGCCGGCATCTGTCGGGAGGTGTCCTCGCGCAGGCCGTCCACGACGACGACCACAACCCGCTCGCTGAGGGCTTCGCGGGCCGGACCGGGGGCTAGGCCCTCCAGGGGCAGCGGTTCGTAGACCCGCCAGCAGGCAACGGTGGTGTTGAGGAACGGCAGGGTGCCATAGCCCAGGCCGAGCAGCAGCAGGGGGATCAGCAGGATGCGCAGTAGACGTTTGAGCAAGGTGTCCTCCGGATCGTGGGTCGCCCCGGGCCGGGATTATCCCTCGCCGGCCGGCGATTGGCCATCCAGGCCGGGCACAAAGGGCCGGCCGACCTTTTTGCCGATCGGGCAACTGCTGATGCAGAGGCTGCACTGCAGCCGCGCGGCCGGCGAGGGCCGTTTCTGCTCGCGTTCCTGCAGGCGGGCCATCTCGGGCGTCGGGTCGAATTCGGCCCGGCAGCGGGAGCGGTCAAAGCCCCAGGGCCCCAGGGCCCGGTCGGGGCATGCGCCGACGCAGATGCTGCAACTGCTGCAGTAATAGTCCTTCAACTGGGGGTCCTGTTCCAGTTCCGCCGCCGTATAGACCGCCCCGAAGCGGATGCGCGGGCCGTACTCGCGCGTGACCACCAGTCCGTTCAGCCCGTATGTGCCCAGGCCGGCCTGCACCGCCGCCAGGCGCAGGTCGATGAGGGCGGCGCTGTCCTCAAAGCTGAGCGGTTCGGCGCGGCAGCCGGCCTGGCTGATGGCCAGGGCCAGCCGGCCGGCGATGGCCACCAGCCGTTCGTAGATGGGCTTGCTCCAGAGCACCTTGCCCTCGTAGGCGATGTACAGCTCATAGTCCCAGGCCTCGTCCAGGGTGGCCTGGCCCAGGACGATCACCGAGCGGGTCCACGACGGTAGGTTGAAGGATTCGGGCCCGGCGATGCCAACCTTGTCACAGCCCAGTCGGCGGGATAACTCTTTGACCGTGGCGGCGTCGACGCGTTCCAGCATGGTGTGCTCCAGTTGCTCTCTCGGATCGGACGGGACCATTGTACGACAAAAAGCGAGCGCTGGCAAGCGACAAAACCAGGGGCGCCGACCGCCTGGGCCGGCGCCCCGCTGTACAGGCCGTAGATTTCGCTTACAGGGCCAACTCGAACAACTCTTCCTTTTCGGCCGGCTCGAGGTCTTGCTCCGGCTCACCGGGCCGGCGGCCGTTGCCCCGGGGCAGCAGGATCAGGTTGCGGGCGATCAGCTCGGTCATGTAGCGCGTCTCGTTCTGCGCATCCTGGTAGCTATGCGTCTCCAGCCGGCCCTGGATGTACACCGGCGAGCCCTTTTCCAAATATTGATTGGCGATTTCGGCCTGGCGCCCCCAGACCACGACCCGGAACCATTCGGTCCGTTCCTGCAACTGGCCGTCGTTGTCGCGCCAGCGGCGGCTCACGGCCACGCGCAGATTGGTGACGGCCCGGCCGCTGGGGGTGTAACGCATCTCTGGATCGGCGCCTAGATTGCCCATGATGTGCACGCAGTTCAAACCCAACATTGGACTCCCTCCTTGTTTTCCTTCCCTCGGCCTGTGGCCCCCAGTATACCACAAACAGGCCCAGTTGTCAATACTTGTTGCAAGTTCCTATCTATATTTACCCCTGTACCCACTTCCGGCAGCACTGCAGCATGTCCTGAAAGGCCCGCACCAGTGCCGGTCGGCTGTACAGCGGCAGGGCCAGCGGGCTCAACTCCAGGGTGATCCAGCCGTCGTAATCGTGCTCTCCCAGGATTGTCAGCAGTTGGCGCAGGGGCAGCACGCCCTGGCCGGGGGGCCGGTGGTGCGAAAAGAGGGAGCGTGGATAGGAGAAACGGGTCCAAAAGCTGCCTGGGACCACGTCGCTGAGGTGGATGTTGACCAGCAGCGGCCGCAGGGCGGCGTAGGTTTCCAGCAGGGGGAAGGGCAGGGTGTGGGCGTGGGCCGTGTCCAGGATCACGTTGCAGCCCCGGCGGCGGCAGAGTTTCAGCAGGCCGGCGGGATCGTCCAGCGGGCCCAGGGGCGTGCCCGGCTGGCGATTGCGGTTCTCCAGGGCGACCGTCGCCGCGCTGCCAACCAGGGCCTCCTGCACCGTGTCCAGCACCCGGTAAAAGTCCTGCAGGCGCGGGTCGCTCTCGCTCTGGGCGTCGGGCGCGTGCAGGACCAGGATGGGGCATTCCAGCGCCCGGGCCAACCCGGCCAGGCGCTGCAGGCCCCTTGTAGAGCTCCCCCAACCCGGCAGCGGGATGGTCGGCGGGTGCAGGCTGGCCAGGGTCAGCTCGTGCTCCTGGGCCAGGGTGCGGACCTGGGCGGGCGGCAGGCGCACGATCCCCGGGTCCAGCGAGATTTCCAGCCCGTCAAAGCCGGCCTCCTGGGCGACCTGCATGGTCCGCGACAGGGAGTAGACATAGAGCGAGGCGGTGGACAACAGATAACCAGTGGGCATAGTTTACTTTTTCTTGCTCACCAGGAACAGCACTCCTCCCAGCAGCACGATGCTCCAATAGTTGATCAGGCGGTCCAGCAGGGCCACGGCCAGGGCCAGGTTCTGGGGGTCCAGGACCGTGTCGGACAGAAAGAAGGGCAAAAAGCCGGTAAAGGCGGCTTCGACCGCGCCCAGGCCGGCCGGGGTAAGGGGCAGCGTCGTCAGCAGCGAGCTGACCAGGGCCATAAAGACGATCACCGGCAGGCCCAGGGGCAGGTCCTGGGGCAGCGAGCGCACCACGAAATAAAAGCGCAGGCTCTCCAGCACCCAGACGGCCAGGCTCTGCAGCAGGATCAGCGGCAGGTGGCGCCGGCCCAGAGAGAGCAGCGTGCCGGCCAAAAAGCGGTCGTAAATGTCCCGAAAGCGCTCCGGCACCCAGCGGCGCAGTGTCGGCCCGAAAAAACGCAGGCCCAGCAGGATGCCCACAGCCGCCAGCGCCAGGCCCAGCCCGCCGCCATAGACAAAGATCGAGGCCTCGCTGTTGGGAATGCGCGGCCCGAACAGGGCCACGCTGGCCGAGACCAGGAACAAAAAGAGCATCAGCATGTCCAGCACCCGCTCGGCAAAGATGGTGCCCACCGTGCGGGACAGGTTGGCGCCGCTGGTCCGGTTGAGCAGGTAGCCCCGGTAGATGTCGCCCAACTTGGCCGGCACGACGCAGTTGGCAAACCAGGAGAGGTAGAGGATCTCGTTCAGGTCGACAAAGGAAGGGATGGGCGGCGAGGTCTCGTCCTGGGCCTTTTCCAGCAGCAGCTTCCAGCGCCAGGCGCGCAGGGGAAAGGTGAGGTAGAAGCAGAGAAAAGCCAGCCCAAAGAGCCAGGGATTGGCCTGGCGCATGTGGGTCCAGACCTGTTCCACGTCCACGTCCAGTTGCCAGACCACCAGGGCGATCAGCCCGGCCGCGACCAGGAAGGAGATGAGCGTGCGGGGGTTGAGGAAGCGGCGCTGGAGTTCCATCATTACTACGCCCCAATCTCGGCCAACTGCTGCGCCTGGTCCTGCAGGATCAGCGCCTCGATAATGTCCTCGATTGCCCCCTCCATGATGCCGGGCAGGTAGCTAAAGTTGTGCCGGATGCGGTGGTCGGTGACGCGGTCCTGGGGAAAGTTGTAGGTGCGGATTTTTTCGGCCCGTTCGCCGGTTCCGATCTGGGCCAGTCGGTCCTCTCCCCGCTCGCGGACGCGCTTTTCCTCCTCGATGGCATAGAGGCGTGCCCGCAGCACGGCCATGGCCTTGGCCCGGTTCTGGATCTGGGAGCGCTCGTCCTGGCAGGTCACCACCATGCCGGTGGGCAGGTGGGTGATGCGCACGGCGCTGTCGGTGGTGTTGACGCTCTGCCCCCCGTGTCCGCCGGAGCGAAAGACGTCCACCCGCAGATCGTCGGGGTTGACCTCGATCTCGACGTCGTCCATCTCGGGCAGTACGGCCACGGTGGCGGTGGAGGTGTGGATGCGCCCGCTGGATTCGGTCACCGGCACGCGCTGCACGCGGTGCACGCCGCTCTCGTACTTGAGCCGGCTGTAGGCCCCCCGGCCCTGGATCTCGAAAATGACCTCCTTCAAGCCCCCCAGGTCGTTGGCGTGGGTGTTGAGCAGGTCGACCTTCCAGCCCCGGGACTCGGCATAGCGGGTGTACATGCGGAACAGGTCGGCGGCAAAGAGGGCCGCCTCGTCCCCCCCGGTGCCGGCGCGGATCTCGACGATCACGTTGCGCTCATCCTTGGGGTCCTTGGGCAGCAGCAGGCGGCGCAGGCGCTCATTGAGCGACTCGATGCGTTCCTCCAGCATTTCCTTTTCCTCTGCGGCCAGCTCGGCCAGGCCCGGGTCGCTGCTGTCCAACAGTTCCTCGGCCTGCTCCAGTTGCTCCTGGGCCTCCTGGTACTCCTGGTAGGTATAGACCAACTCTTCCAGGCCGGACAGTTCGCGTCCATACTCTTGCAGCAACTGCGGATTGGTGACCACCTCGGGGTCGGACAATAGCTGCTGCAGCGTGCTATAGCGTTCGACGACTTGGTCCAATTTTTCCAGTAACATCATCAACCCTCCTGCACACAAAAGGCCCCAAGGACCTCTGCCCGCGAGAGAGCAGAGATCCTCAGGGCCCGCGTGCAGTTAAATGTCAGAGAGCAGCAGGCGTCGCAGTTCCAGTATCCGCTGGCGTTCTTCTGGGGAGAGCTTGCCCCCGGCAGCGCGGTCGGCCAGTAGGTCCAACAATTCTTCCTGCAAGCGGCAGAATTCGTCCTCGCTCAAGGGCTCGCCTTCGCCCTCGTCGGCGTAGCGGCCCAGGTATTTGGCATAATCCCGTGTGTCGCAGAAAGGATCTGGCTTTTGTCTCATCGCCTTGCTCCAACCCATGTTAAACCTGCCATTGTATCCTCCCTTGTATTGTACGATGGAGGACCTTGTTTGTCAAGGGCTGTCTAGATCCAGCCCTGACTCTGCCGAGAGGAGGAACCCCTTTCCTTTAATGCTTTGTCAATAGCCGCCTTGCCGCAGTTGTTCCTCGATCCTGTCTTGATCCAAACCTTGGCCGCCCAGGAGCCGGGGGAGTTGCTCTGCCGAGGCAGCCGTTTGTTCTATCCAATCCCGCAGTAGCGTCAAGCGGTCGTTTGTCGCCGTAACGCTGCTGGAAGCAATGTTGACCAACTCCTTGGGGTCGTTGTGCAGATCGTATAGCGCCAGTTCTTGGTCCAATAGGCCATAGATCAACTTTTGGTGATCGTGGAGGACGGCCTTTTGGTCAAAGTAGGTGGTCAACAACATCTCACTGTAGATGGAAATGGCTGCGGGTTCCTGGCCCTGCAGTGCACTTTTGATGCTGCGGCCCCGGGCTTCAGGGGGAATGGTGCCGCCGGCGATGTCGATCAGCGTGGGCATCAAATCGAGCAGGGGTACCGGGGTTTGAATGACCGTACCCGGCTGCACGTAGGGCCCGCTGATGATCAGGGGAACGCGGATGATCTCTTGGTAAAAGCTGTTTCCGTGGCCAAAGCCGCCGTGTTCGAAAAATTCCTCTCCATGGTCGGCGTGGACGACGATGAGCGTGCGATCGCTCAAGCCCAGTTCTTCGATCATGGCCACGACTTGCCCAACATGGGTGTCCACGTCGTGAATCTCGCCGGCGTACAGGGCGTGCAAGAGTTCACGCCCCTCGGGGCTCAATTCTTTGGGGCCGGCGTCGACGACCTTCCAAAAGTCGATCTGGCGCACCAAGTCCTCATTTGGATCCGCTTCGGTGCCGGCCGGCGGTGGGGGAAAGATCTGGCTGGGGTCGTAGGGCGTGTGTGGTTCCATGTAGTAGAGCCAGAGGAAAAAGCGCCCCTCCCGGTGTTTTTGCAGAAAACGCTGGGCAAAGTGGTTGATGGCCGGCCCGTCATTGTCGGAGTCGAAACGATGGTTAAAAAGCCGCTGATAGCCCCAGCTGAAAAAGTGGCCGGCTGGGGGCAGCACTTGAAACATGCTCTTGAATAGGGGCCTCTCTTTTAGAACCTCCTCGTCAAAAGATCCCGGCACTCGCGTCCCGGCAAATTCATGGATCCCCTGCTCAAAACCATTTCCGGGCAGCAGTCCGTTGGTCAGGCAGGCGCCGGTATGGTAGCCCTGCTCCCGTAGAACCTCGGCCAGCGTTACCCGTAGTGGGTCCAATTGCAGTTGTGTGCTGACGCCGCGGTGCAACTGGACCCCCAGTTCGCTAGGGTACATTGAGGTAATCATGGAGGCGACCGAGGGTACCGTCCAGGAGGATTGGGCGATGGCTTGTTCAAAGCGGACCCCGCCTTGTGCCAGGGCGTCGAGGTGGGGGCTAATCTCCGGGTCATAGCCATAGGCGCCCAGGTGATCGGCCCGCAGGGTGTCGATGGTGATGAGGACAATGTTGGGGCGTTCCGCGGTGGCCGGTTCGTATGGGGGGTCAGGATGGAGCCAGGCACTGCCTGCGAACCAGGCCCGATAGAGGCCCAGGCACAGCAAAATCGTGACCGATACCAGCATCAGGGCGGCCCCGCCCTGGAGCAGCAGGTTGCCCTGTTCTCGTTGCCGCTGCCAGTGGCCGGCCAAGTGGTAGCCTATCCGCCCCAGCAGCGTGCCCACCAGCACCGCGCCAACGAGCCAGATGAACTGGGGAATGCGCAGCCCGCTGCCAATGACCTGGTAGCGTTGGTTCCAAAAGGCGGCGATGGTTGTCCCACTGAGCAGACCCACATAGATGCCGATGAGCGCGGGCAGCTTGCCCGTACGGCCGGTGACCCGCAGCAGCAGGGTGGCGATGAGGCCCATCACCGCCGCCAGCAGGCTAAAAAACAGGGCGTAAAAGGTGGTGGTGTAGAGAATGGCCAGCAGTCGGCTGGGGATGTAGGCGTATTGGGTCGTTTCCAGCACATTTCGCTCCAACATGGTGGCGGCATTGTCTACAAAGCCGACCAACAAGCCCCAATGGAGGCCGGCCCAGAGCGCTGTTTTTAGCGGGAGGGGTCCCTGTTTTGTGCCCGTCATCGATCACTCCTTTAACACAACCGGCTATAGATCCTACTCCCCTCAATATACACCAAAAAAACCGTTCTGTCGAGTGTCCAAGCAGGGACAGCTACTACCAGATGTCCAGAGTAATGTCCGCATCCAGCATTGGCACGCCTCGGAAAATGTGGTATAATTTCTTGAAAAGAGGGGTGTCGATGAAGGCGTGCTCCATGCTGTTGGTGCTGTTGCTGCTGGCTTCTGTGGGCTCGGCGGCTTGCGGGGACAATCCCCCGCCGGCGCCCGTGCCCCTGGGCCAGGGCCGTCTCGGCCAAGCCCGCCCGACGGACGGCCCCACCCCCACCGCGCCTCCCCGTCCCCCCACCCCCGCCGCTGAACCGACTTGGCCCCCCACCCGGGAGCCGGATTCGCTCCTGCACTTGGCCCTGGCCGAGGGAGCGGCGCCGGCCTGCCTGTCCGTACCGCTGCAGGCGAAATTGGCCGCGGCCGGCTACGAGGTGGCCCCGGCCCAAGCGGATGGGCAAGCCGACCTCTACCTCGGCTACAGCCCGCCGGCCGACTTTTATCGCTGGCCGCTCAGCACGACCCAGTTCGTGCCGGTGGTCTCGTTCTGGCTGCCGCTGACCGAGGTGGCCTATGTCGACCTGGAGCATATCTTTGCCGGACGTGTTGGCACCTGGGGCGAACTGGGCCTGGTCCGCGACGAGACTGTCGTGCCGCTGGTCCTGCAGGGCGGCCCGCCCCGGCCGCTCTCCCCGGCGCCGGCGCTGACCGTACCGGCGGCCCTGCCCGACGTGGACGCGCTGGCCGCCGCCCTGGAGCAGTATCCGGGCGGCATCGCCCTGCTGCCTCTGGAACGGGTGGACGTGCGTTTGCGCGTCCCGCCGGTGGACGGCCGCGATCCCCTCCTGGCCGACCAAATGGACCCGCAGGACCCCCTGGCCCGCACGCTCTACCTGGCCGCCTCCCCGGCCATCGAGGCAGCGCTGTGGGCCCAACTGGAAAGCTTTGCCCACCAGCAGGCGGCCGGCCCGCCCGATCCGGCCATCGAGATTATCTTTGTCGGCGATATTATCCCGGCGCGGATGGTGGAGCAGCGCATCCTGGCCCACGGCGGCGATTACACCCGGCCCTTTGCCCAGGTGGCCGCCGGCCTGCGCCAGGGCGACCTGACCGTGGGTAACCTGGATTCGGCCCTCTCCAACGAGATCGTCCCCCCCGACGATCCCTATACCTTTTCCTTTGTGGCCAATGGCCGCTTTTGCGAGGGCCTGCGCTACGCCGGTTTCGACGCCATCAGCCTGGCCACCAATCACAGCCTGAACTATGGCGCGGAGGGCCTGTCCCATACCATCACCCTGCTCCAGGGGGCCGGCATCGTGCCCTTTGGCGCCGGCATGGACCTGCAGGAGGCCCGCCAGCCGGCCTTTTTCGAACTCGAGGGCCTGACCTTTGCCCTGCTGGGCTACGACGACGTGGCCCATTATTACGCCGCCGGGGAGAGTTGGGCCGGCACGGCCCCCGCCGGGGCCGAATGGATGGCCGCCGACATCGCCGCCGCCCACGAACGGGCGGACGTGGTCATTCCCTATTTTCACTGGGGCTGGGAGTACAACCGGCTGCCCTCCTCGCGGCAGCGCGACCTGGCCCAGCAGGCCATTGACGCGGGGGCCGACGTGGTCGTCGGCAGTCATACCCATTGGGTACAGTCCCTGGAGCGCCGCCAGGGTGTGGCCATTCTCTATTCGCTGGGCAATTTCGTCTTTGACCAGATGTGGTCCCTAGAGACCCGTCGAAGCGTCATCGCTCACCTGATCTTTCGCGGAAAGCGCCTGGTCAACGTGCGCCTGGAGGCGGTGCAGATCGAGGATTATCACCAGCCCCACTATATGCCGGCCGAACAGGCCGAGGAACTCTATCTTTTGTTACAGACCGCAAGTCCGGACTGGGCCCGCTAGGGCAAAAGGAGAACCCATGGAAACGATTCGCAAAGAGGAATTGGTAGACCGGATCTTGGAACAAACTCGGCTCCCCAAAACGACGATTTGGCGTGTGCTGGACGCCACCCTGGAAGAGATCGCCAAAGCGCTGGCGAACCACGAACGGGTTCACCTGTCCCGCTTTGGCACCTTTGACCTGCGTCACTATCCCGCCCGCATGGGCGTGCATCCCCGCACGGGGGAAGAGATCCCCTATCCCGAGCGCTATGCTCCCAGCTTTCGCTCCAGCCTGACCCTGAAACGGCGTATTCGGGCCGAGGAGGAGTGAGCGGTCTCCCAGGGGACGCGTCTGGGTCGACTTGTTTGACAGAACGGGTGCCCCCGTGTACAATGGTGCCCGCAGAGAGCTATTGGAGGTTCGCTTGATGTCTTGGCGGCGCCCAGTCTATCCGTTCACGGCCCTGGTCGGCCAGGAACGGATGAAACGGGCTCTGATATTGAATGCGATCAATCCCCGCATCGGCGGATTGTTGATCCGGGGACAAAAGGGCACAGCTAAATCCACGGCAGTGCGTGCCTTGGCCTATCTTTTACCCCAGATCGAGGTTGTCCTCGACTGTCCCTTTCACTGTCCACCCGACAATCCCGATTTGATGTGCGATCACTGCCGACAACGCCTGGAAGAGGGGCTGGATCTCCCCCGCCAGGCGCGCAAAATGCAGGTGGTGGAACTGCCCATCAACGCCTCCGAGGACCGCCTGGTCGGCTCCTTTGACCTGGAGCAGGCCATCTGCGACGGGGTGCGCCATTTCGAGCCGGGCCTGCTGGCGGCGGCCCACCGCGGCTTTTTGTACGTGGACGAGGTCAACCTGCTGGACGATCATTTGGTGGACCTGCTGCTCGACGCGGCGGCTATGGGGGTCAACACCGTAGAACGGGAGGGCATCTCCTACAGCCATCCCGCCCGCTTTATCCTGGTCGGCACCATGAATCCAGAAGAGGGCGAGCTGCGCCCCCAGTTGTTGGACCGTTTCGGGCTCTGCGTCGAGATCTCTGGCTTGACCGAGGTGGGCGAGCGCGTGGAGGTAATTGCCCGGCGCACGGCTTATGAACGCGACCCTCAGGCCTTTGTCCAGGCCTGGCAGCCGCCTGAGGACGCTCTGCGCCGGCGTATCGTCCAGGCTCAGGAACTGCTGCCCCGGCTCCGGCCCGGCAAGGAGCATCTGCGCGTGGTGGCCGAACTCTGCCTGCAGATGGAGGTGCAGGGGCACCGGGCCGATATCACCATCGTCGAGACGGCCCTGACCAACGCGGCCCTGGAGGGGCGACAGTCCCTGGAGGCAGCGGACCTCTTGTTGGCGGCCGAGTTGGCCCTGCCCCACCGTATGAAGCGCCACCCCTTCGAGGCCACCGGCCTGGACCCCCAGCAGGTGGCCCAGATACTGCAGCAGCAGGGGCCGGCCTCGCCCTCCAATTCCGGCGCTGCGCAGGAGCCCCGCGATCCCCTGGTCTCGCCGCCGGCCCCGACCAATTTGCCGGAGGACAACCCCCAGGCGCTGGTCGAGGCCCCGCGCACCATTCTGCGGGGCGGCTCCTCGGACGCCCTGTACCGCGTTGGCCTGAGCGTGGACGGCATGGTCTTTGAGCCGGGCGAGATTTTCCGCCCCCGACGACTGGAAACGGCCCGCGACCGCCACCCCCGGCGCCTGCCCGGGCGGCGCAGCCTGACCCGCACCAGCCGGCCCCAGGGGCGCTATGTGACCAGCGAGCGGCCCGCCGACGGTCGGCTCCGCGACCTGGCCCTCGACGCCAGCCTGCGGGCGGCGGCACCCTTTCAGGGCCGGCGAGAGCGCAATGGCCGCGCTATCGCGCTGCGCCCCTGGGATCTATGCCAAAAGGTGCGCCTGCGCCGCGCCCGCAACGTCATCCTCTTTGTCGTGGACGCCAGTTGGTCGATGGCCGCCGAGGCCCGCATGGAGGCCACCAAGGGCGCCATTCTCTCGCTGCTGCTGGATGCCTATCAGCGGCGGGACCGGGTCGGGCTGGTCGTCTTTCAGCGCGAGTCGGCCCGGCTGCTGCTGACGCCGACCAACAGCGTGGACCTGGCCCGCCAACGCCTGGAGAATCTGCCCACCGGGGGCAAAACCCCCCTCAGCGAGGGGCTGCTCCTGGCCTACCAGGTTCTGGAGCAGATTCGCCACCAGGACCGGGAGGCCATGCCGCTGCTGGTTCTCCTCACGGACGGACAGGGCAACGTCTCTATGACGGATTTGCCGCCCCAGGAAGAGGCCCGACGCGTGGCCCGGCAGATTGGCCGGCGCGGCATTCGCTGCGTGGTCATTGACACGGAGCACGAACAGTTCAATCGCGGGCTGGCCCGGCAGATTGCCGACGCGGCTCAAGGAGAATATTACCATCTCGCGGAGATCAAGGCCCGGGATCTGGTTCAGACGGTGCGGGGACATTTGTCCACCGAGGAACGGGGACAGCCACTCGCTTGAATCTGAGCAGATTGACCGGCCCCATCGAAATCGAAATAGGAGGCATTGGAATCCATGACCGAACAGGAACTGCAGGATCAAAACCAAGAACAATCTGCTCCAGAGGAGGCCGTCCTGCCTCCCTTGACGCCGCAGCCTGAAAAAGAGCCCGCGGCAGAGCAATCTGCCCCGGCAGAGGACGAGCAGGAGCAAGCCCCGGCCGAGGCCGAGCAAGAGGAGCAAGAGGAGCAAGAGGAAGAGGCTGAGGAGGAGGAGCAAGAGGAAGAGGAAGAGGCGGCGGCGGAGGAGGAGCAAGAGGAAGAGGAAGAGGAGGCGGAGGAGGAGGCGGAGGAGGAGGCGCCGGAGGAGCTTGCCGACCAGGCCGAGGAGGAAAAGCGCGTCTTTAAGCGTCCCCGCACGCTCAAGGATCTCCAGAAAGGCATGGTCCTCGAGGGCAAGGTGACCAGTGTGGCCATCTATGGGGCCTTTGTCGATGTTGGCGTAGGGCGCGAGGGCCTGGTGCACATTTCGCAGCTCAGCGAAGAGTCCGTTTCCAGCCCGACCGACGTCGTCCAGATCGGCGATATGGTGACCGTGCGCATCCTCGACGTCGACCCGCGCAGCCGACGGATCAGCCTGACCATGCGCGAAAAAGTCGAGCCCAAGCTGGATCGGGAACAACTCCAGGCCCTGACCACCGGCGCCGTTCTGGAGGGCACGGTGACCAGCCTGACCCGTTTTGGCGCCTTTGTCGATATTGGCGTGGGTCGGGATGGCTTGGTGCCGCTTTCGCAGATGGACCTGCGGGAGGACCAGCAGGCCCGTGACGTGCTGCAGGTCGGCGAGCGGGTGCGCGTGCGCGTGTTGGACGTGGAGGAGAAACGGGGCCGCATCCGCCTGAGCATGCGCAATATCTATGACCAAGAAATCCTTTCCTCGCTGCGTCCGGGTCAAATCGTCCAGGGACGGGTCACCGGCATGGCCAATTTCGGGGCCTTTGTGGACGTGGGGGTGGGCAAGGATGGGCTGGTGCACATTTCCGAGTTGAGCGATGAGCGGGTGGGCCATCCCAAAGAGGTCCTCAAAGTGGGCCAGGAGGTGGATGTGCGGGTGGTCGAGGTGGATCCGGACACCCAGCGGATCAGCCTGAGCCTGCAGTTGGAGGAAGAGGGCGACTGGGAGGCGATGCTGGAGCCGGAAGAGGAACCAGAGCCCGAGATTCCCGAGGACGTCACTCTGGAGGATCTGGTGGCCCACTTTAGCGCCATGCGACCGGGGGGGGCCGAGGCGGACAGCGGCCGGACCAGCCAGGCCGAAAAGGATCGGCGGGCCGTGCGTGAGGCCCAGCAGCGTACGCTGGAGAGTATGCGGGAGCAAGAGGAAGAGCAAAAGGAAACCTAGTCTTTCATTCTGGCGAATGGGCCAGTTTTTTTGACCAAAAAGGACACGGAGGAAACAAAGGAAAAAAACTTTGTCCTTCGTGCCCTTTGTGGTTCCAGTCTCGTCCGCGCTGTATGGTGTGGGCGAGGGAGGATAGCATGAGCGTTCCTTTGGTCTGCATCGTCGGCAAATCGAACAGCGGCAAGACCACCTTTCTAGAAAAGCTGCTGCCCGAACTGGGCCGGCGGGGCTACCGGGTGGCCGTCGTCAAGCACGACAGCCACGGCTTTGACATGGACCAACCCGGCAAGGATACCTGGCGGCTGCGCCAGGCCGGCGCCTGGCGGGTGGCTATCTCTTCCCCCCAGCGCTTTGCCCTGATCGGGCCGGTGGAGCAGGAACTCTCCCTGGAGGAACTGGTCGCCCGTTATCTACAGGACGTCGACCTGGTCCTGACCGAGGGCTACAAGCGCAGCCAGCAGCCCAAGATCGAGCTGTGCCGCGCGGCGCGCAGCGAGGAGTTGATCTGCGCGCCCGATGAACTGCTGGCCGTGATCAGCGATCTGCGCTTTGACCTGCCCTGTCCCCAGTTCGATCTGGACGATGTCTCTGGCGTCGCTGACTTGTTGGAAGCGCGTTTTCTGCATCAGTCGGCCACACCCCTTGCCGGCGGGCGCGTGATCCTGCGCGTGGACGGGCGGCCCGTGCCGCTCAAACCCTACATCCAGCGCATGTTGGCCGGGGCGATGCGCGGCCTGCTCGGCGGCCTCAAGGACGCCCAGGGCCAGGTGGTCGAGCTATACCTGGAGGGGGAGGAGTGAGCCGGTCCGAGCCCTTGAGCGGCCTGGTGCTGGTCGGGGGCCAAAGCCGCCGGTTCGGCCGGGACAAGGCCGCGCTGCAGCTCTGGGGGCCGCATGGCCCCACCCTGTTGGAGGCGGTGGTGGCCCGGCTGGCGGTGGTCTGCCAGGAGGTGCTGGTGGTGGACAGCGCGCCTCGCCACGAGCCCCCCGGGTCCGCCCGGCTCGTGCTGGACCGCTATCCCGGCGGGGGCGCCCTGGGCGCGGTCTATACGGGGCTGGCGGCGGCGGCGCAGGGCTACGCCCTGGCCGTGGCCGTGGACATGCCCCTGCTCAACCCCGAGCTGCTGGCCTACATGGCCGGTCGGCCCCGCGATTACGATGTGCTCATCCCCCGGCGCTCCCCGCGAGCGGGAGAGCCGGCGCACCTGGAACCCCTGCACGCGATCTATGGCCGGCCCTGCCTGGAGCCCATGCGCGAACTGCTCGAGCGCGGCCGCCGCCGCATTATCGACTTTTTCCCCCAGGTCCGCGTGCGCTATCTGGACCCCGCCTCGTGGAGGCCCTTGGATCCGGCCGGCCTGAGTTTTCGCAATATCAATACCCCGCAGGATCTGCAAGAGATCCGCGATCTTTTAGCGACGCGGAAAGGAGGCTGATGTGGAACCTATCCTCGAATGGGGCCTGGAGGTCATTCTCTGGCTGCAGCAGTTCAGCCCGGCCCTGGACGCGCCCTTCAAGGTCTTGACCTTTCTGGGCGAAGAAGAGTTTTTCCTGATCCTGCTGCCCCTGCTCTTCTGGTGCATCGATCGCCGCATTGGCATCCGCCTGATCTTGGTCTTTTTCTTTTCCACCTACATCAACGCGGCCGTCAAGGAGTTGTGCGGGCAGCCCCGCCCGGACCTCTATGCGCCGCAACAGGTGCAGGTTCTCTACGAGGCCGGCGGCTATGGCTTTCCCAGCGGCCATACCCAGACTGCCGTGGTGATCTGGGGCTACCTGGCCGCCCGCTTTCGCCGGTCCTGGCTGTGGGTGCTGGCCGGCCTGTTGATGGTGCTGATCCCCCTTTCCCGCATGTACCTCGGTGTGCATTTCCCCAGCGACGTCCTGGGCGGCTACCTGATCGGCCTGGCCGTACTGCTGCTGTACCTCTGGTTGGAACCGCGCAGCAGTGCCTGGCTGGCACAGCTCAGACTGGGCTGGCAGTTGGCCCTCGCCGCCGGCCTGCCCCTGCTGATGATCCTGCTGTTTTTGACCGCGGATGGCGTCAAGATCGGCGCCGCCCTGCTGGGCATGGCCGTCGGCTTTGTCCTGGAGCGCCGCTGGATCGGCTTTGCCGTCCAGGGGGCCTGGTGGAAGCGCGTGCTGCGCTTTCTGCTGGGCGCGGCCGGCCTGGCCGCCCTCTACGGCGGGCTGAACGTGGCCTTTTCCGGCCTGGAGCCGGAGCTGCTCTTCCGTTTCCTGCGCTACGGCCTGGTGGGCCTCTGGGCCACCCTGGGCGTTCCCTGGCTGTTCGTCCGCCTGGGCCTGTCCGATCCGGCGGACTGAACCGTGACGGCCGTACTTGACAAGGCGGCGTCGCCATGTTATAGTACCCCCCAGGGGTATTATAGGAGGTGGCGATGACGTTTTTGCAGGCGACCAATACGGCGGCCCGCGTGATCCCCCGGGTGGACAGTGCGATCTGCCTTTCGTGCGCCCGCTGCACGGCCCGCCAGGCCTGCCGGACCAAGGCGCTGTTACAGATCGACCCCGGGGAACCACCTTTCGTCGATCCCTCCCTCTGTTACGGCTGCCACCAATGTCTGCCCGCCTGTCCGGCCGGGGCCATCGTCCTGCCCGGAGCGTCATTGGAATAGTTGGAGGAGAGGCCAACATGCCGGAAGTCGAGATACTTTGGACGCAAAAGCTGCAGTTTGTGGGGGTGGACAGCAGCCGCCACTCGGTGGTAATGTCCGCGCAGGACGAGGAGAACGGCACCGGGGCCAAGCCGTCCGACCTGCTGCTGCTGGCCCTGGGGGGCTGCACGGCGGTGGACGTGGTCGAGATCCTGCGCAAAAAGCGGCAGCAGATCAGCGGGCTCAAGATTCGGGTGAGCGGCGAGCAGGACCCCGATCCGCCCTGGACCTTTCGCCGCATCCAGGTAGAGTACGAGGTCCGGGGGCGCGACCTGTCCCCCAAGGCGGTGGAGCAGGCCGTCGAACTGGCCGAGGAAAAGTACTGTTCCGTGCGGGCCACGCTGCAGGGGACGGTGGAACTGACGCGCAAGGTCCGCCTGCTGGAGGAATAGCCCGGTCCTTGGCGGTCATTCTGGAGGAAACTCTTGTCAGAACGTATTGCGGAATTGGAACGGCGGATTGCCGACCTGCGGGCGCGTCTGCCCAAGCATTCGGTGTCGGCGGCGATGATGCTGGAATTGGAAGAACTGGAAGAGGAACTGGAACTGGAGCGGCGCCGCGAGGCGCCGGCCGAGGATGTTGGAGAATAGAGATGCCTGTCTATGTCTATCGCTGTGAGCAATGCGGCAAAGAGTTTGAAAAGCTATTTCTCTCTGCTAGGCAGAGCGAGGGGGAGGTGCGCTGTCCCAATTGTGAGAGCGAGCAGGTCGAACGCCGGCCGGCCCTTTTCGGCCTGGGCGGGGGTCTGTCGCCGCGCGGTGATGCCTGTGCGACGCCCAGCAGCGGCGGCGGCTGAAGCCTGCCTTTCTAAGGGCCGGCGGTCCTTTTTACGATAGAGTCGAGGCTCGCAGTTAACGGTTGTCAGCGGAGAAGATTGAATATGACTTGGAAGGAACCACTGCTTTTTCTGATTTTTCTGGCGGTGTGGCTGCTGCTGCAGGTGGTTGTGCTGCCCCGCCTCGGCGTATCCACCTGAATGTCCCGCGCCTGCGGCCTGGACGGCCGCGAATGCCCGCCCGAGGAGGACGAGACGGTTGAAAGTTGACGGTTAGTGCGTTAGAACGTTCGCGCGTTAGAACGTTGGGGATAGCGGATGGGAAGCGGATAAAAAGACATTGGCGCGTTTGCACGTTGGAACGTTCTATACGGTTGACAGTTGAAGGTTGGATCGGTTGACGGTTGACCGTTACCCAAATCCTGCCACCCTTGTCACTTGACCCGACCCACCCTTGTCACTTGACCCGACCCACCCTTGTCACTTGACCCGACCCACCCTTGTCACCGGGGCCAACCACCCTTGTCACCGGGGCCAACCACCCTTGTCAACCGGCCTGCCCCACCCTCATCGTTGGCCGCAACGATCCTGTCAGCGGCCTGCCCGTCCCGGACTGCCGGCCCCGCCCAGCCCGACTCTGGCCTGGACAAGCCTGGAATTGGGACAAAAAGCCGCCTCCCACAGGCGGGGCGCCTGCGGGAGGCGGGCAGCGGGCCGGCCCGGGGGTCAGGCCGGCCCGGGGGCGGAGGGGCGGGCTAGTGCACGGTCAGCGGCTCCTTCAGCCGGCCGATACGCAGTTCGTCGCTGCCCTCGTAGCGACAGCGCACCTCCAGCCGGTAGGGGCCGGCGGCCAGGTCCGGCACCAGAAAGACGAGCTGGGCCGGCGCGTTCAGGCCCACCGAGACCACCCGCGTCTCCCCACCGGCCTCGTCCAGGAAAAACATGCCCTGTTCGGGGTCGGACAGGTCGAAGCGCAGGTCCTGGCCCAGCAGGCGGCCCAGTTCCAGCGGGGTGAGCGCGCCGTTCTGCTCGCCGCTGTAGGCGTCGACGTAGCAGGTCGGCCGCGGCTCCCGCTCGCTGCCCAGGTACTTTTCCACGGGCGCATCGCGCAGGGCCCGGCGCAGCAGGGGCCCCGGCGAGACGCAGACATGGAGGCTGTGGCGGCTGGGGTCGAACGTGTCGGCCTGGTTGACAAAGGTGCCCCGGATGGTGACCCGGTAGCACAGGGCCGGCGTGGTGATCGTCTCGCCCTTGCGCAGCATGCGGGCGACGACGTCGTGGTAGTGGTCGAGGACGTTGAG
>JAFGKG010000002.1 GCA_016928715.1 Chloroflexia bacterium
AGGTGTAGTATGAGTATCGACTTCAAACGGGTCCGGGGAGGATCGGCGGGTGTTTGACGAATCGCCGCTTGTGCCCTATAATGGGCCTGACAACGACGACGAACAGGAGGAGTAGGCGGGGACCGGCCGGTAGAGAAGGAGGGCCCTGGGCTGCAAGCCCTCCGCGGAACGGTCCGCTGAAGGTCGCCTGGGAGTCGGTAGGGTCAAGGTCCATGGATTGGTAGCCCTATCCGGCGGGGGCCCGTTAGCGCCCCTCGAGTGCGGTAGGAGAGAGGCAAGAGTCAAGGAGTAGGAAGCAGGAGAAAAAAGTCCTGCCTCGTGTACCATGGCCTTGCCCCCTTACCGAAGCAGGGTGGTACCACGGGAACGCCTCTCGTCCTTGCGACGGGGGGATTTTTTTTCGTGCGTCCGGCGCTGGCCGCGCCGGATTGGGAGGCGAACCATGCATCCATCGGCAGGACGGGTGGCAGAGACGCTGCAGGAACTGGGCGTACAAGTCGAGATCATCGAGTTCCCCCAGGGCACGCGCACGGCCCAGGACGCGGCCGACGCCATTGGGACCAGTCTGGGCCAGATCGTCAAGTCGTTGGTCTTTGTGGCCGATGGCCGGCCGGTCCTGGCCCTGGTCTCTGGGGTCAACCGCCTGGACCGCGACAAGCTGGGCCGGGCCATGGGCGCGGCGCGCGTCCGCCGCGCCGACGCCGATGCGGTGCGCCAGGCCACCGGCTTTGCCATCGGCGGCGTGCCGCCGGTGGGTCACCCCGATCCGCTGCCGTTGTTTATGGACCAGGACCTGATGGCCTACGATCTCGTCTATGCCGCCGCGGGCACGCCCTATGCCGTCTTTGGCATCGATCCGCAGCGGCTGCAAGAGGTTACCGGGGCGACGGTATTGGATTTGGCCGAGGGAAAGGAATAACGATGGAATTCGGTGTTGTACAACGGCCCAAGATCGGCCGGCGCGTCTGTGGGGATGGGCACCTGATCCTGGAGGAGGACTCGCGGGTGCTGGTGGCGGTTACCGATGGGCTGGGCAGCGGTCCCAAGGCCTATCACTCCACGGAACTGGCCCTGCAGGGCGTGGCCGAGCACGCCGATGCGGACCTGATTGACATCATGACCTACTGCCATTATACGATCCTGGCCGCCGGCGGCGTTGGTGTGATGATCGCCCTGCTGCGCTTGGTGCCGGCCCAGTCCCTTTTGGAGATCGGCGGTGTGGGCAACGTCCGCTTTTTGGCCCACAGCCAGGAGGTCATCCAGCCGATCATTCACTATGGCTACCTGGGGGTGCGCCTGCCCTCGATGCGCTCCTATCGCTTTAGCTATCATCCGGGGGACATTTTCCTCCTGCATACGGATGGGATATCGAGCCGCTTTCACCTGGAAAACCATGTGCGCGAGCTCGATCAGGAGGGCCCGCAGGCACTGGCCGACCTGGCCCTGCGGGAATATGGCAAGATGCACGACGATGCCACGCTGGTATTGGCGCGGGCCTGAATGTTGCCCGCTGGACCTTTGAACAAGAGGGGGATCTGGTATGACCTATCGGCAGGAAATGGCCAAGGCCTATGAGCATGAACAGGTGGAGGAACGCATTTATGCCTTTTGGGAGGAGGGCGGCTATTTTGTGCCTCGGGGCCTGGGGCAGGGCGAACCCTTTGTCATTACCATGCCCCCACCAAATGTGACCGGGGCGCTGCACCTGGGGCACGCCATGACGGCGGCCCTGGAGGACCTGGTGACGCGCTGGCACCGCATGCGCGGCGAACCGACCCTCTGGCTGCCCGGCGTGGACCACGCCGGCATCGCTACCCAGAACGTGGTCGAGCGGGAGCTGGCCAAGGAGGGGCTGACCCGCCACGACCTGGGCCGGGAGCGTTTCGTGGAGCGGGTCTGGGATTGGGTACGGGCCTACCGGGCGCGCATTACCGACCAGCACAAGCGCTTGGGGGTTTCCTGCGACTGGGCGCGCGAGCGATTTACCCTGGAGGACGATCTCTCTCACGCCGTGCGCACGGCCTTTGTGCGCTTGTTTGAAAAGGGCCTGATCTACCGCGGCTCGTACCTGATCAACTGGTGCCCGCGCTGCCTGACGGCCATTTCTGACCTGGAGGTCGAGCACGAGGACCACGCCGCCAAGCTCTGGTACATCCGCTATCCCGTCCTCGGCGCCGGCTGGTCGGGCCCCGGCGACTGGGGCAGCGGCCGTTGGGCCGAGGGCGCCCAGGACTATATCGTGGTGGCCACGACCCGGCCGGAGACGCTGCTGGGCGACACGGCGGTGGCCGTGCATCCCCAGGACGAGCGTTTTGGCCGCCTGGTCGGCCGGCAGGCCGTGCTGCCCGGGGTGAGCCGCCCTATCCCCATCCTGGCCGACGAGGCCGTCGATCCGGCCTTTGGCACCGGCGCGGTCAAGGTGACCCCGGCCCACGACCCCACCGACTATGAGATCGGCCGGCGCCACGAGCTGCCCGCGGTCGACATCCTGTACGACGACGCCCGCATCAACGAGAACGGCGGCCCTTACGAGGGGCTGGATCGCTACGAGTGCCGCCGGCGCATCGTGGAGGACCTGGAGCGGGAGGGCCTGCTGGTCCGGATCACCGAGCACGCCCACGCCTTGGGGCACTGCCAGCGCTGCCACACCGTGGTGGAGCCGCGCATTTCGACCCAGTGGTTCGTGCGCATCCAGCCGCTGGCCCAGGCGGCCCTGGAGGCGGTGCGCGATGGGCCGATCCGCATCGTGCCGGAGCGCTTTGTCAAGATCTATTTCAACTGGCTGGAGAACATTCGCGACTGGTGTATCTCTCGCCAGCTCTGGTGGGGGCACCGCATTCCCGTCTGGTACTGCGATGACTGCGGCGGGCAGACCTGCACGGTCGAGGATCCCACCGCCTGCGCCCACTGTGGGGGCGGCAAGCTGCACCAGGACGAGGACGTGCTGGATACCTGGTTCTCCTCGGGGCTGTGGCCCTTTTCGACCCTGGGCTGGCCCCGCGAGACGGACGATTTCCGCAACTTTTATCCCACCACCATGCGCGAGACCGGCTATGACATCCTCTTTTTCTGGGTGGCGCGCGAGATCATGATGGGCCTGGAGATGACCGGCCGGGCGCCCTACGAGGTGGTCTATTTGCACGGCCTGATCCGCAACGAGCACGGCCAAAAGATCAGCAAGTCCATGCCCGATGCGGATCGCTATGATCCACTGCACATTATCAGGGATTATGGCGCGGACGCGCTGCGCTTTACCCTGGTCACCTCGTCCACCCCGGGCAACGACATGAACCTGGACCTGCGGCGAATCGAGGGAGCGCGGAACTTTGCCAACAAGATTTGGAACGCCACCCGCTTTGTGGTCTCGAACCTGCAGCTGGAAGCGCAAGGGGCCGGGGAGCCGGGGGCGCTGGAGCTGCCGGAGCGCTGGATCCGTTCCCGCTACCAGCGCCTGCTGGGCGAGGTGAACGATCTGCTGGCCGGCGATCAATACGGCGAGGCCGGCCGGCGCCTCTATGACTTTTTGTGGAGCGAGTTCTGCGATTGGTACGTCGAGATCAGCAAGCTGCGCCTCTACGGCGCGGACGAGGGCCGTGCCCTGGCGGCGCGCGAGGTGCTGCTGGAGGTCCTGGAGGGGGGGCTGCGCCTGCTGCACCCCTTGATGCCCTTTGTCACCGAGGAGCTGTGGCAGTACCTGACGGCGGCCCCCTATGCGGCCGGGCGGGGCTATGGGCCGGCCCTGATCGTGGCCCCCTATCCCCAGTCCGCCGCCGCGGCCCTGGACCCGCAGGCCGAGTCCGCCATGGCCCTGCTGATGGAGTTGATCCGGGAGGTGCGCAACGCCCGCGCCGAACGCGGCGTAGAGCCGGGGCGCTGGATCGAGGCCGTGCTGGTGGCCGGCCGGCACAGCGCCATGCTGCGGGAGCAGGCCGAGGTGTTGGGCCGGCTGGCCCGTGTGGACGCGGACAAGCTGCGCATCGAGGAGCACCTGGCCGAGCGCCCCCAGCAGGTGGTGACCTTGGTGGTGGGCGAGGTCGAGTGCCTGCTGCCGTTGGCCGGCCTGGTCGACCTGGAGGCGGAGCGAAAGCGCTTGCAGTCCGAATTGGAGCGAACCGGCCAAGAGATCGAGCACTTTGAGCGCAAGCTGGCCAACCAGCAGTTTCTGACCAAGGCCCCGGCCGAGGTGGTGCAGAAGGAGCGGGACCGCCTGGCCCTGGCCCAGGAGGAACGGCGCCGGCTGCGGGCCCGCCTGGGGGAGCTGGGTTAGTTTTCCTCTACCCACAAAAGTAGGGGCGGGCCCCTACTAGATCAGCCGCGGGACGCGGGCCAGGAGCTGGGAGACGACCTCGTAGTTGATCGTGCCGAGCTGCCGGGCGACCTCTTCGGCCGTGATCTCGTCCTCCCCCTGCCGGCCGATCAGGACGACCTCGTCGCCGGGGCGGACGTCCGGGATGTGGCTCACGTTCACCATGGTATAGTCCATGCAGACCCGGCCCACGATGGGCGCCCGCCGGCCGCGCACCAGGACCTGGCCCCAGTGCCGCGGGGCGCGGCGAAAGCCATCGGCGTAGCCGACCGGCAGGACGGCGATGCGCTGTTCCTCCGGCGTCCGGTAGGTGCGGCCGTAGCTGATCGAGCTGCCCGGCGGAAAGGTCTTGACCTGCGCGACCACGGTCTTGAACTGCAGCGCCGACCGAAAACCCTCCGGCAGCGAGTTTTGCTCCGAAGGGGCCAGGCCATAGAGCGAGATGCCCGGCCGCACCAGGTTAAAGCAGGCCCGCGGAAAGCGCAGCAGGCCGGCGGTATTGGCGGCGTGGACCAGGGGAAAGCGATAGCCCGCCGCCTCGAGCTGCTCCAAGAGTTCCTCAAACTCGTCCAACTGCCGGTGGGTATAGGGGTCCTGTTCGGGGTCGTCGGCCGCGGAGAGGTGGGTGAACAGGCCCTGCCAAAACAGGCCGGGCAGCTCCCCTACCCGCTGCAAAAAGGGCCGCACCTGTTGGGGAAAGAGGCCCAGGCGGCCCATGCCGGTGTCCACCTTGAGGTGCAGCGCGGCCGTGGTGCGCAGATCCTGAGCCGCGTTGGAGAGTGCCTGGGCCATGTCCTCAGAAAAGACGGCGCAGGCGACGTTGTGCAGCAGGGCCGGCCGGGCCTGCCAGGGCGGCAGGTAGCCGAGCACGAGGATGGGGGCCTGGATGCCGGCCTGGCGCAGGGCCACGGCCTCGCTCAGGCAGGCCACGCCCAGGCGCTTGGCGCCGTGGGCCAGTACGGTGTGGGCGATGCGCACGGCGCCGTGGCCGTAAGCATCGGCCTTGATCACGACCATGACCTCGGCCGGAGCGGCCAGTTGGGCCAGCCGTTCGCAGTTGTGGGCGATCGCCTCCAGGTCCAGCTCGACCCAGGTCGGCCGTTCCAGGGAGGGCCGCTGCCGGCGGCGCCGCCAGGGCGGCGCCTGGCGGACCAGCAGTTCGGGGGCGTCGGCCGGATCGGCCAGCAGGCGTTCCACGGCCCGCTCCAGGCGGGTTTGGGGGCCGCCCTTGAAGAGCAGGGCGTCGCCGGGGCCCAGGTCGCGGCGGGCCCAGGCAGCGGCGTCCTCGATGGTATAGGTGACCTGCACCTCGGCCAGGCCGGCCTGGCGGGCTGCCTCAGCGATTTGGGCGGCCCGGTCGCCGCAGGTGACCAGGCGGTCGAGCACGCGGGCCGCCCGCCGGCCGACCTGGGCCGCCCCCTTGCGGGCAAAGCGGCCCAATCCGTCCATGTCGCCGACGACGGCGATGCGCCGGGCGGCGGGCAGGGCGGCCAGCGTATCCAGGGCGGCCAGCGCCGAGGCGGGGATGATGCTGTAGCTGTCGTCGAGCAGGCGGCTCCCCTGCACGCCGGGCAGGGGGCGCAGGCGTCCGCGCAGGGGGGGCATGCGCTCCAGTGCCGCGGCGATCTGGGGCAGTTCTAGTCCGCAGACCAGGCCGACGGCGGCCGCGGCGGCCGCGATGTAGCCGGCAGGCCAGCCCAGCAGGGGGAGGCGCAGGTCCTGGGAGCGTTCCCCAACCTGCAGGCGCAGGTCGATGCCCTCCCAGTCCAGGCCCAGCAGTTCAAAGCGGACGTCGGCCCGGCGGTCCTGGCCAAAGGTGCGCAGTTGGGCGTTGGCCCGCCGGCCCATGGCCAGCACCAGCGGGTCGTCGGCGTTGAGCACCGCCCAGCCGTCGGCCGGCAGGGCCGCGACCAGGTCGCCTTTTTCCCGGGCGATGGCCTCCAGCGATTCCATGTACTCCAGGTGGGCCTCTTTGACCCAGGTAATCACGGCCATGTGCGGGGGGGCCATGGCGGCCAGTGCGCCGATCTCGCCAAAGCGATCGCAGGCCATTTCCAGGACGGCGTAGCGCTGTTGCGGCTGCAGTTGGCCCAGCGCCAGGGGCAGGCCAAAGAGGTCGTTGCGGTTGCCGGCGCTGCGAAAGGTGTTGTGGTGTGGGGCCAGGACGTTGGCGATGGCCTCCTTGGTGCTGGTCTTGCCCACGCTGCCGGTCACGGCAATGATCTCGGGTTGGTAGCTGCGCAGGATGTGCCGGGCCCAGTCCACCAGGGCCTGGCGGACGTCGGCCACGACGATGGTGGTGATCTCGGCCGGAGGATGGCGGGGGGGCTGCTGGCAGAGGATGCCCCCAGCGCCGCCGTGGATGGCGGCCTCGATATAGTCGTGACCGTCGCCCCAGGGCGTGCTGACGGCGACAAAGAGTTCCTCGGGGTTGAGCTGGCGGGTGTCGTGACAAAAGTCGGAAAAGTGGCGCGCCTGGGCGGGACCGTGCAGGCGCCCGCCGCTGGCCTCCAGGAGATCGTGCAGGTGGATCATGATGGCTGCCTGCTACGGAAACAAGCGGCGGGCCTTGACCTCGGCCACGGCGTCCTGGCGAAAGCTGTAGAGCCGGGCCGGTCGGTGTCCGCCCTCACGGTAGTTTTCGGTTTTGTCCAGGATATCGGCCTGGAGCACTTTGCGCCGAAAGTTGCGCTTGTCCAATTCCTCGTTGAGGATGTGCTCGTAGGCCTGCTGCAGTTCGGTCAGGGTGAATTCCTGCGGCAGCAGCTCAAAGGCCAGGGCCGTGTACTCGAGCTTGTAGCGCAGGCGGGTGATGGCATAGTCCAGGATCTTTTGGTGATCGAACGCCAACGGCGGGGGCTCGTAGGCCGGGAACCAGCGCACCTCGGCGGCGTCGGTGTCGGCGCGGAGCCGCAGCCGGTCGGCCGCCACCAGGGCAAAGTAGGCCACGGTGATCACGCGGGTGCGGGGGTCCCGCTGGGGGTCGCCAAAGGTGTAGAGCTGCTCCAGGTAGACGTCCTTCACCCCCGTTTCCTCGACCAGTTCGCGCAGGGCGGCCTGCTCCAGGGACTCGTCCAGGCGCACAAAACCGCCCGGAAGCGCCCACATGCTGGCAAAGGGTTCCAGGCCGCGCTGGATAAGCAGTACGTGCAGGGTCCCCTCGATCAGGCCAAAGATGACCACGTCCACGGTGACGGAGGGTCGTTCGTACTTGTGGGGATCAAATGCTGCCATGATCGACACTCCTCTACTTGTGTTGGGTTTACACGAACGATAGCATAGAATCTTTCATTTGTCAAGGCCCGCGGGCTCTTGCGCCGCGTGTTTGGATGGGGTATAATGCCAACAGGCACTATTTGAGAGGAGGGTGCGATGAGTTTGCGAGAACAAATTTTAAAGGACACCAAGGCAGCCATGCTGCAGCAGGATAAAGAGCGAGTTGGCGTGCTGCGCATGGTCAAGGCGGCCATCCGTGAGAAAGAGATTGACCTGCAGCACGAACTGGATGACCAGGAGGTCCTGGCCGTGCTGACCAAGGCGGCCAAGCAGCGCCAAGAATCCATCGAATCGTACCGGGAGGCCGGCCGGGACGACCTGCTCCAGACCGAGGAGCGGGAACTTTTGATCATTGAAGGGTACCTACCGCGGCAGTTGGGGCCAGAAGAGGTGCAGGCGGCCGTGGCCCAGGCGATTGACGAGTTGGAGGCCCAGGGTCCGCAGGATATGGGCCGGGTGATGAAGCACCTGATGGCCCAACTGCGGGGGCAGGTCGATGGCCGGCTGGTGAACGAGATGGTGCGGGAGGCCCTCTCTACGTAGAAAGTGATCCGCGTCAAGCGCGAGAGATTGGGCTGAGAGGGCCTGCCGGACAGGTCTATATACGTGGGTTCGCTCCGAGCCGATGCCCAACAGGATCTGTGGCTCGAACGGGTGCTACCCTACTGGAGTTAGCTATGCCGAGATCGGAGAAACGTCGCCGTACCTCGATATCACCCCGGCTCTTTTGGCGTTTTTTGCTTTTTGCGCTTGTGACCAGCCTCTTGTTGGGTGCAATTCTGGTCGTCCCCTTTTTGCCCGGCGAGATTGTTCCAGAGGTTCAGGTGGGCGCCGTCGCCCCTACCGATGTCAAATCCCCCATTACGACACGCTATGTCAGCCAGATTCTGACCCGCCGGGACCAGGAAGCGGCTGCTGCGGAGGTTGCCGACGTCTATCGCTTTGATCCCAGCATTACGCTGCGCCAGCGCCAGGCCCTTTCCGATACCCTGCAGGTAATCGAATCGATCCTCTTTGATCCAGAGCGCAACCGCGATGAGCGGCAGGAGAGCATTGCCACGTTGGAGGAAGTGCGGCTTTCCCGCGAGACGCTGAACCTGTTGTTGATCCTGCAGAAAAGCGAGTGGCAGGCCTTGAAAAAAGAGGCCCTGCATCTCTATGACGAGATCACCCAGGGAGAGGACGAGGGCGAGCAGGTTCGCCAGATACGGGAGCAGTCCCTGGAGGAACTGCGCCTGGGCCTGGAAGGGGCGGTACGACACACCTTTTATCCTTTGAAGCGGACCCTGATTGCCGACCTGGTCTCCCCTTTCCTGGTTCCCAACTATGTGGTGGATGAGGAAGAGACGGAGCAGCGCCGGGAGCAAGCCCGCTCGCGTACCCCCCCACATTACGTGGAGGTACTGGAGGGCGAACTGATCCTCGCCGAGGGCCAGATTGTGCAGGACACCGATCTGGAGAAACTGGAAGCGGTGGGACTGCGCAGCCGCGAGGGTTCCTGGCTGGACGTGTGGGGCCAGGTCGTCCTGGTGGTGGGCCTGGTGGGGACCTATGGTCTCTTTTTGCTGCGTTTTCAGCCGCGCCTTTTTGAAAATGTGCGTTGGATGTTTTTATTGGGGCTGATCATAGTCCTGGCCATGGGCGCCGCCAAGTTCGTGGTGCCGGGTCGTTTTGGTTTTGCCTACGCCTTTCCCCTGACGACGGCGGCCCTCTTGCTGACCCTATTGCTCAATCCCCAAATTGCCCTGGGGGGTACGGTGGTATTGTCCATCCTGGTGGGCTTGTTGGGCGGCAGCAGTCTGGAATTGGCGGTGCTGGGCTTTGTGGGGGGGACCGTCGGCATACTCTCCATCTGGAAGGCCCAGCGCTCCACGGCCTTTCTCTTTAGCGGCTTTTATGTGACGCTGGCCCAACTATGGGTGGCGGGTGCCTTTCGCCTCATCTACCAGGATCAGGATGTCCAGGGCCTCTTGACCATTGCTCTGGCCTGTGGAATCCATGGCTTTAGCTCGGCCGCGCTCAGTTTCGCCAGTTTTGGCTTTCTAGGGAACCTCTTTGGGCAGGTGACGGTCATGCAGCTTTTTGAATTGGCCAATCCCGCGCACCCCCTGCTGCGGCGACTGATGCGAGAAGCGCCGGGGACCTATTACCACAGCATCGTCGTGGGCAATTTAGCCGAGCGAGCGGCGGAGGTGATCGGGGCCGATCCCCTCCTGGTGCGCGTAGGGGCCTACTTTCATGACGTTGGCAAGGTGGTGCGGCCCTACTTTTTCGTGGACAACCAGGCCGGTCGGCTCAATATCCACGACGAATTGAATCCCCGCACCAGCGCCCAACTGATTACCGACCACGTTCGCGACGGCATTGTCCTGGCGCGCAAATATCGCCTGCCCGAACGCCTTGTCCAATTTATCCCCGAGCACCACGGCACGACGCTGGCGACGTATTTTTATCGCCGGGCCCTGCAGGAGGACGAGACCGTCGATCCGGAGGACTTTCGCTATCCCGGGCCCAAGCCCCAATCCAGGGAGACAGCCATCCTCATGCTGGCCGATTCGGTTGAGGCGGCGGTGCGCTCGATGGACCAGTCGGGCAAGCTCGGCGAGCTGCTCGAATCGGCCAGTGAGGAGGAGGATGCCCTGGATAACCTGGTAGGCGAGATCATTGACAAAAAAGTGCGGGATGGCCAGCTCGACGACTGCGACCTGACTTTCCGGGACCTGCGGGATATCCGGCGGGCCTTTGTGAGCATGCTGCGCGGTGTTTACCATCCCCGTATCTCCTACCCCGAGCTAGAGGGGGCGCGGGAAAAATCATGACCGGTCCCGTTCAACTCACCGCGGAAACAGACCCTGGTCCAGAGTTGGACCTGCCGCGCCTGCGGCGCCTGGCCCGCTGGGTCCTGCTGCAGGAGGGCTGCCGCTCCGGTGACGTCGATATCCTCCTGACCGACGACGAACGCATCCAGGCCTTGAATTTGCAGTACCGCGAACAGGACCGCCCCACCGACGTATTGGCCTTTGGCCTGCAGGAGGGGGACGCGTCGGTCGATTTTGTCCTGCCCAGGGGCGAGCGTCCGGCCCTGGGCGAGGTGGTCATTTCCCTGCCGCGGGCCCGGGAGCAGGCCGCCGCCTATGGCCAATCCTGCCCCGAGGAGGTCGAACTGCTGCTGGTGCACGGGCTGCTGCACCTGCTCGGTTACGACGACGCTTTGGACGAGCAGCGCCGCCACATGCAGGCGCGCCAAGAACAGCTCCTGCGTGCCTTTGAGCGGCGGACCTCGCTGTCGCTCTCTTTCGCCCGGGCCTTTGCCGGCCTGTCCGATCTCTGGTGGACCCAGCGCAATGCGCGGCTTCACCTGACCCTGGCCCTGGCAGCGGTCCTGCTGGGGCTGATTCTGGGGTTGAGCCTGCCGGAATGGGCCCTATTGTCCTTGGCCATCGCCGTGGTGCTGGTG
>JAFGKG010000102.1 GCA_016928715.1 Chloroflexia bacterium
CTCCTGCCCGAAAGTATGGTCTGTTGGGCCTTTCCGGCGCGGTTTTTGCTTTCAACTAGGGCGAAATGGTCCGCAGAAATGCCTCGCCCGACAAAAATGGCGAGCGCCCGATCAACAAGGGGCGTAGCCAAGCAGCGGGTATTGTAGTATAATAGCGATAGTTGTGGATTGGTGCCCTCGAGACAGGTCGCGGTCCCAACAGCGAGAGGGCCGTAACTACAGCGGGAGGTATATATGGCCACACGACGCCCTCGTCACCGCTATCCCATCTGGATGGCCTGGCCGTTCGAAATCGTCGCCCTGCTTATTGTCGTCCCCACGACCTGGTACTACCTGCGGATCAACCTGCAAATCGCTTTTCAGCAGTGGCCTCAGGCCCTGGCGGCGTTGGACCTGGTTCCCCAGGTCAAGGCCGTGGCCCTGGCCATCTCTGGAACGATCCCCCCCGGCCCCATCCCCTGGGAGCAGCTCTATCCCACCCTGCTGCACCTGAACGAGCAGATGTTTGCGCTGTACTTTCTGGCCTGCCTGATCCGCAACTTTATGCCCCAACTGCGCCTGGCCGAAGAGGGCTTGGAGGTGCGCCGTGGCCTGGGCTGGGCGACCATACCCTGGGAACGCATCACCATGGTCCAGAGCATGAACCTCCCCGGCGACCAACTGGTCCTGCTCGTCCAGGGAAACCGTTGGCGTCTGGGCCCATGGTTCCGTTTCTACAGCCTGCTCTGGCCGTCCGGCCTGCGCAAGGGCATCGTGATCTCTTGGCATATCTCGGACTTTGAAACCCTGGCGGCCACGCTGGTTAACAGGCTGCAGGAAGTTTACGGGCCGGAGGGCATCCGGACCGTCATTGACGATATGGCCTATTCAACGATATACGCCCTGATCTTTCAACCCCAGGCCACCTGGAAAAGCCTCTTTACCACCCGCCAGGCCCTGCGGGACGCCTACTCCCACCCCAAGTGGCTCCCGGCCCTGATGCGCCTTATGACCGGCCTGCTGCTGTTGGCTTCCATCTGGCGCTACCTGGGAGTGTGGTGGCGTTTTTTGGCCGGCCGCTTTGACAACCTGCGCAGCGCCTTGGAGTGGCCCCTCTTGGGAGCGCTGCTGCGATCCTTTGACCCCATCCCCTCCCTCTCTCCACAGGATCCCGCACAAATGCGCCAGGTCGTCCAGGGGCTGTTGCTGGCCCAGCTCAACATGATCCTGATCCTGATTGCGGCCAACTTTATACTCAATCTCTTCCCCAACTGGCTCCTGAGCGCCGAGGGGGTCTCGGTGCAATTTCGCAAGCGCTGGATAGCCATCCCCTGGCAGGCCATCCGCTCGATCCGCGAGACCCTTTTCCAAAGTGGAGGCGGCGCGATCCTGATCCAGACCGACCGCTCCACACTGAGTCCTTGGCACTCGCTGTACAGCCTATTCTACGGGGCCGGCCTGCGCCGCGGCGTGCTTTTTAGCTCCCTGCTGCCCGGTTTTGAGAACCTGCGCCAGCGCATCCACCTGGGTATCGTGCGCACCTACGAGCAAGAGGAACAGTCCCCGAGCCAGCCGATCCTGCAAGAGGGTGGCGAGGCTGAATTCCTGCGCATGCTCCGCGAGCCGACGGCTAAACTGGAAGAGCTGGCCCATCCAGAAGGGAAGGGCCAGCAGGACCAGCCCGCCGGCCTGCTCAGAAGCTCGCTGCGCTACACACCCGAATCCGGCGGGGACCTGCCCTGGACCCATGACATGTTCTCGGATGAGGAGGGACAAGAGCAGGAGAAAAAGGAAAGCAGGCGCAGCCTGGGCCGGGCCCTGCGGGCCGCCCTGTCCCTGGCCTCGTGGGTCCTGGTGCTGGTCCTGCTCGAGGAACTGCTCTTCCCACCGCTATCCCGCTCACTGGCCCTGGTCCACTTTCCCCTGAACTCGCCGGCGCTGGGTGGGGGGGCCTGGCTGCTGGCCAGCTTGGTGATGGCCTTACTCGTCGTACTGGAATGGCCCCTGGCCGCGGGCTTGCTCAGCCTGGTCGCCGAGATGTTCAATCGGCCAGGTGAATTCAAACGGGCACTCTCGCTCTACCCCCGCCTGCAATCCCCCCGATCCCTGGTCTGCTTACCGCTGTTGATCCTGGCTGCCACGGGCTTGTTCCAACCGCTCATTTTGTCCTGGTGGATACTGGCCGGGATATGGGGGGGCATCCTGCTCTGGCTCAGCAGCCGCGAACTCTACCAGGCCCGCGGAGTCGCCAATATCCTGCTCATTGTTGGCTATACCGTCTACCAGGCCCTGGTCCTCATGGTCTATTTCGCCTTTCGTTAAATCCGCTCTCCCCCCGGAATGACGGAGGACTTGCAAAAAGTACTCAAGGCAGTCCGACGGCCTCCTGTTCCAGCGGCAGCTCGACCTGGAAACTAAAGGCCAGGTTGCGCTCCTCACCGGGGGCCAGGCTCAACTCCCAACGGAGCTCGCCCATCTCGCCCGGCACAACCTCGGGCGTACTAGCGAGCAGCTTGACCTTGAGATTCTCGTGCCGGCTGACCGGCAGTTGATCCCACACCGTCAGGGCGATGCGCTCCTGGCGGAAATTGCGCAGGCGAATGCGATAGCCATAGATCATCTGCCGCACCTTGCCCACCAGGCCGCCCTTGTCCACCCGGCGTTCCACCTGCTCCCGCTCCACCTGGACTTGCTCGTCCACGCCCAAGTGGATCTCGATCTCGCCCTCCAGCGGCGTCTCGGGCAGGTCGGTTTTGCCGATAAAGGTATCGCCGTAAAAGAGGTTAGCCCCGCCGGCCAAAAGCACCGCCGGCGTGCGGTTCTCGACCTTGGCGCGGCGGTAGGCGTGGGCCTCCAGCTTGGGCGCGGCCACCCAGTCCAGGGCGCCCCTCAGCTCGTGGGTTCCCAAGAACACCTTGTGCGCGGACCCGTCGGCGGGCACGTCCGCCCGGCCCGGCGCGCTAAAGATCATGGCCGGCCCCTCCCGACTGATCTCGGCCACGGCTACCTCGGCCTCCTCTCTGCGCCCCTCCACGGCACCCACCCTGTCCTCGATGGCCATCTCCTCCTCCAACGCCGCGCCGGACGGCGCGGCCGCCGTGCGCATCTTGGCCATCTGCGGGGGTGGGGGCGGGGCCGGCCGGTAGAGGTCAATGTACCAGGGCCGCAGTTTGGGCAGCGCGGCGGCCAGGGCCGGCCGCGCTGTAGAGACGGACAACTCGACCCCACTCCAATCCTCGCCGGTCCGCTGGCTGATCTCGGCCAGTTGGCCCAGCCGGATCAAGACCTGTCCCGGCTCCCCCTCCTGGATGCGCAGGTCGTACAGCGGCTGCCAGTTGGCGTTCTGGCAGACATAGATCAGGGCAATCTCCAGCTCTCCCGGCTCGCGCACCTCCAAGGGAACGTGCACGGTGTAGCGATCTGGCCGATCGCTCTGCCCCCGATCCCGGCGCAGGGAACGCAGTGGCTCCAACTTGCGCGCCAGTTCGCGCCGCTGCAACTGCAGTCGGCGGATCTCGGCCCGCGCCTCGTCCTCCCCCTGGCTGACAAAGCCCAACAAGGCCCCCATGCCCTCCAGGTCGACCTTGCCCCAGGTAAAGCCCCGGACCAGGCGATCGGGCGCCTCGCCGGCCAGGCCGGCCAGCATCTCCAGGCGGTGCTGCCGGACCTGGATTTGCTCCTCCAACCCCCGGTCCTGATCCTCCAATTGCTCGATCTGGGCGTCCAGCCGGGCCAACTCCTCCTCCGGAGCGGCGGCATAATGCGTGCGGCGCACTTTTACGCCCAGCAGGCGCACCCGGGCCGTGCCCTCGCCGGTCACCCGCACCGAATCGGCCAGCAAGTTCAGCGGTAGATCCGCCAGCTGCAGCTCGGTCGGGCCCGGCTGGACCAACTCCACCCGCCCCCGTCGCACTATCTGCGCCTGACCGGGATAGACACTGACCTCGGCAATATGGCTCTCCATCTCGATCATCGTTTCCTCCTTTGAAATCCTATGCGGCTACGGCAGCACTTGGTCGAACCGCAGATCCTCTATGCCTTGCGGGACAAGTTCAGTCTCATTCGCATGGCCCAATCATTGTACTATAGGCCCGACCTGCGCGCAACCCACCCCGCTTTGTGGTATAATGGGATTCGAACAGAGTTGAGGTGACCCTTGCTGAACCGAAATGTACGCCGGATTGCCACCCACATCGTCTATTTTTTCTTTGACGCGGGGATGGCCTCTCTCGGCTTTATCCTGGCCTATTGGATTCGTTACGAATGGCAGCTAGGCCCCACCGTCCAGGAGGCCAACTATCTTCCGTTTAACCGCTTTATCTGGATTGGGCTGACCCTGGTCGCCATTCTGATGATGCTGCTGGAGACCCGCGGACTCTACCGGCTATCGCGGGGCACCTCCTGGTTGGAAATGATCTCCCGCGTGGCCGGTTCCACCACCCTGGCGGTGGCCGCGGTCATTGTGATCCTGTTCGCCACCCGCACCTTTTACACGCGCCTGCTGTACGTCTATGCCTGGTTCACCATCGTGCTCTGCATCGGCCTGGGCCGGGCCCTGCTGGGCCGGCTGCAGCGCTGGCTCTGGAGCCAGGGCATCGGCGCCGAGCGGGTGTTGGTCATCGGCGCCGGCCCCCTGGGCCAGGAGGTCATGCGCAGCATCCGCCAGCAGCCCCAACTGGGCTATTTCCTGGTGGGCTACCTGGAGGACAATCCACCGCCGCAGGACACCCCGGCGCAGGAGGACGAGCCCCGCTATCTGGGGCACACCGGGGATCTGCCCCTGCTACTGGAGCCCTGCCACATCCACGAGGTGATCATCGCCCTGCCCTCGGATGCCCACCAGACCACGTTAGAAATGGCCAATCTCTGCCAGCAGGGAGGCATTGATTTTCGCATCGCCCCCGACATCTATGAGATGAGTTTTGATCAGGTCGACATTGCCCAGTTGGGCGGGCTGCCCCTGATCGGCCTCAAAGAGGTCGCCATCCGCGGCTGGAACCTGGTATTGAAACGAGCCCTGGATATTGGCCTCTCCGTGTGCAGTCTGCTGCTGGGCTGGCCCCTGCTGCTGCTGATCGCCCTGCTGATCAAACTGGACTCGAGCGGCCCCGTGTTTTTCCGGCAAAAACGGGTGGGACGCAAGGGCCGGCCCTTTACCGTGCTCAAGTTCCGCACCATGCATCAACACGCCGACACAGAAAAGGAGCGGCTGGCCGCCCTGAACGAGGCCAGCGGCCCCCTCTTTAAAATTCGCGACGACCCCCGCGTGACCCGCGTGGGACGATTCCTGCGGCGCACCAGCCTGGACGAAATTCCCCAGGTATTTAACGTACTGTTGGGAGAAATGAGCTGGGTCGGCCCGCGGCCGGCCATCCCCAGCGAGGTAGCCCAGTACCAGGCCTGGCAGCGCACTCGGCTGGAGGTTCTTCCGGGGATCACGGGCCTGTGGCAGAGCTCGGGCCGCAGCGATCTCTCTTTTGAGGAAATGGTGCGCCTGGATATTTACTATATCGAGAACTGGAGTCTGTGGTTGGATATCGTCATTCTCTTGCGGACCGTTCCGGTCGTCATCAGCGGCCGGGGCGCCTACTAGTAGACCAGGGAGAACACTATGCGTATTCTCATCACCGGCGGGGCCGGCTTTATCGGATCCCATCTCTGTGATCGCCTGCTGGACGATGGCCACGAGGTCATTGCCATGGACAACCTCATCACCGGCCACCTGCGCAATATCGCCCACCTGCGCGACAACGAACGCTTTCAATTCATCCGCCACGACGTCACCCACTATATCGAGGTGTCGGAAAAGCTGGATGCCATCCTGCACCTGGCCTCTCTACCCAGTCCGGTGGATTATCTCGAGATGCCCATCAAGACCCTCAAGGTAGGGGCCCTGGGCACCCACAACGCCCTGGGGCTGGCCAAGGCCAAGGGCGCCCGCTTTTTACTCGCCTCTACATCCGAGGTCTATGGCGATCCCAAAATCCATCCCCAACCCGAAACCTACTGGGGCAACGTCAACCCGGTGGGGCCCCGGGGCGTCTATGACGAATCCAAGCGCTTTGCCGAAGCGATGACCATGGCCTATCACCGCGCCCACAGCGTCCCCACCCGCATCGCCAGGATCTTTAATACCTTTGGCGAGAGGATGCGCCTGGACGACGGCCGGGTCGTGCCCAACTTTATCTGCCAGGCGCTGCTGGGCGAGCCCCTCACTGTATATGACCAGGGCCGCCGCACCCGCGCCTTTTGTTATGTCTCGGACATGGTCGAGGGCATGGTCCGCCTGCTGCTCTCCGACTATGCCGAACCGGTCAACCTGGGCAACCCCCAGGAAATGACCATCCTCGAGTTCGCCCACCGCGTTCTGCAGGTCACCGGCAGCGACTCGGAGATCACCTTTGTCCGGCCCAAGGACGAACGGACCCGCGACGATCCCCACGTACGCCAGCCCGACATCAGCCTGGCCCGCCAAGTGCTGGACTGGGCGCCCCAGGTCAGCCTGGAGCAGGGTCTGCGCCGCTCCCTGTCCTGGTTCCAAAACCGGCTGCAGGAGGAGGGCCTGCTGAAGCATTAAAGACCGAGATTCCGCTTTACCTGGGGCTGGGGATACTCTCGACAGCCGCGCTGCTGCTGAAAGTGGGCTTGACGCGGCTCCTGGCCATCAGCCAGTTGAAATCCTTGTACAATGGCCCTGCGGGCCACCACCTACGGAGCAAGGCGATGCGCGTCGCGAAAACGATGGTTTACAGCCTGATCCTCATCCTCCTCTTGGGAGCCGGCCTGGCCCAGGCCCAGCAAGAGGACATCGAGATCACGATCCTCCCCACGCTGCACCAGCGTTACGTAGCCGGCGAGGCCACCATGGTCCGGGTACAGTTGGAGAACCACGGCCCCGACCAGGAGGGAAGCGTCATCGTCGAGGTCAGCCTGGGCGATGGCACCGGCGCCTATCACATACCGCTCTCCCTGCCGCGCCAGGCCCGCAAGGAGGTCTCGCTGGTCATCGGGCCGCTGCCGGCCAGCAATTCCCTGACGGTGAGCGCCCGCTTTAGCAGCCGCGGCAGGACGCTGGCCCGCACCAGCATCATCCTGCAGGGGTTGGCCAACGACGTCTTTATCATTGGCCTGCTGGTGGACGATCCCGCACCGCTCTCCTTCCTCTCCAGCGTCAAGCCCAAGAGCACCATCCTGCCCCTGAGACTGGCCGATCTGCCCGAACAGGTCTGGCCGCTGCAGAACCTGGACCTGCTCGTCGTGGCCGGCACGGATACCTCGGGGCTCTCGACCGCGCAGCGCCAGGCCCTGGTCCAATGGGTCGGCCGCGGCGGCCACCTGCTGGCGGCCGGCGGGCCCGGCGCCGAACTGGCCCTGGCGGGGCTGCCGGCCGAGATCCTGCCCGTGACGTTGAGCGGGGAAAACACGCTGGAGGCGCTGCCCTCCCTGGAGCAGCTCGTCGGCGAACCCCTCCCGGTCGCTGGGGCGGTTCCCCTTTCCACCGTCTCGGTGGTAGCCGGCGAGGCCATGTTGAGCGAGCAGGAGCAGCCCCTAGTCGTCGTCCGCTCATACGGCCTGGGCCGGGTCACCTTTCTGTCCCTCAACCCCCTGTTGGCGCCCCTGCGCAGTTGGGCCGGCAACGAGGACTTTTGGCGGCGGCTGCTGTCCGGCACTCCGCCGGCCAATCTCTGGCACCGCCAATGGCTGAACCAACCGGGGCAGGTTACGGGCGCGCTAATGGAATCCAGCGAGCTGCGCCTGCCCTCGATCCTGCTGGTCGCCGGGCTGCTGCTGCTGTACATCATCCTGGTCGGGCCGGTCAACTATGTCGTGCTGCGCCGGCGCGGCCGGCTGGAACGGGCCTGGCTGACCATCCCCCTGCTGACACTGGTCTTTGCGGTCGGGGTCTATGCGCTGGGCAACCTCACCCGCGGGGGAGAGCGAAAACTCACCACCCTGGCGGTGGTGCGCATGGCCAGCGGCGGGCCGGTCGCCGCCATCGATGCCTACAACGGCCTGTTCTCGCCCCGCCGGCAGGATTTCGATCTCAGGGCCGGCCCTGGCGCCCTCTTTGGTCCGCTGCCGCCCTCCTGGTATGGCTCCGGCGTGTCCGCCCTGCAGCCACTGAACATCGCCCCCGGTCCGGAGCCGGCCCTGATCGACCTACGGGTGGAGCAGTGGTCGATGCGCACCTTTACCGTGCACTCTGTACTGGACCCGGCACCGGCCATCCAGGGGCGCGTCCTCTATAAAAGCCACACCCAGGCCCACGTCAGCGTGCACAACGGCAGCAGCACATCCCTAGAAAATTGCCAGATCCTGGGCCACGTAGCAAAAATAGGGGGGCAGCGCCACGCCTTCTTGGGGAGCATAGCGGCCGGCGCCTCCTTCTCCCGGACCGTAAGCCTCGACCCCTTGAGCGGCGCCTACCAGATCAAACTACCCACCGAAGCGGAAAAGTCGCTGCTGTGGGGCATAGTTGGCTACAACTACGAAAACATTCCCCCGGGCCTGGCTTTGCTCTGCCACTCCGCGGAGAGCCCCCTGCAGTTCGAGCTGAGTCAAGAACCCAGCGAACGGCAGGCCAGCTCCCTCTACCTGGTCGACCTGGAATTAGAAGGCTTTGCCCACCCCTCGCCCTGGGAGCCCTCCGCTCGATTGGAGCAGGCTGGTCCTGTCCTCCTGCCCTGGTCCGTTATCACCAGTACGCCGGGCATCCTCCCCTGCGAGGAGGGCTTTTTGCCCGGAGATTGGGAGGTTATCCTGGAGTACCACCTGCCGTACACCCTGAGCGCCGAGGCCATCAGCGCCCTGACGCTGACCCTGGAGGATGGCGATTGGATGGTCTCGCCCGAGGTACATTTTTACAACCCGAAGGGAGCCTGGATGCTCATAGAGCAGTCCCCACCCGGCCAGGTCCGACTTTCCGGGCCGGGTATCCCTCCCTACCTGATCGACGACACCGACCCGGCGACGATGCGGGTCCGACTGGTGGCGCAAAGCCAACCGGGGAGCTGCCCGTGCCCGCGGATGCGGGCCTACGGAGGCGGCCAATGAACGCCATCGAGACCCGCGGCTTGGGCAAACAATTCGGCCGGGTCACGGCCGTCTGGGACCTCAACCTGGCCATCCCCCCCGGTGCCGTCTATGGATTCATCGGGCCGAACGGGGCCGGCAAGACAACCACCCTGCGCATGTTGAGCGGACTGCTGGCCCCCAGCGCGGGCGAGATCTATATCGCCGGGCGCAAGCTGGACGGCGCGGCGCGCGAGATCCGCCACCTGATCGGCTACATGCCCGACTTTTTCGGGCTCTATGACGACCTGCGCACCTGGGAATACCTGGATTTTTTCGCCCGCTGCTACGACGTGCCGGCCGAACGGCGTGCACCGGTCATTGACGAACTGCTCGAACTGGTCGACCTGAGCGGCAAGCGGGACGCCTTTGTACAGAACCTCTCCCGGGGCATGCAGCAGCGGCTCTGCCTGGCCCACACCCTGGTCCACGACCCCGCCATCCTGCTTCTGGACGAGCCGGCCTCGGGGCTGGACCC
>JAFGKG010000009.1 GCA_016928715.1 Chloroflexia bacterium
CGTCATTCCGAGTAACTCAAACCGCGCGCCAGCTTTGCTGGCCCGGCGGTATGCTAGAGCACAGAAACTTCAAGTTTCTGGGTAGCGGAGTGCCGTTTAGGAACGACTACTAAACAATCTCCGCAAGGTAACTGCTCACCCTGCGGCTGCCGTCCACGAATGATCCCACGAATACACGAATTGGGGCCATTCTGAGCCGGTGGTATTCGTGTATTCGTGTTGCATTCGTGGATGGCAATCGGTTTCAGCGAATGCGGGCTGAGCAGTTACTCCGCAAGTAAAGTACACCTTGCACAATCAGCCAAGATGAGCTGTCCTAATAGCCGCAAGTACAAGCGCATAGGAGACCCGCAAGGTGAAATCCTACGCCGACGTTGGGATTTCCCTCAACCGCTATTCCGTCATCCCCGCGAAAGCGGGGATCCAGAGTTCCAGCATCGCGTGGCCTCCCATGTCGGCGGGGGTGTTCCCTACAGACTTGCGCCCCCCTGGATGCCCGCTTACGCGGGCATGACGGTTCTTATGCTCCCGTTGACATTCCGGCAGACGCTTCATTTCTGCCCCCGTGAACGATTACAATCAAGTTTCTGGGTAGCGAGCGAAAGGCGCGTAGCGCCTGAAGCGAGTCGAGGAATCGGCTGGGTGCCAAACCGATTTCCTTCAACTCCGTTCAGGACAGGCTCTCGGCTGCGGCGGCTAAACCGCCTCCGCTCGGAATGACGGGGAGAGGGCGTTTTTCGCAAACCCCACAGGGTCTCAGCCCTCGATCAGCTCCTCGTACAATTCGAGCACCCGCTCGGCGATGCTGGGCCAGCCGTACTGTTGGGCCATCTCCTGTCCATGACCCCCCATGTGGCGGCGCAGTCCGCAGTCCGCCAGCAGTTGGCCGATGCGCTGGGCCAGCGCCGGGGGGTTGCCCCGGGGCACCAAAAAGCCGCTGAGCCCATCCTCGACGATGTAGGTCAGCCCGCCCACGCGGGAGGCCACCACGGGGGTCCCGCAGGCCAGGGATTCCAGGGCCACCAGGCCGAACGACTCGTAGTGGGAGGGCACGATGCAGACGTCGGCGGCGGAATAATAGTAGGGCAGCTCGTCCTGCTCGCGCCGGCCCAAAAAAGTGGCAAAGTCCTGGATGCCCAACTCGTGCTTGAGGTCCTGCAGGCGGTCCATCTCTTGCCGCAGGGATTCGTCGCTGCTGTCCGAGTCGCCGCCGACCAGGGCCATGCAGATGTGGCAGGGCCAATCGTCCGGCAGGTCCTGCACCAGGTAGGGCAGGGCGCGCAGCAGGTCGTCCACCCCCTTCATGGGGTCCATCCGCCCGACGTAGAGCAGCATGTGGGTTTCCTCGCAGGGCTCGCAGGGCGCGCCCACGTGCAGGCGGGCCTCCTGCTTGGGGATGGGGCGAAAGAGGTCCAGGTTGACTCCGGGGGGAATGACGACGATGCGCTCCGCGGGCGCCCGATAATAATCGAGCATGTGCTGGCGGTCCAGGGGCGTGGCAGCGACGATGGCGTCGACCTGCTGCACGATCTCAGCCTCGACCCGCAGGCGGCGTGGATCCTCCTGGAATCCCTCCACCTCTTGTTTCAGCGCGGCCAGCGTGTGGAACATGTGCGCGATCGGCGTGCTCCAGCCGTTTTGGCGCAGCTCCAGGGCGGCCAGGGCGGAGAGCCAGTAGTGGCTGTGTAGGACGTCATAGTGCAGGCCCTCCTCCTGTGCCACCCGGCGGACACCGTCGGCAAAGGCGGCGGTGTACTGCCAGAGGTCGTTCTTGTCCAGCCCGTTCTCGGGGCCGGCCTGCACGTGGATCAGGCGGACGTTCTGGCCAAACCAGCGCACGGCAGGGATGTGGCAGTTCTGGGAGCGGGTATAGACGTCCACGGCGATCCCCCGCCGGCCCAACTCGCGGGAGAGTTCCCGCACATAGACGTTCATGCCGCCGGTGTTCTTGCCCCCTAGGGTGGCAAAGGGACAAGTGTGCAGACTGAACATGGCGACGCGCATGGGGATGCCTCCTCAAAGCGGCAGATCCTTCCACCGACACCGGCTAAAGCCTCGACTCCAAAAAGGTCCACCGACACCGGCTAAAGCCTCGACTCCAAAAAGGTCCACCGACACCGGCTAAAGCCTCGACCCCAAAAAGGTCCGTACAAGCTCTCGCTTCCCGGGCAGGATTTGAGGCTTTAGCCGGTCACCCCCGGGAAGCTATTGAGCCATTCCTCAGCGGTCTGGGGCGGGGCAGCAATCGGCCCGCCGCATGACCAGGTGATAGACCGCGCCGTCGACGGCGCCGAAACGATACTTGTAGGGTTCGTCCCCGCGCATCAGGTCAAAGCGGGCCTTGGCCTGCTGGATCGCCTCTTGGATGCAGTAGCTCATCAGGACGATCCCGGAGCTGAGCTCGGGGCGGTAGGCCGGGTCATAGCCCGAATTGTAGACGAGCAGGTCCCGGCCATAGTCAAAGCACCACATCGAGGCGGCCGGCCGCTCGTCCAGGTAGAGCGTGTACAGGCTCAACCAGCCCGCGGCAAAGGTCACCTCGGCCATGTCCCGGAAAAAGGCTTCCATCGTGTCGTCCATAAAGGCCTCCTTTTCCGGGTGGCTGGCCCGGTGGAGTTGGACAAAGTGGCCGACCTCCTGCGTCAACTGGTCAGCCTGCTGGACCCGGCCCCAATGGACGCGGGCCTCCCGTTCGGCCTTGCGCAGCTTGCGGCGGATCTCGTGGCGCTGCTTTTTGTCCAGCGTGTCCAGGTAGGCCTCCCAATCGCCGGGCAGGGGGATATAGGGGGCGGCGTCCTCCTGTTGGGCCTCGTAGCCGTCGGCGCAGCATTCCTGGCAGGCCTGGCAGAGGGCCCCGGCGCGGGTGGCCGAATCGCCGGGCAGGCAGTGCAGGTCGAGCACGTCCCAGGGAGGGGCCGGGCCCTGCAGATATTCCAAAAAGGCCCGGTAGACGGCCTTTTCCCGGCCCTCGGCAACCACAAAGTCGAGGTAATCCGAGACGGCCACCCCGCCCACGAACTGCAGCAGCCGCTGGCCGTCCTGCTCCAGGGCATAGAGGGGGGCGATGCCCTGCAGGGTGCCGGCCTCGTCCCGGGCCAGGAGCAGCCAGAGTTCCTGTTCGCCGCCGAAATGGCGCCACCAAACCTGCTGCCAAGGGGGGGTGATAAAGATCGTGTTCACGATGCTGCGGCCGAGCAGGTCGGTCCACTCCTCGGCCAGGTCGGCCAGGGCCGCCGGGTCACGGTGCATGTGTACCTGGATGGTCATACGGTTATCTCCAGTATGGGATGGCAATTAAATAACGTGCCGGTTTTGCTGCCTGTCCTCCATCACCGGCTAAAGCCTCAACTCCTAACCCGGCTGAGCCGGAACCACAAAGGACACGAAGGACACAAAGGTTTCCCCCTTCTTCCCCTTTGTGTCCTTTGTGGTTGAAATCCTTGTTTTTTTGTGCAACAATCTCGGTGGTAAGGTACTATGTACGCCTTTGAGGGCATTGTACAATATCCGGGCACGGGGTGCAAATGAGCCGTAAACGCCCGCCGCGGGCCCCAAAAAGGCCGGCGGCGGGCGGGCAAAGCTGGGGAACCAGAACAACAACTTGCCGGTTTTGCTGCCTGTTCTCCGTCACCGGCTAAAGCCTCGACTCCGAAAAGGCCCGTAAAAGTTCTCAATTCCCTGGACACGAATAGAGGCTTTAGCCGGTCAAAACCGGCAAGTTATTTCTTGACATCTCCTTACTCTTGGATCGGTTCGATCAAGCCGTACTGCCCGTCCTTGCGGCGATATACGACGTTCAAAAGATCCGTTTCGGCGTTCAAAAAGATGAAAAAGTCGTGGTCGAGGAGTTCCATCTGGGAGACGGCCTCGTCGGAGAACATGGGCTTGACCATGAACTGCTTGACCTTGACGATGCTCGGCTGCTCTTCCTCCTCTTCCTCAAGTGGCTGCTCGGCCAGGGGAAGCTCGGATATGGAAAGCGGTTGGCCTGCCCGCCGCTGCATGCCGCGGCGATAGCGGCGGTCCTTAAAGCGGGCGATCTGCCGCTCCATGGTGTCGAGAACGGCGTCCAGGGAGGTATAGGGGTCTGCGGAGCGTTCCTCGGCGCGCAGGATGGTGCCGTTGTTCATCGTGACCGTCAACTGGGCCACGATCTGAAGCCCCTGGGAACGGGTATTGTTCCCGCTGATCTCGACCTTGGTTTCGGCAATGTCATCCAGGTAGCGCTCCAGGCGGGGCACCTTTTTCTCGATGTAGGCCTCCAGGTTGGGGGTCAGGCGGTAGTTCTTGGCTCTCAACTGCATCTCCATGATCGCAACCTCCTTGATATTATCTCAGGCATTCGGGTGGATCTGCCTGCTTCGGACAGGGAGAATGGGGTCCCGGCCAGGCCGGGACCAAAATATTTGGGACAAAAGGGATGCTGCAGGGAAAAGAGGCCAGTCCTTTGTGCTTGTATGGGATCGCGCATCAGGGTCAAGGTATTTGTCACTCTAGTCAAACCCGTTGCCCTATCGCTAAACGGAGCACGGACAACAAAGAAAACCTTTCCTTCTAGTTCAATTATAACAGGCCCGGTCCCTCAAGTCAACTCTTTTGGGGTCCACTTTTCTGCTGCAGCCAATCCCGCACCATCTGCGGAATGGCCAGCAGGCGCACCTGGCGGACGCTGCAGGCCGGCAGCGAGTTCAAAAAGATGGGGCCATAGGATCGCTTGAGCAGGCGGGCGTCGAGCATGATGACCACGCCCCGGTCGGTCTTGCTGCGGATCAGGCGGCCAAAGCCCTGCTTGAAGCGCAGCACCGTCTGGGGGATGGCGTATTGGTAAAAGGGCTGCTCGAACAGTTCGCAGCGGGCGGCAAAGATGGGGTCGGAGGGCACGTCAAAGGGCAGCTTGGCAATGACCAGTACGGAGAGGCCCTCGCCCACCACGTCGATGCCCTCCCAAAAACTGCGCGTCCCCAAGAGCACGCTGCGGGGATTGCGGCGAAACTTTTCCAAGAGCACGTGCCGGGAGCCATCGAGCCCCTGGCCGAGCACCGCGATGTCGTCCTGCTGCAGGGCGCGGCGGACCGCCTGGTAGGTCTGGCGCAGGGCATAGTGCGAGGTAAAGAGCACCAGAGTGCGGCCCTGGCTGGCCCGGCAGCTCTGGATCAGGATGTGGGACAGGGCCCGGCCGTACTGAGCGTCGCGTGGGTCGGGCATGTCCCCCGGCAGCAGCAGCAGCGCCGCCTGGGGAAAGTCAAAGGGCGAGTCCAGCAGCAGTTCCTCGGCTTCGGGCAGGCCCAGGCGCTCGCGCATAAAGTCGGTGCTGCCCTCGATGCTCAGGGTGGCCGAGGTCAGCACCAGGGACTCTTTGTGCTGGTAGAGCCCCTCCCGGAGCAGCTCGCCCACGTGCAGGGGGGCCACGTGCAGGCCCAGGGTGCCGGCCTGCGCGGCGATGCTGATCCAGTAGATGTTGTTGTGCTCCCCCTCGCTGACGATGGCCGTGACCTGCTTTTGTATCTCGATGGTGCGCTGTCCCAGCAGGGTGATCTCGAGCAGCGCGTCCTCGTCCGGGAAGAGCTCTTTTTCGGCCAACTCTTGGCAGAGCTGGTGCAGGCGGGCCAGGCGCTCATAGGTGCGGACCAGTTCCTCCGAGACCGCTTCCCAGGCGATCTCGATGTCGGTCCAATCCGGCTGCATACGGATGGAGGAGCTCAACCTCCAGTGGCGGTCGTACTGGGAGGAACCGTTTTGGCCCTCCTCGTACTGGCGGATAAAGTCCTGCAGGGCGCTGAAAAAGGTCTGGGTGGCCACGCGGGCCGAGGAGACACTGCCGCGCATCTCCCGGCACAGGGCCTGCATGGTCTCGCGGGCGGCCGGGGGAATGCCTTTTTGTTGGAACAGCACCGGCAGCAGGGCCAGCAGGCCCTCCTCGCGGCCGCCGGCCAGCGGCCGGCTGATGGAGGCCAGGTGGTTGAGCAGTTCATCCTGGGTCACGTGAAAGCCCAGTTGGTCGGTGGTGACGCTCTCCAGGTTGTGGGCCTCGTCGATTACCAGGTGTTCGTAGGTCGGCAGGACGCGGCTTTCGGTGGCCACGTCGGAGAGCAGCAGCGAGTGGTTGATCACGATCACGTGGGCCGCCTCGGCGCGGCGGCGGGCGCGGTAGAAAAAGCAGCGATCCTGCTGCTGGTAGGGGCACTCGGCCCCCTGGCAGGCGCCGGAGGCGGCGGCCAGCTCGTTCCAGACGGCGTACTCGGCACCGACCAGGCCCAATTCGGCCCGGTCTCCGCTGGAGGTGCGCGGCAGCCAGAGCAGCGTCTTGACCAGCGTGCTGACCTGGGCCGGCGTCAGGGCGGGATTGCGGCGGAGGATCTCCCAGCGGCGCAGGCAGAGATAGTTCCCGCGCCCCTTGAGCAGGGCGGGCTGGAGCATGGACAGCTCCGCCCAGGCACTGCCGGGGTCCTGGGCCAGGACCCGCTGCAGGTCGGGCAGGTCCTTGTAAAAGAGCTGGTCCTGCAGGTTGATGGTATTGGTCGAGATGACGACGTGCTGTCCCCGGCGCACGGCCAGGGCGGCGGCCGGGATGAGATAGGCCATCGACTTGCCGGTGCCGGTGCCGGCCTCGACGATCAACTGCCCGCCGTGCTGCATGGTCTCGGTCACGGCCTGCAGCATGTGCACCTGCTGTGGACGGTGTTCATAGTGGGGAAAGGCCTGGGCAAAGAGGCCCTCAGGGGCCAAAAGATTGGCCAGGGCGTGTGTGTCGAGGGGGCGGGCCGTTTCGCGCTCCTCCAGGGCGGGTGGGCGCGGCTCCGGGTTGACCATACGTTGGGCCAGGGGCTGGGCCGAGGGGGGCTGCCGGCCGAAACCCTCGCGGCCGGCGGCCCGGTAGACCTCCTCGAAAAAGGGACCCAAGGCCCAGGCGGCCTTTTGGCTCTGGCGGACGATTTCTTCCAACAGCGCCAGGTCCTGGGCCAGCAGGCGCTGCCAAAAGGCCAGCAGCACCTGCCGGGCCATGTGCGCGTCGGCCAGGGCGCGGTGCGGCTCTGGGGAGGTCAGGCCCAGCCCCTGGGCCACCCCCTGCAGGCTGTGGTCGGGCAGTTCGGGCAGCAGCAGGGTGCTCAGTTCCCAGGTATCGACCTGGGGGTTGTTCAGGCGCAGACCCTGGGCGGCCAGGAATTCGACGTCAAAAGGGACGGCGTGCCCCACCAGGGGATCATCCCCGATGAAACGGGCCAGGTCGGGCAGCACCGTATGAAAGGTCGGGGCCCCCTGCAGGTCCTGCGGGGTGATCCCGGTCAGCTCGGTGATGGCCTCGGGGAGTTCCTGGGCTGGCTTGATCAAGGAATGCCAGGTCCCTAGGATCTCGGGGCCCTGGAAGCGGACCGCGGCGACCTCGATCAACTCATCCCGCCCTGCCTCCAGGCCGGTTGTCTCGCTGTCCAGCGCAACGTAGGGACGCAGCACCTAGGCCAATGCCTCCAGTCGGCGGCGGACGATATCGGCCAGCCGATGAATGCCTTCCTCGATCTGTTCGGGCGTGGCGTTGGAAAAGTTCAGGCGCATCGTGCTGTGGGGCTGGCCGTCCACGTAGAAGGAGGTGCCCGGCACAAAGGCGACCTTGTTTGCCACGGCCTCTTTGATCAGATCCTCGACGTCGATTGCCTCCGGCAGGGTGACCCAAAGGAACATGCCGCCCTGCGGCTGCGTCCAGGACACCCCTTCCTTGGGAAAGTGCTTTTCCAGGGCGGCCAGCATGGCCTCCATGCGCACCTGGTACATGTTGCGGATCTCTTCGATGTGTTCGTCCATGCCGCCGCTCTGGCAGTACTCGTAGGCGGCGTACTGGATAAAGGGCGCCGTGCAGAGGTCCGTGGCCTGCTTGAGCAGGACCAGTTTCTGGATAAATTCCTCCGAGGCCACCACCCAGGCCAGGCGGATGCCCGGCGAGAGGATCTTGGAAAAGGTGCTCATGTA
>JAFGKG010000103.1 GCA_016928715.1 Chloroflexia bacterium
CATCACCCCGTCGTTGCGATACAGGCGGTTCGCCTTGGGCGGGTTACTGCCCCCGCTGCCCACGGCCAGGTCCAGGTCGCCATCCCCGTCATAGTCGCCCCAGGCCACACTCAGCGTATCGCCGGCCTGCAGCGCCGACCAGGCCACCTCGAACTGGAACGTCCCGCCCAGCGGTCCATCGTTACGGTACACCCGGATCGGCTCGTAATAGTTCCCCGCCGCCAGGTCCAGGTCGCCGTCCCCATCATAGTCGCCCCAGGCCAAGCTGTGGGTCTGGTCGGCCTCGGCGGAGGACCAGGCCGGAACCATGTGCGGCAGGCCTCCCGCCACGCCGTCGTTGCGATAGATCCGGTTGGCCTCTATATTTCCCACGGCCAGGTCCAGATCGCCATCCCCGTCGGCGTCGCCCCAGGCAATGCAGTAGCTATATTCGGCCTCGGCGGAGGACCAGACGGCGCTGGGATTCAAGACGCCGCCCTCGTTGCGGTAGAGCCGGTTGGCCTGGCTGCTCCCATTGGCCACGGCCAGGTCCAGGTCGCCATCGCCGTCATAGTCCCCCCAGGTCACCGCCTGCGTCGCATCGCTCTCATCCGAGGACCAATCGGCCGTGGACGACAGCATTCCATCCTGATTGTAATAGATACGGTTAGGCTGCCCACTATTCCCCACGGCCAGGTCCAGGTCGCCGTCCCCGTCCACGTCGCCCCAGGCGATGCCGGTCGTATAGTCATGCTCCGCCGAGGACCAGGCCAACGCCAGAACAGGCCGTCCCTGAACCACCCCATCGCTGCGATACAGCCGGTTGGGCTGCCCATCGGTGTTCCCCACGGCCAGATCCAGGTCGCCGTCCGCGTCATAGTCGCCCCAGGCGATGCCCGTGGTCGCATCGACCTCCGGCGAGGACCAAACCACGGTCCATTGGGGGAACCCTTCCAGCACGCCATTGTTGCGATAGAGCCTGTTTTGCCCATCGTTCCCCACGGCCAGGTCCAGGTCGCCATCTCCGTCATAGTCCCCCCAGGCGACCTCAAATGTTTGGTCCAATTCGGGCGAGATCCAGGCCGTGCGAAAGGGGTCGCCGGCGCTAACAGAGAGGCGGGGCGCAGCAGCAGCCAGTGGGCCGCCGTCATAGGGCCCCGGCCCGGCCGCCAGGGGCAGCGAACTTGCCGCGATCGTGCCCAAACAGAGCACGAGCAGGCCCAATTTGCCCGGCAGGCCGCGCAGCCGCCCCCCGGCGCAGACACCACGGGACCTCGTTCGGTCAGCCATGGCACCCTCCTTGGCTCGTGTCCCGAGCCCAATGATCCCTCTACCAGGCCGCCTCCCCCGAGTTGGCCTCGATGCGGCTGTCCCGCTCCTCCACCACCGCCGGCAGGTCCAGGATGACGATCTGGCCGGCGTCGTATTCAATCAGCCCGCGCCTCTGCCAGTCGCGCAGGATGCGGTTGACCCACTCGCGCCGGGCGCCCACCAGCGAGGCCAGGTCGGTCTGGTTCAGGGCCAGGTCCAGCACATAGCGCCGGCCTGGCTCGACCTCCCGGCCGAACTGCTCGTTGTAGGAGAGCAGCACGTGCAGCAGCCGGCCGGCGGCGTCAAACTGGGCGATGGTCTCGGCGTAGGCTGCCGTCCAGCGCACCTTGCCGGCCAGCAGGCGGGCCACTGCCAGGGCCAGGTCGGGCACGTCGCGCATGTGCTGGAGAAAACGCTCCTGGGTCATGGACAGGAGCACGCAGGCGTCGATGGCCTTGGCCGTGGCCGAGCGAGGCCTGTCGTCGATGACGGAGAACTCGCCGACGACGTTACCGTCGGCAAAAATGTTGATCGAGGTCTCGTAGCCGGCGGGGCTGGTCTTGAAAATGCGCACCTTGCCGCTCACGACGACGTACAGTTCGCGGCCATAGTCCCCCTGGTGAAAGATGATCTCGTCCTTGCCATACTCGCGCAGGCGAAAATCACCGACCAGGGCAGCAAGATCCTGATCGGCAAGGGCGGCGAAAAGGGGGACCTGCTTGAGAAAGGCAATTCGCCGGGACAGCGCCTCCTCCTGGGGCAATCGTTGCATCATGATGAACTCCCTGCTGGTCGCTGCAAGTGACTTTGCCATTTGGTCCACGGTATTTCCCCCCTATTATACAACAAGACAGGCCGGCAGGCTACCAAAGTGGTCTGACGAAATCATACAGCAAAACCACGCTCCCGGCGATGTGATTGGATATAGTCCGCTGTGCACCAGGACACAGCCCCACCGTATTGCTGGCTGCTGCTGGCCCACCTGCTGGGTGATTGGGTCCTGCAGAACGACTGGATGGCCAATGGTAAAAAGCGGGGACTGTTTACCCTGGCCGGCCTGGTCCACTATAGCATCTACACGACGGCCATCCTCCTCGGCCTCTGGCTCGGCGGGGTGCGCGCCAGGGGGCCGGCCTTCTACCTCGCCATCGGCGGCGCCACCTTTGTCTCCCACTGGCTGCTCGACGGCACGGACGCCGTCGAGCGGTGGATGCGCTTTTTCCGCCAGAGCCATACCGATTGCAGGGGCATTTCACGAGCATTTGGGGAATCTCCTGGGCCAAAGCGGGATACTTTTCCAGGAGGTAACTGCTCAGACCTGGACGGCGGAGCGGTGCCTGAGTAGCCTGAGCAGTCGCAAGGCCAGGTTCTATAAGCGCCTTGACAGCCCGGTGTGAAGTAAAACACAGTCCTCTATGGCGGTGAATATAGGCAGGAGCCCCAGGAGGTGGTATTGTAAGGGCAGCGACGGCCCCTCGAAAAAAGGTTCAAAACGAGGGAAGTGGGGCCAAGGAGGAAAATATGAGCGCAGTACCATCTGTCTCAGAGCAAAGCAAGAGCCAAAAACTAGAGATGATGCAGGCCCAGGGCGGGGTTGTCCTGGAGGGCAACGAGCTGCGAATCCGCCCGGGCTTGATCTCCTCCAAAACAGTCTCCCTGCCGATGGACGCCCTGCGGTTCGTCTATCTCTTTTACCCGGAGCAGTTCAAGTGGCGCCCGATCGAATCGTCCAGCACGACCTACAGCTTTGTAGACCTGGACACCCTGCCGCCAGAGCACGTGGCCGAACTGCAGGCCGCGGCCGGGCGGAACCGTTTCCTGATGGGCAGTTTCCACTTTGTCCTGGCCGATTACGAGGGGCATATTGGCAAGGTCTCGTGGAAACAGTTGGCCAAAGCCGGCATCGATCCCCTAAGCGAGTTCCTCCGCCACCGCGAATCCCGCCGGGAACGACGCGATCGATGGCTGCAGAAAAATCCCAGTTCGATCATCCCGGCCAAAAAGCTCAGCCTTTCTGACGACGTCATCCTCAACATCGCCGGCCTCTACTCCAGCGGCGGCCGATCCCTGCCCTGGCCGTTCCTGGCCGACGTCAAAATGACCAAGCAAACGTCCCTCAACATCTGCTATTTCCAGTTTCATTCATTGCAGGACGACACTAACGGCATCGTGTCCGCCGTAAGCACCGGCGTATCGCCAAAATTTACCGAGATCTGCCTGGCCGAGATCCATTTCTGGTCCTCCCTCGGAAAAGCGCGGGCGGCCGAAAGCACGTCCCTGCTGGGATCGATGGGCCTCTCCGCGGCCGCAGCCCCGGCGCCCCCTGCCGCCGTCGGCAAGAACACCCTGGCCGGCGTCAGCCTGGCCAGCGGCATCCTGGGCTGGACGCTGCTGCCGGTGCTGGGCGCCGTTGCCGCGATCGTCACCGGCCACCTGGCCTTCCGCTCCATCCAACGCAGCGAGGGCCTGCAGGGAGGGAGGAATCGGGCCAAGATCGGCCTGGCCCTGGGCTACGCCCAGGTCGTCCTGGGCCTGCTGATACTCATCCTGTGAGCTGCTGCCGAGGGAAACCCTGCCAGGTATCACGTGCAGCCCTAAAAGGGGGAACTCGTCATCGACCCGCAGGACACGGACACCATCTACGCCGGGTGGTCCTTTGACACGCTGCAGGTATACAGGACCTATCTGCCCCTCGTGGCGCGCAGTTACTGACCCGTCGCTGCAGGCCGGGGAATCCCGGCCTCTCGGTCCCACCCAAGGAGAATAAAATGAAAAGGCAAAGCAAGGCAGGTTTGATCGTCATCGTCGTTCTGGCCCTGTTGGCATCCTGCGGCGGAAGCGGCCCGGCCGTCCCGAGCGGGCCGGGAGAGCCGGTCAGCCTCGGCTCGACCGTGCACCTGAAAGGCTTCCCCCTCCAGGTCATCCCCCACGGGGCCAGCCAGGCCCTGACGCTGGCTGACCTGGAACTGGAACAAAAGGGAGACTATCTGTACGGCACAGTCCACTACGAGCGGCACGAGGAAGAAGAATTCGTCCTGGTGGTCCACTGCACCACCCCCGAGCAGACGCTCATCGGCTATACGGACCCCGAAAAGAACCTGGCCGTGTCCCTGCCCAGAGGCGCGGTGCTCTTTGGCATGGATGGGTATCAGGTGGACGGCGGGAAAATCGGGACGATCGAA
>JAFGKG010000104.1 GCA_016928715.1 Chloroflexia bacterium
CAAGACAGTTTCTAGTTTCATGGTGCTTTCTCCTCGGAAACCTCAGAGCGCCTCTAACAGCTGCTGGAGTGTACGGGCGACCACCGTCGCCGTAGGCAGAAATATTTCAATAGCCTTTCTATGAAGAGGGCCATTGTTTGCTTTGGGGATATACACGCATAGGACCCCTCGATAGACAGGATCTACATGAGTTGTAGGCTTGTGCATACTATACTATGCTGTTGTAGGTTTGTCAAACATCGCTTAATCTCGGCCATGATCGGGACGGGTCTGCTTGTCCCCCTTCCGCAATTTTGTGCTGGCTGTTCCTTTTCAAGACGCCGAATCCGTGATACAATACATGTACTCTAAGCCAACCCACTGCGAGCTATCCATGACCGACCAACGTCTTGCCCTCGAATTCGTCGATTTTTGCATGGCCCGTCTGCCGGACGACGCCAGGAACTGGGGCCGGCTGTACGACGAGATGTGCCACGTCGCCAGCCGCAACCTGTTTCGCGGTCTGGGCTACCTCGACCTTTCTCAGCGCGGGGTTTCGCTCTCTTTGGGTAACGTCCACGCCTTACGCGATGCGGCCCAGGCACTGGACGAGCGTTTCTTTGAGACCGGAGCTTCCTCCGCCCCATAGTTGACATAAGCCTCTTGAGGAAAGGGTGTATGCGCGATGGGAGAGCCAAGTTTTTTCAAAACCGGTTCTTTGTCCCAACATAGGTTGATGTTTGGCGTGCTTTGGCCTGTGCTGACCTTTGTCGGTTGGGCCGTGGGTGAAAGCGGGGTACTCTTTATCGGCTCGCGTATTGTCAGGCCCTCCAATGCGTCCTTGAATTGGCTGCAGACGGTTGAGGGGGCAATCGTTGTCGTTCTGGCCTGGACCCTCGGTGGGGTCTTGGCTGGGCTAGGGCAGTGGTTGATCCTGCGCCGCCTGGTGCAAGGCGCTGGTTGGTGGATTCCGACCGCTATCCTTGTTTTGCTCATCGCCGGACTTGCTTTCTTCTCCCTGGGCATTGTCTTACGGACCTCAGTGGGCGATGCCCCGGATCGTTTGAGTTGGGAGGAGTGCGAGAGATTGAGACTCCTGCCCCCTGATATCAAGCCGCCAGAGATGTCGGATGTGGGTCCCGTTTGGCCTGGGGCTATCTTGGGCGGGATTTTGGGCTGCCTGTATAGTCTGCATCAGTGGCGACTCTTGCGCCGCTGGGTACCCCGGGGAGCCAGTCTATGGATTCCGGTCAATGCGTTGGCCTGGGCGCTCATTGTGGTGGTGTTGGTGAGACTGTATGTGTACCCAATACAATCATTCGGAGTAGACCTTTACAGAGATTTTGTCGACTCGTACAACCATGTAGTCTGTGTCAGCGTTCCACGGGTCTTTCCAGAGTTGGAGAACTGGATCGTGTTTGGGAGTGGGCCTGTAACCGGGGGCGTACTTGGCCTGTTGACGGGCGGCGCCCTGTATGGCCTCTACAGCAGGAGCGATTGAAGCAGATCGGACCTCTCGCGCAGTCGCCGCCCACCGTCGCCCAACCGTCGCCCAACCGTTGAGCAACCCCCGTCCGCCAATGCTATCATGGCTTTAGCGCGCCCAAGACGGCGGCGCGTGCTCAAAGAGTTTGCCTCGGAGAAAGACGACGATGCACCCGATTGCCAGGCGCGTGCAGGGCCTGATCGGTTTTCAGGTTCGCGTCCACATCAGTACCGGCAGAAGAATGACCAGCACCCTGGATGGCGTCTGCCAGGGGGTCGAGCAGGGCCGGCTGGTCCTGGCCCCGTCCTCCCAAGGGGAACGCAGCGAGATCCCGCTGAAGCGCATCGCCACGGTCACCACGTTGGCCGGGGGATGCGCGGGGAAGAGGCGGGGGCTTAGGGGCGGGTAGTTCCAGCGGCCGCTTTTCCCGCGCTCCTCCCCGTTTGCTCGTAGTCTCCGTCGGTGCTTCCTCCAAGTCCACCCAACGATCCCAATGTCTATCCCTGTTCTCGCCGCCCGGCCTCGCGCTGTGGTGGGCGCTGCCTCCCCGCCGGCGGCGCGGTGAGAACCCCCAGGAAACGCGTTGTTTCGCTCTTGACCGCAGGGGTGGGGTTGTGGTAGGATTGATGTACTGGAAGACGGGCCGCAAGCTAATTTCGAACCAAAAAGGAAAAATCGGGATGGACAAAATCGTCTGGTCTGGCCGCATTATTTCGATTCAACCCCGGATCCGCCTGACCCGCTCGTTCGATATCCGCACGCACAGCTACCTGGGATACTGTCTCTTCCTCGAAGGAGTCGTGGCCGGGGAGAGCCGCGAGTTCTCCACCGCCATCGGCAAAGCGGCCCAGGAGAAGCACCGCTTTCGCGTTGGGGACGAGATCAGCGGCCAGTCGCTGCCTGTCGCCGATGAGCGCCTGGAACTCGCCGAGTACTACAAGGCGAGCCGGTTGAAGGTCCTGCAGCGCGGCGAGGCCGCCCCGGCCCATCCGCCTCCCTGGCACGGCGTCCCTCTGGACCTGGAGGAGTATCGCGCCCGCGGGCGCCGCCGATTGTCGGTCCGCACCTACGAGAGCAAGTGCCGCAGCTGCGTTTGGGGCTGCAAAATGCCCGTCGTAATGATCATCGACCAGTGGCAACCGCAGAAAAAGCGCTACCGCTTTGAGACGTTCTGCTACGGGCCCAGGTCCTGCGCCCTCTACAAAGCCGGGCCCCAGCGCCAGGTCCCCGGTCGGAAGGGTATGACCTGGGAGGAACCGGATTGGGTCGATGAGGAGGAAACTTCGCACCGGGGGCTGGACGAGTGATAGGAGGATCCGCCGTGGAGACCGAACCCCACCTGCTGCTCCAGATCTACAACCAGCACACGGATGCCTGCGGGGTTCCCGCCGCGCAGGCCAACACCGACGGCCGCTACTACGGCTACTACGCCAACGAATACGGCGAGCAGTTTGTCTTTGTCTACGACCTGGAGGCCGAGGCCGGCGCCCTGTTTGGCGGCGATCTACATTGGGACAATCCGGTGGCGGTCGTCGAGGGCCGGGCCGAGGGGATCCTGCTGGGCGAGGGCGAACTGCAGTGGCTGGCGGCCTGCTGGCGGGCGGTGATGGTCTGCCGGCGCCTGCGCGAGGAGCGGCGCAGAGAGCGCGGCGGTTGAGCCGGGTGCCAAAGGAGTAAGGCTATGCCCCAAGTCCCCGCGAGCCTCAAGTTGGAGCTTGAGCGCAAGGCGAGAGAGCTGATCGAGTCCGAGCTCAAGCCGGCTCACGTCCAGCCGCCGCCCCAGCTGGCGCGCTTTAACTACATCGCCGACATCTACACCAAGTGGCACCGGGGCTACTTCTATTTTTGCGCCCGCTACGACTGCCCGGGCCCCAATGCCCGGGAGCCGTCTTTTGAGAGCAAGTTCGCCCGGCTGGAACACCTCGGCGGCGGCTACTTTGCCCTGGCCTTCGCCCGGCCCAGCGGCCAGTGGGTCGACTTGTATACGGGCCTGTCGCTGGACGAGTGCCTGGCGGCGGTGCGGGATGATCCGTTCTTTCAGCCTTGAGGAGGGATCCGATGAGCAAAACTAAAGAGGTTGCCCAGCCGACCATCGAACAGGTCCTGGAGGAGTTCCTCGAAGCGCAGCGGGAGCGGCTCAAGCCGCGGACCCTGACCCGCTACGAGGACATCATCGAACTCTTGCAGCACAGCATCAACGGTTACGCCTATACCTCCCTGGACGAGGAGGAGAGCGCTCGCTACGATGCGCTGTACGACCAGGGACTCGAGTTCTGCCAGATCTTTGGTCCGGACAAGATCCTGGAAAACGTGAGCGAGTTCCTGGGCTATTTCATGGTGCGCAAGGTAATCGCCAGCCAGGAACTGCTCAAGGCCGCCGGCACGGTGACCAAAAAGCTGGCCCGCTGGTTGGAGGAAAAGGGCTATGCCGGCGCCGAGGAGGCCGCGCAGTCGGTCGAGACCGCGGCGGAGGCCGGCCGCGATCTGCCCCGGGCCGAAAGGCTGAGCGAACTGCTCTTCGCTCTGGCCCAGAGCGATTTTCCCGGCGAGATCCTGGAGCAGGTGGACGATCAATTCAGCATCGCTCGGGTAGAGCCGGGCCGGCTCTGGCTGGAGGGCTGTTTGTCCAGCGCGGCAACCATCGGTCCCATCGCCGTGTCCAGGGAGATCAGCGAGTTGGCCCAGGAGGGCTGGACGGTGTCGATGCTGCTGGGACGGACCCGGAAGGGCTGGCGGATCCTGGAGGTAGGCAACGTCTACCCGCTTTGAAGGGCGGGTTGGGAGGCAACCATCGTGCAAGTCCTTGAATACGCCGGCGCCTGGAGCTTTGTCTTTCGCGAGGAGATCGGGCACCGGGAGGTCAGAGGTCGAGATCGAGGAGGGCGTTGTGGCCGTCCTGGGCACCCCGCTGGGCAAATCTTCCCAGGCGGCCCGATCGCGTCTCTTGGAGATATACGTCCTGAAGCGTTTCTTTGGCTACGAGGACGCCGACGACTTGCGCCGGGGCATCCTGGTGCAGGTCGACGGCGGGAAACCCAACCAACCGGTCGAGGAGCGCCTGATTGTCCGCGAGCGCGAGGTCGATCCGCTCAAAGAGCCCCCGCCGGTGTCTCGGCGCATTCTCGACGAGCGCAGAGAGGGCCGGCGGGCCCTCAAGTACCGGCCTGCCCAGTGGCTGCCCTGGGCGCTGCTGCTCGTCGCTTGTTCCCTGGCTTTCGAGGGCTGAACCGCCGTCCACGCGCCCTCACTGCCGGGCAGTGGGGGCGCTGCGGTTGCCCGGGCAGGTCTATGCCAACCCCCACCGCCCCTCGCTGACCGCCCCAGCGCACTCTCGGTTTTCCCCTCGGCCCGGCGCGGTTTTGACACCGGGTTTGCGCTGTGCTACAATATTGGCCTCCGCTTCATCGTGCCTCTGGCGGGCAAGGGCTTAGCAGAAGCCTTTGATCTGCCAGGGGCCGCTTTTGTGCTTGCGCCGGACGGGTGTGGGCGTAAAGCTGGTACGCAGAAGATCAACTCTCTCGCCCTGCCCCATTGCGGTTTCATCGCCTGCCCAGGGGGTGGGCGGCGGGGGAGAGCGTGGGTGTGGTTTGGATTTTGGCTGGGCCTGTAACTGATTACTCGATTTTTACCGGGCTACGCTCATTCTACCACAGATCAGGCTCTATCCAAGGACGCATCAATAGTCGCGACTGCTTATCGGCAAGAACACCCGATAAACAGGGTCTCCCCGCCAGGCATACTTTAGGTCGAGGTTGGTGAGATCCCGGTAGCTGACATGCGCTCGCCCTGAATCGTCTAGGGAGAGGGCCACATTCCTGCCCACATCCCCTGGAGCGTCGATCGTCTCAAAGCGCCAGGCCGCGCCATCATAGTAAGCGTATAAGAGGTCGTTGTGGGTGAAATCGTAGTAGGCAATGTGGGG
>JAFGKG010000010.1 GCA_016928715.1 Chloroflexia bacterium
CAAGCACTTCAAGACCTGGCCACGCGGGTGTTTGTGGCCCTCAATGTACCGGAGGAGGACGCCCGTACCACCGCCGACGTGCTGGTAGCAGCCGACCTGCGGGGGGTGGATTCTCACGGTGTGGCCCGCCTGCGGCGCTATGTCAAGGGCATCCGGGATGGCGTGATGCTGCCCCGGCCCGAGATCCGGCTGGTTCACGAGACACCGGCCACCGCCCTGATCGACGGTGGGGCCGGCCTGGGGCAACCGGTCGGCGTGCGGGCGATGCGCCTGGCCATCGAAAAGGCGCAAGGGGTCGGAGCCGGCTTTGTGACCGTGCGCAACTCGAACCACTATGGCATCGCCGGCTATTATTCGATGATGGCCCTGGAAGAGGGCAACCTGATCGGCCTTTCGATGACCAATGCCGCCGTACTGGTCTCGCCCACCTTTGGCCGGGACGCCATGTTGGGCACAAATCCCATCAGTGTGGCCATGCCGGCCGGAAAAGAGCGGGCCTTTGTTCTGGACATGGCCACCAGCACGGTCCCCCGCGGCAAGCTGGAGGTCTACCATCGCCTGGAGAAGGACATCCCCTTGGGCTGGGCTACGGACGAGCAGGGCATCCCCACGACCGATCCCGGCCGGGTCCTGGAGAATTTCAAGACGCGGGCCGGCGGCGGACTGCTGCCCCTGGGCGGGGCGGGCGAGTTACTCGGCGGGCACAAAGGCTATGGCTTGGCCCTGCTGGTCGACCTACTCTGCGGCGTGCTGCCCGGGGCCGGCTATGCCAATACCATCTATCCCAAGACCGCCGAGGGCAAACCCCTGCCGGCTAACGTGGGCCACTTTTTCGGGGCGCTGCGCATTGACGGCTTTCGCCCCGTGGACGAGGTCGAGGCAACGATGGACGACATCATCCAGCGCCTCAAGAACACCCCCAAGGCCGCCGGGGAGGAACGCATCTATATCCACGGAGAAAAAGAGTTCGAGCAGGCCGCAGAGCGTCAGGCGGAGGGAATCCCACTGGTGCGCAAGGTCTATGATGACATTCGGGCCATCGCCGACGAGGTCGGGGTCGCCTTTTTGTAGAGGGGCCTAGTCCCTGGCCCACCAAGGAGGCCGCTGATGTACAACGTTCCATACGGTCGGAAAGAAATCCGTTTCGACTTGCCTCCGGGTCTGCGGGGCACGGTGCTGGAATCAAAATTCGTGCCCTCCCTGGAGGACGTCGCTGCCGCCGTGCGCCAGGCGATGGCCCAACCGGTGGGCAGCCCCAGGCTGCGCGATCTGGCGCAGGCCGACGACACGGTAGTCATTGTCTTTACCGACATTACCCGGGCCTGTCCGGACGCCCTGTTGGTCGAGGCGCTGTTGGAGGAACTCCACGCCGCCGGGGTGCCGGCCGAGCAGATCACCTTCCTCTGCGGCGTGGGCCTGCACCGGCCCAGCACCACCGAGGAAAAGGTGGTCAAACTGGGGGCAGAGGTAGTCCGGCGCTATACGGTCATTGACCACGACGCCCGCGATCCGGACATGCTGGTGGATCTGGGCCAGACCGAGAGCGGCATTCCCCTCTCGGTGAACCGGCTGGCCTACGAGGCCGACCTGCTCATCGCCACGGGCATTGTCGAACCGCACCAGTACGCCGGCTATTCCGGCGGGGCCAAGACGCTCTCGGTGGGGGCGGCCGGTGAGGCCATGATTGCCTACACACACGGGCCGCACATGCTGGAGCAGCCCGGCACCCGCCTGGGCCGCATCGAGGGCAATCCCTTCCGCGCGGCGCTCAATGAGTCGGCCCGCCGGGCCGGCCTGCGTTTCGTGCTGAACGTGGTCCAGGACGATGCCAAACGGGTCGTGGGGGTGCGGGCGGGAGATCCGGTCGGCGCCTTTTCAGAGCTGGTCGAGCTGGCCCGCGGACTCTACGAGGTGCCCATCCCGCAGCAATACGACGTCGTCGTGGCCGGCATCGGCTTCCCCAAGGACGCCAACGTCTACCAGGCCTCCCGCGGGCCCACCTACCTGCACTTTGCCCCCACCCCGGTGGCCAAAGCGGGCGGCACCTACATCGTGCCGGCACCCTGCCAGGAGGGGGCCGGCGAGGGGGCCGGCGAGCAGCGCTTTTACCGCGCCCTCAAAGAGGCCGTTCGCATGGAAGCGCTGGTCGAGCGGATGCGGGAGGAGGGCTATCCTCCGGGCCAGCAGCGGGCGTTCATGGTGGCCAAGGTGCTGACGGAAGCCCAGATTGTAATCGTCGGGGCGGAACAGCCCGAGATCGTCCGGGAGATGCACATGGTGCCGTTGGAGACGATGGAGCAGGCCCTGGGCTGGGTCCAGGAGCGGCAGGGTCCCGAGTTGGACGTTCTGGTTGTGCCCCACTCATTGTTGACCCTGCCGGTGGTACAGAAATAAGGGGGGGGCTGGAGGCTGGGGTGGGCGGGCAAGGCTTGCCCCAGCGTGCTTTCCACCCTCATTCCGGCTAAAGCATCCATTCCGGACCAGGAAATCGTAGCCAGCTCCTTTCGGAATCGGGGCTTTAGCCGGTTCTTCCCCCTTCCTTTCTCGCCCCCACCCTTCACTCACCCCAAAAACGTTCAACCGTCAACCGTACCCTGGCGTCCCTGGCGCAGGGCTTCAAAGAGCAGGATACCGGCGGCGACGGCCGCGTTGAGCGATTCGGAGCGGCCGGCCATGGGGATAGAGACGAGCTCGCCGGCCAGCCGGCGGGCTTGCGGCCCGGCCCCGGCGGCCTCCCCGCCGATGATGAGAGCACTGGGCCGGGTCCAATCGATCTGGTCGTAGGGGCGGCCGGCGCCGGCCTCGGCCAGGAGGATCTGGGCGCGGTCCGGCAGGGCGGCGCTGATCTGCTCCCAGTCGTCGCACAAACGCAGCGGCAGGTAAAAGTGGGCACCCATGCCGGCCCGCAGCACCTTGGGGCTGAACGGATCCACCGTCCCCGGCGCGATCAGCACCTGGCTCACCCCGGCGGCTTCGGCGGACCGCAGGATGGTGCCGCAGTTGCCCGGATCACGCAGCCCATCCAGCACCACGATCAATCGCCCCGGCCGGGGCGGCAGCTCGGGAAAGGGCACGGCCGCGACCACGCCCTGGGCATTGACGGTATCGGCGACATTGTCCAGAATTTCGCCGGTGGTACTAAAGGATGCGGGATGGGTGCCGAGTTGCTCCAGCAGGCCGAGCCCGGTGGCGTTCTGAAGCTGTTCCGGCACATAGAGGACGGGGTCCAGGGGCAGGCCGGCGCGCAGCGCCTCCTCGACCAGGCGGACGCCCTCGATTAAGCAACGTCGCTCGCGATGTCGCGAGCGGCGGCGATGCAGCGAGCAAAGGTGTTTGACTTTTGGATTTGCCGAACTGGTGATATGGACAGACACCGCGCCTTGCACGACCTCCTCAAGCGGTTCTGCGGGCCCCATTCAACCAGGGCCCTCCCGAATTCGGCCAGTTTTCCCAAGCGGACTAGGACGGCAGGGCCGCCTGGGCCTTTTCCACCACCTGGGCAAAGGCGGTGGGATTGTTGACGGCCATCTCGGCCAGAATCTTGCGGTCCAGGGAGATACCGGCCAGACGCAGGCCGTGCATCAGACGGGAATAGCTCGTGCCCTGCAGCCGGGCGGCCGCGTTGATGCGGACAATCCAAAGCCGACGCATATCGCGCTTGCGGCGGCGGCGGTCCCGATAGGCGTGGGCATAAGAGCGGATTACGGCCTCGTTGGCGCGCTTGTACAGGCGCCGGCGGCCGGCCTGATAGCCCTTGGCTTGCTCACGAATCTTGTCGTGGCGACGTCGAACGGTTTTCCCTCTTTTTACGCGTGGCAACGGATTCCTCCTCAAATACAAAACGCACCCAACCAGCCCGACACCCTTTGCAGGCCTGTCGGGCTGGCGATAAAGACACATTCCCAACTCGTTGGTCCCAGTTTGCGCTTAGGATTGGAAGCAGCTCTCAATGCACAGTTTGTTCATGCAACGCCAACTGCCGACGATTTTACTGGGGGGCCAGCAGCATGGTCATATCGCGTCCGGCCGTCTGGGGCTTTTGCTCAACCTGGGCCACATCCTCCAACATCCCAGCGAATTCGTTGAGAAGTTCCTCCGCAATGTCGGTATGGCTTCGCTCGCGTCCCCGGAAGCGCAGGGTCACCTTGACCCGGTTCCCCTCTTCCAAAAAGCGCCGCGCCGCGCGCACTTTGACCTGCAGATCGTGGTCCCCAATCTTGGGTCGTAGCCGTACCTCCTTGATTTCAACGGTTCGTTGGCGTTTCCGGGCAGCTCGTTCTCGTTTGGTCTGCTCGTAACGATACTTGCCATAGTCCATCAACTTGCAAACCGGTGGGTCGGCGACAGGATTAACCTGCACAAGATCCAAACCCTCTGCAGCAGCGACTCGCAATGCTTCCTGTAGGGGGATGACTCCAATGCGTTTGCCGTCCGCACCAATCAGTAAAACCTCCCGGGCCCGTATTTTGGTGTTAATTGCTAACCGATCGCTTATCTCTGGCTCCTCCTTTTGGGCAAAACCTTTTACTGCCAAAACCTAGCCACACTATAGCATAAAGTGTTCGTTTCGTCAACTGTTTAGCGGTGAGATTGGGACTAGGGTCCGATGGCATAGACGTTGGGCCAGGCCTCATAGTGGCTATAAAAGGACTCGCTCGAGACCACCTCGCCGTTCACCAGGATATGGCGATAGATGGTCGCATCCACCCCGTCATGGGCCCAGTCCGTCTGATGGATCGCACCCGGCGGCAGGGTGGGATCCTCGACATAGACCGGTTCGCTGGGAGCAGGGGTCCAATTGGACAGATAGGGGCCGTCCAATTGGACCTGGCGATCCGGCCTGGTCCCATACAAAGAGACCTGCAAATAGGCCGAGTGGGTATAGGCTTCCAACTGCATCAGCAGGTAGCCGTCGGTATCATTGCGAAAGCGCAGGTCGGTACCCGTTCCGGTATAGATCGTGGCATCAAAACCCAGAATAGAACCCTGCTCATAGTAGCTGACCCGAAAGGCGTGGGCGTGGCGCTCCACAATGGGTAGGCCGGCGAAAAAGGCCGCGCGAAAGACGGTCGTCGAGACCTGACAGACACCCCCGCCCACATTGAGCACGGTGCGTCCGCCAATGATGGAATAGCCCTCGATAAAGCCGTCATCCTCGTCAATGGGGCCAATCGCCCCAATGAAAGAAAACGTTTCCCCGGGAGCAATCAGGGTGCCGTCCAGGATGCGGGCCGCGTTGGCGATATTGTGCAGGCGATAGGCCGGAGAACCGCTAAAGTAACTCTCACCATAGCCCACCAACTCTTGGATCCCCAGTTCGGCGATCGTCTCTCGCCGGATCTCCGGCTGGACCTCCACCACGTTCAATTCTAGCTCCCGCTGGTCAGAGAGTACAGCACTGTTGATCATTTCCACGGCTGCGTCGACCTGAAGTTCCTGCCCGGTGGCACCCTCATCAACGATTTCCAGGTGATCCTCAACAAAGCAAAAGTGGGCATTGCGCGGACGGACCCGCACCGCGGACGCGATTTCCTGCATAAAGTCGAACAGGGCCTCCTGATCCAGGAAGACGCCTAGCCTGTCCTGGAGGCCCTCCTGGCGGCGCTCGATGGTCAGCATTTCTCCGATCTGCGCGACGCTGAGCGTCCAGCTCTGCTCGCCTATATGCAGAATGATCGGGCCGGAGAGCATCCGGCGGGCTGTCTCCAGGGCTCCACTCGCCGCCGTCTCGTCAATATTGGCTGGAACAATGTGCACAACCAGGTCCACGGGGTCGGTGGACAGCTCGGACAGGGCCCGCTTGATAACGACCTGGGAAGGCACAATCTGCAGGGAATGTCCGTCTTGACCTGAACGGACATAAACATCCTGGTTCTCCACGGCCAGAGCGGCATCCAGCGGAGGACGGTCGATAGTCAGCGCCAGGTCCTCCAGGTAGTGGCGCAAGAGTCCCTCTTCCAGCCACACAGGCAGCAGGATATCGTGACGGTTTTGCCAGAGCCGCCAGCGCTGGCGGCAACGTTCCCAGAACGAGCCCTCGCGTCCGACGGACATGGCCTCGTCCACAGCAGCGTCCCAGGCGACCTGCAAGCCGATATCCGGCCCCGATGGCCGCCAGACGCGGTCCTCATAGCGCAAAGCCAGGGGCTGCTGCTGGAAATCCCGATAGTGCAGTTGGAGCAGCGCTCGGGCATCCGTGGGGGATAACTCGCCCAGTGGAATCCCTCCGACATAGACATTGGGCAAAATTACGCCGTCAAAGCGCCACTCAAAAGTGTAAAGCAGCCCCAGGGCAAGCGCCCCCAGGGTTAGTAAAACGCCCAGGGCAACCCACAGCGCCTTGAGTTGGTACAGACGCCGTCTCCGCCGCCGGCGAGCCGGATGGATCGGCTGCTTGCTTTGTTCCAGGTCGCGCCAGGTCTCTAGCCAATCCGGGCGCAACTGCGCCCAATCCTCCTCTGAATAGGATTCGTGGGGCTGGCGCGTTGACGATGATTGTCTCGATGACATTAACGCTGGCCTCCAGCTTTCACGGGCCAAGCGAAGCGATCCGAGCTTTGCGGACAGGGCTAGCGAAAGCGGGTTTCCCAGGAATAAGGAATTTTCTCCGTGTTCCAGGCTAAGCGCAGTTCGTCCGGTTGCTCTCGATTGTAGGGCCGGGATGGAAAGTTCAGCAGCAAGGAGGGAATGACCCCAATGGTCTTGTAGCCATGGGCCACCCCACGGGGAATGCGCAGAACAATCGGATGGTGCTCTCCCAGGAAAAATTCATTCAACTCAGCGTAGGTAGGGGAATCCTCGCGCATATCGTACAGGGGGACCTGGATCATGCCCTGAATGCAGCAGAACAAGTCCTCCTGATGTTCATGCCAATGCCAGGCCCGCACAACACCGGGATGGTTCATCGAAACATAGACCTGCCCAAAAGTTTCCATGATGGCGTCATCCGAGCGCAAGATTTCCATCAGAAAACCCCGATCATCCGCGTGTTTCAGCAATTGTTTGGTCTCTACCCCAAGAATCAAGGGATGCCTCCTTTTATACTTTGGTTTTGGATCGAGTCTAGGTAGGCGCTGCATGCTGTGCCAACGAGAATCTGCAAAACCTACAGCTTGCCTTCCACGCTCTATTTATCTAACTCCAGCTTTAGTATAACACCCTTTGGCCCAAAGGGCAAGGTGTCAAGATGACAATGGTGGGGCTAATCCTTGGCGCGGCGAAAGGCCTGAAAGCCGCCAAAGGTGGCCACTGCCGCTAGCAGCAGGCCGGGCAGGGCACAGCAGAGCAGGGCGAACCAACGCAGATCCTGTGCGCTGACCTCCTCGTCGGCCATATTGGGGGCCGCAAAGAGAAGCAGGCAGGCACAGAGCAGGGAGATCCCAGCCAAGATGCCGCCGGCGATGAGCAGGGTCATCCAGGGCCAACGGGGGGGCGGCTTGTCCGCGGGCACGGGAGGGACCACCGCGGGAGTAACCGGGCGGGGAGCCGTCACAAGGGGGACGATCTGCGGCAGGCCGGCCGGCGGCGGTGCTGCACCAGGGACAACGGGCGCCTCCATCGGCCGCCCGGTTTCCGCACGAGCGGGGCCGACCGCCGTTTCCAGCGGCAGTGGCAACGAGACCGGGGCCCCACACTCGGGGCAGAATTTGCTCTGGGAGGGGAGCTCGGCGCCGCAATTCGCACAGTTTAGCCGGGGTCCCTCTGGTTCAGCAGGGCCGGCGGTCGGCTGCTCTGCGGCCGGGGGCGGGGCTGGCGCCGGTTCCCCTGCTAGTGGAAGAGGCTCCTCGCCTGTCGGCTCCTCGACCGCGGGAGATTGTTCCTCCGGCGGGGGCGCTTTTTTCTCCCCCTCGGAATCGGGAAAGTACTTTTTGACGATATCGTCCTGGAAAAAGGATTCGCTCATCCGTCCTCCTCTTGTGTAAATTCCAGTGGCGGCAGTTCGGCCAGGCTCTGCAGGCCAAAGTGGCGCAAAAAGTCAAAGGTCGTCCCATAGAGAAAGGGCCGACCCGGACGAGCCGCCCGGCCCTGCTCCTCGATCAGGCCCAGATAGAGCAATGTCCGCAGAACCCCCGAGCAGTCCACTCCCCGCAGGAACTCGATCTCTGGCCGGGTGACCGGCTGCCGATAGGCCACGATGGCCAGCGTCTCCAGGGCCGCCGTAGAGAGACGCGTGGAGATCTGCAGTCCCAGCAAACGCTCGATGTAGGGGGCGGCCTCGGGGACAGTGGCTAGCTGCAGGCGCTCCCCCAACCGTTGCAGGCGAACTCCCCGGCCGGCTTGCTCTTGCTCACACTGCTCCAGGGCGGCGTGGACTTGCTGCTCGGTACACTCCAAAGCCTGGGCCAGATCCCGGACCGAGAGCGGTTCGGGGGCCACAAAAAGCAGTGCCTCAACCAAGATCTTCCAGTTCGGCCCACCATTCGGCGCCCTGCTGCCATTCGGGGATCGCCCCGCCATGTCGGCAGATGTTGATCGGTCCAAAAAGCTCCTCCTGCTCGAAAACAATCCAGTGACGTTTGAACATTTCCAGGACCGCCCACAGAGTGACCACAACATCCTCACGGGTAGGGTCCTCGGCCAACAAAGAGTAAAAGGGGACGCGTTCGTGCAAGCACAGCAGATCGTGGATGCGCCGGGCCTTGCTCCGGAGGGTGATCCGCCTCCTGTAGGGTATGGTCATCCGGGGCTTTTCAACGGCTAGCTCGCGAAAGCGTTCCTCCATAGCCTGTAACAGTGCCTGCAGGGTGCTGTTCTCCAATTCGACCAATTTGGGGTTAGGTAAATTGGGAGAGGCCAGCCGGCCAAAAGCACGCCGACCCTCCTCCATCCAGCCCTGAAGCTGTTGGGAGACCTGCTTGTAGTGTTGGAATTCCCGCAATTGCTGGACCAAATCCTCCCCCACCTCATCTTCCTCACTGCTCGGGGGGCGGGGCAACAAGGCCTGGGATTTGATCCAAACCAATTGGACCGCCACATCTAAAAAAGCGGCCATTTCGGCCGGCTCGCGGTGAGGCATATGTGCCAGGTAGTCCAGGTACTGCCCAGTGACCTCGGCCAGGGAAACCATAGTGATATCCAGCTCTTCCTGCTCGATAAGATGGAGCAATAGCTCCAACGGACCCTGAAAAATTTGTGTCTCGACAACGTACTCACTCACTGTGGTGCGCTCCTGCAGACGCCAGACCTGGCCCGGTATTGTCCCATGACCCCGGTACGTATGCATTGTACTACAGGCCGCCCCAGGGTGCAAGGGGTTGCGTCCCCTCCCTCTCTGTAGTAGAATAGGCTAGGTGTTCTTTTCGCAAGGAGTCGGGCTTGTGCAAAACCTTTGGACCGAGACAACCAAGCGGATGGTCGCTGTAGTGGGCGTCATTGCCGTTTTAATCCTGGTCTACCTGGCCCGGGTGACGCTGACCAGTCTATTGATAGGCGCTGTAATCGCCTACGTCCTTTTCCCCATTGTGGACTGGCTTCAACACCGCCTGCGCTTTCCACGCACCCTGGCCACGATCACAGTTTACCTGCTCATGCTGCTCAGCATCGCGGCTGTTCCCATCCTGCTCGTTCCCATTGTGCTGGAGCAAGTGCGCGCACTCGACTTGAACTGGTCGGACCTGTTGACTCAGGGCCGTGACTGGCTCGTGCAGACCCTGCAAGATTGGCGCGTTATCCACCTGCCGGCAGGGTTGGCCATCGATCTCTCCTCCCTGGTCGACCCAGCACTGCAGGGGCTGACCCTGCCCGGTATTTTGCCCGACCTTCCTTCGCCCACAACGTGGATTCCGCGCCTGTTCGGTGGGGTTGCCACGGTGGCCTCCTCGGTAACCTCGGCCACCGTAACCTTGTTGCTGACCCTGGTCTACTCTTTCTACCTGGTCAAAGAGGCCCCCGATTGGGGCCGGCGCCTGAAGCACTTTATCCCGGAGGCCTATCAGGCCGAGGTTGGCGAGTTAAGCCAGCGGCTATCCAATGTCTGGAGCTCATTTTTCCGAGGCCAACTCTTGCTCTGCCTGGCGATCGGCAGCATAAGCTTTTTGGCGCTGACGATTATGGGGATTCCGGGTGCCGTACCCTTGGCCCTATTGGCCGGCCTGATGGAGGTGATCCCCAACATCGGCCCGCTGATTGCCCTGGGGCCGGCCGTGGCGGTGGCCCTGATTCAGGGTTCCAGCATCATCCCCTGGTCACACGGTTGGGTAGCTCTGCTGGTCCTGGGGGTATACCTGCTGATCCAGCAGGTCGAGAACAACCTGCTGGTGCCGCGCATTATCGGCGGAAGCGTGGATCTGCCCGCCTTGGTGGTCTTGATTGGGGTTATCATTGGGGCGGGCAACGCCGGCGTGCTCGGTGCCTTTCTGGCGGCCCCGGTGTTGGCCACAATCAAGATACTGGCCCTCTATGCCTACGACAAAGTGCTCGATCACCCGCCCTTTTCCAAAGAGAACGCGCTGCCCCAAAAGCGGAAAAAGGAGGGCGCGACGCAAGGAACAGAAGAAACTGCCGCAAAGGCCGCAGAAACACCCAAGTCCGGTGAGCAGTCGGCCGGAGTCGATGTGCCCAAGGAACAATCGGAGGCCGACGACGAGGCGGCCCCCAACTAGGAGCTTGCCCTTCAGAACCGCTTCCGCTCAGACAATTCTACTCGATGGCCGGCCGGGGCACTGCCGTGAGGACGGGATTGCGCAGCACGCCGATCTGGGGAATCTCGACCTCAACCAAGTCACCGGGCTGTAAGGGCCCCACACCGGCCGGGGTCCCCGTCAACAGGACATCCCCCGGCTCCAGGGTCATCACGGCTGCGGCGTAGGCAATCAATTGGCCCACTGAAAAGACCAAATCGCGGACGTGGCCATGTTGCCGCAGTTCGCCATTGACCCGTCCCATCACTTGGAGCTGGGCCGGGTCCAGATCGGTCACCAGCCAGGGGCCCAGAGGGCAAAAGGTGTCAAAGCCCTTGCCCCGGGTCCACTGGCCATCCCCGCGCTGCAGATCTCGAGCGGTGACGTCATTGGCGCAGGTATAGCCCAATACGCAGGAAAGGGCCTGCTCGGGGGAAACGTGGCGACAGCGCCGGCCGATCACCAGGGCCAGTTCGGCTTCGTGATCGACCCGCTCGGAGAAAGCCGGCAAGTGGATCGGGTCATCCGGACCAATCAGCGCGCTGGGCGGCTTGAGAAAGAGCAGCGGCTCGGCCGGTGGGAGGTGGTCAAACTCGGCCGCATGGTCGGCATAATTGCGCCCCACGGCCAGGATTTTGCTCGGCTGGCTCGGGGGAAGCAGGCGGACCTGCTCCAGAGAAGCCAGCAGCCGGCCTGGCTGGGGATGCGCCGGATCGCCCTCCACAACATGGATTTGTCCCCCTTGCAGAACGCCCGTATAGGATCGACCTCGGTAGAGACAGCGCAGCAGGATCATCACCTTGCTCCCTGGCGCGACGATATGGCTTCTGGGAGCATTGTATCACGAGCTTGCCACAAGGTCAATTTGCAGAGTTGGGTAGATTGTAGTACAATGGGTGCGTTAAATGCAGTCATTGTCGCGTGAGTTCGAGTTCATAACCAGCGCAGCGTCGCTGTATGGAGGGTATTGCCGTGTTGCAGACCGCGTTCAATATTGTGGAAATTCTGGTCAGTGCCACCCTCGTCACGATCATTATTCTGCAGTCCAAGGGCTCCGGATTCGGGGGCATCTTTGGGGGGCGGGATATGCTTTCCCCCATGCATACGCGGCGGGGGTTGGAAAACACAATGTTCCAACTGACCGTTGGCCTGACGGTCGTCTTTCTCCTAGTCTCCCTGATCAGCAGCCTGATCGTTTAGGCCGGCCATGGCCCGCCTGATCCGCTGGCAACTCTTGTTTGCCACGTTGGGGATCCTGGTTGTCGCAGGTCTCCTGGCCCAGTTCTCCCAAAACCGCCAGACCGTTACCCTGCCGGCCCACGGAGGAACCTATCGGGAGGGGGTCCTGGGCTCCCCGCAGTACCTCAACCCGCTACTTGCCTCCAGTGACGCCGAACGGGCAATCTCCAGCCTGCTTTTTGACGGCCTCTCTACCCTGCAGCCGGACGGTTCCGTGCTGCCGGCCCTGGCTGAAGGCTGGGAGGTGTCCGACAGCGGTACTGTCTATACCTGCACCCTGCGCAGCAATGCCCAGTGGCACGACGGCGAAGCCGTGACCGCTGCCGATGTGTTGTTTACCCTGAATCTAATACGCTCCCCAGAAATGCCCGACCCCAGCGGACTCGCCTCTCTATGGTCCCAGGTGCAGGTTGAGGCCTTGGACAAGCGGCAACTACGCTTTGTCTTGGAACGTCCCTACGCCCCTTTTTTGAGCTACACCACCCTACCCATCCTGCCAGCCCATCACCTCCAAGGGATCACAGCCGAGGATCTGCTCCTGAACCCCTTCAACCTGGCACCGGTGGGCAGCGGTCCCTTCCGCTTTCAGGAAATCCTGTCCCAAGAGGATGGCACGCTCGTCCTGATTTTGGAGGCCAATCCCCTCTATTACCGCCGCACGCCCTATCTGGACAAAATGGAGTTCCACTTTTACCGAGACCAGCAAGCACTGCAACAGGCCCTGCTGCAGAAAGACGTGGATGCCGCCTTTGGGGTGCCGACGAATGCTCTGGAAGCCCTGAACGAACGTCCCGACCTCGTGGTCTATCGGACCTATCTACAAGCCTACGACATTCTCTTTATCAACACCCAATCCCCCATATTGAGTGACGAGCGAGTACGTCAGGCCCTGAGCCTGGGCTTGGACATCGCGGCCCTGGTCGCGGCGAGTTCGGAAGAGGTGTTTGCGGCCAATGGCCCCATCTCGCCCATCTCCTGGGCTCACAAGCCGGACCTGGCACCCCTTGAACACAATCCTGATCAGTCTCGGGCTTTGTTAGAGGAAAGTGGATGGACCGACATGGACGGGGATGGCCTGCGGGAGCGCGATCTGCGCGATCTCGCCTTAACCCTGCTGACCCGAGACCTTCCTGAAGAACGGCTGCAATTGGCCCGTCGGATCAAGCTGCAGTTAGCCCCTCTAGGCATGGCCGTACGCGTCCTCGTCCAAAGCGATCCGGAATTGTTCCGGGAGAGACTGGTCGCCCGTGATTATGACCTGCTGCTGTATGGCTGGGGCCAACTGGGCCGCGACCCCGATGAATTTGCACTGTGGCACTCTAGCCAAATCGGACCAGAGGGCTTGAATCTCTCCTCCTTTGAGGATGAACTATCCGATCTGCTGCTGGAGCAAGGGCGACAAGTCCTGAACCAGGACGAGCGCACCCAGATCTACTGGCAGTTCCAGGAGCGTTTCATCCAAGAGATTCCCGCGATCCCACTTTATTATCCTGTCTACAGCTACGTGGCCAGTTCGCGTATCCGGGGGATTGAACTGCAGCCCCTGAACGACCTGGGGGATCGTTTCCAGGGTGTGGCCAACTGGTATCTCAAGACAGAGCAGGTCATTCTAGGACGCAGCCGACCGGCTCCGCGCTATGAGGGGGGGGAGCAGCCCTAGCGTCCAGCCTCTTGCCCCGTCCGTTCCTGGATGGCAGTGATCGCTTGCTGTACGGCCAGGCCCACTTTTCTTCCAAAAACACCCGCATTATCGTGGAGATGCTCCCCAAGTTGGGCCAGCACCCCCTCGTGGCCAACCAGGCCCAAGCCGTCCGCTGCGTTGAGCCGGACCTGGGTATCCGGGTCGGACAGAGACTGGACCAGACTGGGGATGGCCCGACTGTCCCGTAATAAGCCCAGGGAGCGCACCGCCACCCGTCGAATGAGCACCTCTGGATCGCGGGCCGCCTCGATCAGAGGAGGAATAGCCCGGTGATCGCCGATAGTGCCCAGTGCCTCGGCGGCACTGTAGCGCACCCAGAGCGTATTTTCGGCGTCCAGGGCACGGATTACGGCAGAGGTCGCTTGGGAATCCCCTAGTTGCTTCACCGCCTCGATAGCACTCCGCAGAACGGTAGGATCGGCATCGTGCAGCGCCTGGTGCAAGACCTTGCGCACCGTAGGGGTATCCAGATGAGCCAGGGCGTCGATGGCGCTGCGACGCACCAGGGGATCTGCTTCCTCCAACATGGGCAAGAGCAGGGGGATAGCCGCCTCGCCACCGATGTGTCCCAGGGATTGAGCAGCGGCCCAGCGTACAAAGGCGTGGGGGTCACGCAGCCTCTCGACCAGAGCCGGTATAGCCCGGCGGTCCCCCAGTTGCCCCAGGGCCTCGGCCGCACCCCAGCGTTGGCTGGGCTTGGCACTGCCTAATTGCTCGATGAGCCCATCGACCGCCTGTTCACGCCAGGCCTCGACCTCGAAATCAGGGGAATCCAGGGGCAGGTCAGATAGGGACTGCAGGGCGTGCAAAGCTTTCCAACGCACAACCAAATGTTGTTCCCGCTGGAGCAAATCGAGCAATTCTGAGGTCGCCTTGGTCGCCTGGGCCTGGACCAACAATTCAATGGCCCGCTCCCGCCGCGAGGGCGAGGGAGAGGACAACTCTTGCACGAGCAAACTCAGGAGCTGCTCCCTTTCCTCCTCCGGGCCCAACGACCAATCTACGGGATCTGGGGCAAGTTGCAGGCTTTTTTTCTGCTTATCCTTGCCAAAGGGCCACCACCGTGCCATAGGGCCTTCTCCTGCGATTAGCACCGTCCGTAGAAACCATTATACCACAAGTCAGAATGCCGGCCCAATGCACGATCCGGGCTAAAAGAGTCCGCGCACATAGCCCCCGTCGAGCTGGATCGCCGTACCGGTGATATAGCCAGCCTGTTCGGAGGCCAGGAAGGCGACCAATGCCGCCAGTTCCTGTGGCCGGCCTAAGCGTCCCTGGGGAATCTGGCGTTCATAGCTCTTTTGGATCTCTTGGACCGAGTGACCTTCCTTCTCCGCACGGGCCCGGAAGAGCTGTCGCACGCGGTCTGTCAGGATAAAGCCGGGGCAGACACTGTTCACAGTAATGCCCGATGCAGCCAGTTCCAGCGCCAATGTCTTGGACAGGCCGATCACCCCACTACGTGCGGCATTGGACAAGACCAGATCGGGGATGGGCTGTTTGGCCGCCACCGAAGTCAGGTTAATAATCCGACCCCAGCCGCATTGCTGCATGTGGGGAATCACCGCCCGGGATAGGCGCACCGCGCTGAGCAAGTTCAAATCCAGCGCTGCACGCCAATCCTCGTCGGAAAAGGTGAGAAAGGGGCCCGGCGGGGGACCACCGGCATTGTTGACCAGTATATCGATGCCCCCAAGGTGCTGCATCACCGCATCCACCAAGCTGAACACATCGCGGGCCACAGAAACATCTGCGGCCAGGGCCAATACGCGGGAACCCGTATCCTGGGCAATCTCGGCCGCCGTTTGTTTGAGCTGTTCCTTCCCTCGAGCACAGATCGCGACAGCAGCGCCCTCACGCGCCAATTCCCAGGCAATCGCCTTGCCAAGACCCCGGCTAGCCGCAGCGACGAGAGCGGTACGTCCTGTCAATCCCAGGTCCATTTGAGACCTCCATATTATTTTTTCTTGGGTGGCCCCTCCAGCACGGACAGGGGCCTCTTTTTCTCATCTAGCCGGCCAACTTGCTTTGCAGGCCGGCCTTAGACCAACTGCAGCAAAGGACTGATCGTGTGTCCCTCGTAAATGTGCTGAATCACAGCGGCCAGCAGGGGGGCGATCGAAATGACGCGCAGCACCTTGACCTGCTTTTCCGGGGGTACGTGGATCGTATTGCTCACGACCAGTTCTTTGATAAATGGCTGGCAGAGTTTTTCCAAGGAGCGCCCCACCAGCACAGGATGCGTAATGGACAGATATACCTCGGGACGGGCGCCGGCCTCCAGCAAGGCGGGAATTTCGTCCAACACACTGCCCCCGGCAATGACGTCGTCAATGATGATGGGGATATGCCCGCGAATGTCCCCAGAGATATGGGTCACGCGGATCTGCCGATCTTCACGGCGCTTTTGCATAACCACCAGGGGCAGCTGCAAAAGCTCGGCGTATCGGCCGGCCATTTTGGCCCGCCCGGTGTCTGGAGCAACAATGGCGGCCTGGGCAAAGCGTTCGTGCCCGAAATGCTTGGCCAGGATTGGCACCGCCGTCAGGGGATCTACGGGGATCCCGAAAAAGCCCTGGATCGCCGGGGAGTGGACATCCACATAGATGACCCGGTCGACACCCAGGCTTTCCAAAATGGTGGCCACGACGCGGGTGCTGATGGCCTCGCGCCCCCGGGCCATGCGCTCCTGGCGGGTGTAGGGAAAATAGGGCGCCACCACCGTAATCGAGCGGGCCGAGGCCCGGCGGAAAGCATCGACTAACAGGAAAAGGCTCATGCTATGCTCGTTGACCGGATCCGAGCAGGTCTGCATGAGAAAGACATCCTGCTTGCGGACACACTCCAGTATCTCGACGTGTGTCTCGCTGTCGGGCAGGTGGGTGATGCGCAGCTTGCCCAGGGGGATTCCCAGAATAGAAGCCACCTCTTGGGCCAAGGGAAGATTGGCATTTCCCGAAAAGAGCCGCAAAGTTGTCAAGTCCACCCTCCTACTACGCTATCCAGTACCCGGTCTGGATTGGGCCATGGAACCGTATTCTACCACCATCCAACAAAAATTTCAAAGCGGCCCCCGGACCAAGGGCCTGATACGATGTAGGGCGCCTCAAAAGAGGCGCCCTACATCGTATCAGGCCGGCCAGGTTTTATGGCTTGCTGCCAGGGGATGCACTCCCCAGGCCGCCAAAACCTACCTCCAGCCGTTCAGGCTTGCGCTTCTAGTACATGCCGCCGTAGCCGCCCCCAGGAGGCATGGCCGGAGCCTTTTCCTCCTCGGGGATGTCGGTGATGAGCGCTTCCGTGGTCAGGATCATGGCGGCGATCGAGACGGCATTCTCCACGGCCGAAAGGGTGACCTTGGCCGGATCGATGATGCCCTTTTCAAACATGTCGCCATAGTTCTCTTGCAGCACGTCAAAACCGATGTTCGGGTTGTCCTTGGCCTCCTGCTCCTGCAACACCTTGCTCACAACAACTGAGCCCTCGTAACCGGCGTTGCGAGCGATCTGGCGCATCGGTTCTTCCAGGGCCTGACGCAGAATCGACAGGGCCGTAGCCTGGTCACCGCTCAATTCGACCCCCTCCAGCGCGGCCATAGCGTTGATCAGGGTCACCCCGCCACCGGGGACAATCCCCTCTTCCACAGCCGCCCGGGTAGCCGAGAGAGCATCCTCGACGCGGTGCTTTTTCTCCTTCAGTTCGACCTCAGTAGCCGCACCCACCTTGATCACAGCCACACCACCCACCAACTTGGCCAGGCGCTCCTGCAGCTTCTCCCGATCAAAATCGGATGTGGTTACCTCGATCTGGGCCTTGATCTGTTCAATGCGCCGCTTGATCTCTTCCTCCGCACCCTTGCCCTCGACAATGGTGGTGTCATCCTTGGTCGAGACAACCTTGCGCGCGCGGCCCAGATCGCTCATGGTGGCCGTATCCAGCTTTCGACCGAGCTCCTCAGAGATCAGGCTCGCCCCAGTAAGGATGGCAATATCCTGCAGCATGGCCTTGCGGCGATCGCCAAAGCCAGGGGCCTTGACGGCCAAACAGTTGAGGGTGCCTCTCAGTCTATTGACCACCAAGGTGGCCAGAGCCTCACCCTCGACATCCTCAGAAATAATGACCAGGTTCTTGGTCACCTGCAGCACTTTTTCCAAGAGGGGCAGAATATCATTGATCGCGGAAATTTTCTTGTCCGTGACAAGGATATAGGGGTCCTCTAGTTCGGCCTCCATCCGCTCCGGGTTGGTGACAAAATAGGGCGAGATGTAACCGCGATCGATCTGCATGCCCTCGGTGTATTCGGTCTCAAAACCGATTCCCCGACCCTCTTCGACGGTGATGACGCCATCCTTGCCAACCTGCTCCATGACCTCGGCGATCAACTCACCGATCTCGCGGTCTGCGGCCGAGATGGCGGCCACATTGGCGATCTCACTTCGATCGTCTACCGCCTTGCTCTGCCCCTTGATATGCTCAACAATCGCTTTGGAGCCGATCTCCAAACCGCGCTTGATCAACATCGGATTGGCCCCAGCAGCGACGTTGCGCAGGCCCTCGTGGATAATAGCCTGAGCCAAAACCGTGGCCGTCGTAGTTCCATCACCAGCGACATCGTTGGTGCGGGTCGCCGCCTCTTTGAGCAACTGCGCCCCCATATTCTCAAAGGGGTCCTCCAGTTCAATCTCCTTGGCAACGGTCACACCATCATGGGTAATGGTGGGAGCTCCGAATTTTTTATCCAGGGCAACGTTGCGCCCCTTGGGTCCCAAAGTCGTCTTGACGGCCTCGGCCAAAGTATCCAGACCACGCTTGAAGGCACGCCGAGCATCCTCTCCAAAAACTAACTGCTTTGCCATTGCTTTTTACCTCCTCAAGATTTTCTGGTCTTCTCAGAAGGCTAGTCAGCCCCCTGAAGCATGTTATGATTCCTCTGACCTAGCGCTCAATGATCGCCAAGAGATCCTTCTCGCTGAGGATAATAAACTTGTCGTCAGCTTGATCCTTGAACTCGGTGCCAGCGTACTTGGCAAAGAGAACGCGGTCCCCTTCGCTCACCTCCATGGGAACACGGGTGCCGTCGTCCAAGCGGCGGCCTGGCCCCACCGCGATGACTTGACCTTCCTGCGGTTTTTCCTTAGAGGCCGTGTCGGGCAAATAAATGCCCCCCTTGCTGACTTCTTCCTGTTCGATAGGCTTGACAACCACACGATCAGCCAGCGGTTTCAACTTGATCTCCATGTCTGTCCACCTCCTAATAGAATTTGACTACCCCAGTCGGGGACGTAATTTTAGCACTCTTATAGCCAGAGTGCTAAGGCAGCTCTATCATACCCGATCTGTCCCAAAAGTGCAAGTTCACAGAACACACTTCTAAGACAGATATACCCATAAAATAGAATTTATATGCATTTACAAGACCGCTTTCACATATTTACTTTTTCTTTTTCCCCTTTTCACTCTTCCTCCTATACCCTTCTCCTTGACAATGGGGCCAGAACATGCTATCCTATTATTGTTGTAAAGCTAATCTTTTGAACGAGGTGCTTCAAGTACTAGACAAGTCCCTATAAATGCGGTATAATGGAAAAGTGCCCGGGGCGATTTTTCCCGGGCCTAAAAGTGCATAATGGGGCAGCATGGGAGCGAACGGCCAATCTTTGGCCTGACTCAGAAACGAGACCCCATCCTTTGTACAAGGGGGGGCAATCTTTTAAGCGCGGCCAAGTTTCCGAGTGATCAAGATAGGGGTGGATAAACACATGATACAAACATTGATCAAACGAGCCCAGGAACAGGGAGGCATTACCCTCGACGAAATCTTGGAAGTGTTTCCTGATCTGGAATACCATCTCGATGAGGTCGATGAACTATATACCACCTTGCAGGATCTGGGCCTGCCCGTGCTGGATGGAGCCGAGGAACTCGAAAAGGAGGCGGAGGAAAGCGCCCCGGAGAGCAGTGCGCTAAAGGGGGACCTGGATTCGATCAGTATCGATGATCCCGTACGCATGTACCTACACGAGATTGGGCGAGTGCCCCTGTTAACCTCAGAAGAGGAGGTTGCACTGGCTATGCGCCTGAGGGCCGGCGAAGAGGCCGCCCTAAAGCTGGAAAAGGCGGGCAACAACATGAAAGCTGAGCGGCGGGAAAAAGTGGAGCAAACGCTCATATCCGGAGAGCAAGCCCGCCAGCACCTGATCCAGGCCAACTTGCGCTTGGTCGTCAGTATTGCCAAAAAATACATCGGCCGCGGCATGTCCTTCCTGGACCTGATCCAGGAAGGCAACATCGGCCTGATGCGGGCAACTGAAAAGTTTGATCATACTCGTGGCTACAAGTTCTCCACCTACGCCACCTGGTGGATTCGCCAGGCCATCACCCGTTCCATCTCGGACCAGAGCCGGACTATCCGCCTGCCGGTCCACGTGGGCGAGACTATCAATCGAGTCAAGCGGGTTTCACACCGCCTTCAGCAACAGATGGAACGCGAGCCCACCACTGAGGAAATTGCGGAGGCGATGGGCATCAGCAAGGACAAGGTCCGCCGCGTCATCGAGGTCTCGCGCATTCCCATCTCCCTGGAAATGCCGGTGGGCAAAGAAGGGGACAGCCGGATGGGCGACTTTATCGAGGATGACCGGGTAGCTGCTCCTCTGGATGCAGCTTCCTATCACTTGCTACGGGAGCAGATCAACGAGGTTCTGGAAAAACTGCCCGAGCGCGAACGCCGGATTATCCAGCTGCGCTTTGGACTCAACGATGGCCGCTACCGCACCCTGGAGGAAGTGGGCAAAGAGTTTGGTATCACCCGGGAGCGCATCCGCCAGATTGAAGCCAAGGTGCTGCGCAAACTACGCCATCCCCACTATGGGAAAAAACTGCGCGGGTTTTTGGAATAAGGCCTCTTTTACCCTGTTCACAGTCTGTGACTTGGGCCCAGCCCGCCTATGGTGTGCTGGGCCTTGGCGTGCACGTGGGAAGGACCAGTACGTTGAGCGGCCCACTGAACTGGTTGTTGTGCTCGTCGCTCTCTACCACCGTGTTCTCTGGGTCTATGGTTACGGTGATCACTGTACCCAGCACGATTTCGGGACAGACCAACTCTTTGTGTTGGCCCGGCTGCAGCTCCTCTACGTACCAACGGCAGCCCTCGATGTCGCTCCCCCTCAGTTCCACGTAAAAACTCCTGGCCGCTGCCATGCCCAGGTTGCTCAGGTCCACCGCAATGCCGGCCGGTCGGGCACAGTCAAAGGGCGAATCCTGGCTAGAGTACATCCGCATCACCCGCAGATCGGCCCAACCCAGGCCGACCACACCGGAACCACCCGGCGTGGGCGAGGGCGCACGCGTTTGAGAGATCGTCGGAACAGGCGTCGGCGAAGGGGGGGCCAGCTCGACGGGTGTGGGCGTGGCCGTGGGCAAAACCGTCGGAGGCAAAGGCACTGTCGGGGTAGGGCTGGGCCGAGGCGAAACCGTCGGGGGCAGCGTGGGCGCACCGGTGGGGCCGACCTGCGCCTTGAGCACCAGGGGCATATACCAGCCCCAGTTCAGCCAGCTCACCTCCAGGCTCGACAGATCCCCATCCCCTTCGTGAGGTGTCTCCTCAAAACCGAGGGCATCGCGGGCATGGACCCGGAAATAGCGGATGCCCTCGGCGGGGATGTCGACCACCCCGCTGGTCCAACCCACCTCGCTCCAGAGGTCCAGCCAGACGCCGTCCAAACCGTCGCGCACCTGCACCGTGTAACAAGCAACCCCGCTGCCGTTGTCATGTCCCTCCCAAAGCAGAAAGCAGCTCCCAGCGATGGAACAATAAAGATCGGTCGCACTCGAAGTGGGCGGCGAGGTGTCGACCCCAAAGCGGCGGGCCGGGGCAAAAGGCCCCCAGCCGTTGTCGTTGTAGGCGCGAACGGACCAGTACAGAAAGGACGTATCCCCGTTCAGGGTAACACTGTAGGACGAGGCCAGGCCCAGGTCAACTTCAAGCAGGGGTTGGCTCAGTGCGGCGTCCGCGGCCAGCACCAGGTTAAAACCCGCCAGCGTCGCTGTAGGTGGAGCCGACCAGCTAAAAACAACCTGCCGATCCTGTAGCCAAACCCCATCCGCCGGCGCTTGAAGCTGCGGCGCCGGCGGAAGCTCAATTGAGGACCCCCGAAAAACCCAGCGTACCGCGTCGTACCAGAGCGAGTGCCAATGGTCGTCGGCCATATCGTCCAGGTAGACATAGCCGGTACTGCCAGCATAGAAGGGATACGTGCCCAGGGACGCCCAGCGCCCCTGCGCTTCATCCTGATCGACCACCACGAGGCTCCCACCGTCGCGATAGTAGACACGATAATGGGCCCCAGTTGTATAAGCGGGCAAATCCGGATCCGCGCACGAGGGAATATAGGCGAAAACCTCGTACCAACCGCCCTCGAGTAGCTCGGGCCGCCAGATTCCCCAGTTGGCCGAAAGCGCCGGATCCACAGTGGTGTGGGTCCACCAACTGTGCTCCTCGTAACCACAGCCCTCGTGCCAATAGGCCTGGCTACGACTAAACTCCGGATCCAATTCGTCCAGCAATATGGATTCCTCTTGCTGCAGCAGCAGCACCTGCACGTTTAGCCGGATGGCGGGAAGCAGGCCGTAGAGTACATCCCCGGGGCAGGAGGTCTGCCCCACGTCCCGGTGCCCGGCAATGTGATCGTAGACCTTGTGGTTATTAAAGCTCTCCCCCAGCGGGTCGATGCCCCTTTGAGAGGCTTTCCAAGCAATCAGGGCTTCCAAGGTTTCCTGAAGCACTGCGGGGACAGGCGCAGTGGAATAGGTGCCCAAACAGCCCAGGCCCATCGTGCCGGGATTATAGCTGTGGGCATGTCCGCCAATGACGTCCTCTCCGCCGGCCCGCCCCTCGTATACGTTGCCCAGTGGATCGATAATATAATTGTAGCCAATGTCCCCCCAACCACGAGTCTCGGCGTGATAGTACCAGATCGCCCGCACGCGGGCGGCCCAGTCCACGTCGTCATTGGGCGTGGCTGTGTGATGCACAATGACATGGGTCACCGGTTCGTACTCCGGCGGCCAGCGGGGACTCTCCTCACCCTCCGGACAGCCCCATTCCTCCCGGCTGACGAGCGGGGGCTGGTCCAGGCTGGAGAGACCGCCTGGCCGGCCCTTGCTACCCATGATATCGGCGGTGCTGGGGCCGGCCCGCGCATCGATCAAGGTGCAGTCCAAACTCTCCAGAGAGGGCAGCGCTTGGCCCGAGATCGAGGAAAGGGACAAACGATACTGAAAGCGCTGGTGCACCCCCTCCTGCTGGGGCACAAAAAAGAGTTCGCCGGCGTACTGGTTATAAGCCATGGGCGGGAGTTCGGGGTCCTCTTCCACCTGGATCCAAGGCGTCCAGCGATCGCCCTCCACATCGGGACTGCTGCGTAGCTCCAACATCAGGGAGGAGCCCTCGGGCAGGATCGCCTCCCAGGAACAGCCCAACTCGGAGAAAGGCAAGGGGGCCGGAATGACCGGGGAGGTATACACCCCACTGCTCGGCAGCGTCAGTCCCAGCCCATCCTCCTGGCTCAGGGGACCCTTGCTGTGTCCCACCCCAAAATCGCCGCCACTCCAATGCAAGCTCTGGGACAGGATCGCGCTCCCCTCGCGGGCCAACCCCCTCCAGGCCTGCTCAGAAGAGACCAGGGAAGCACTGCCCAACAGCAGCAAGAGCGGCAGTACAAGCCAGCCGGCTATTCTTGACCCATACTTGCACTTGAGGCCGAATGGGGCTTTCATGGGAGGATCCCTTGTTTTGGCCTGAGCTAGCCCCCAGGCAATTCTGTCCCGCAAATAGCACCTTCTATAAGGGCGAGGCGCGCCCCTTCATGGTGCCCCTCATGTTCGACTGCTTGGCGATCTTGGCGTTCCGGCAACTAGTCTCAGGATGGGCTTTTTACACCAGGTAACTGATACGCTTATCGTAACATAGGCGAACCGTATTGTCAACCGCTTGACAAGTTGCCACTTTTGCTTTATAGTAGATTCGAGACCCATTTCACAAACAAGGTACAAAACTCTGTTGAGGAGGGACCATATGGCCCAACGGCCTGTACCGGATGTAGTGGTGCGCCGGCTCACACAATACTACCGGGCACTGCTCTCTTGCCGCGATCGCGGCCTAGAGGTTGTATCCTCGCAAATGCTGGGCGAAATGCTGAACGTCACCGCGGCCCAGATCCGCAAGGACCTCTCGTATTTTGGCGGCTTTGGCAAACAAGGCATCGGTTACAATGTGGCCAACCTGCTGGAGCACCTGAAGCGCATTCTGGGACTGACCGAAACCTGGCCGATGGCCCTGATCGGCATCGGAAACCTGGGACAGGCCCTGCTGCATTATCGAGGCTTTGCCAGAGAGGGTTTTGAAATTGTCGCCCTCTTTGACAGTGATCCCCACAAGGTGGGACAAATCATCACCGGCCTGACAGTCCACGCCGATCAACAGATACCACAGCTGATCCCCCAACTGGAGATCAAGATCGCCCTGCTGTCCATACCCACCGAAAAGGCCCAGGAAGCAGCCGATATGTTGATCCAGGCCGGCGTACAGGCTATTTTGAATTATGCACCTGTTACCCTCCGGGTGCCAGAGGATGTCTGGGTCCGTCAGATGGACCCCCTGGCCGCATTGGAAAGCATGACCTTTTATCTGGCAGCCGCCAAAGAGACCCCATGAACGAGTTCAGATTGGACAATGTGACTCCCCCGCAGCGGGAGAAAGGCTGGCTGGATCGGCTGATTTTGCTCGTCCCCATCCTCATCGTCCTGGCCGTGGTCTTGCTGGTTTTGTGGTCGGCCCAAATTCTGCTCTGGCCCGGGGTCTATCCGGCCAAGACGACCACCCCCCTACCCGCGACAAATACGCCCAGCCCCACCGCCACAGCTGTCCCTACCACGGCAGCCCCCACCGCGCCGCCGACAGCCACTGCTAGTGCCACCCCCACCCCCACGGCGCTCACCGCGACCCTGACCCCAAGCCCGACGCTCATTCCTACACCAACCCTGGCCCCTACCCCCACAGTGGGCAGCGGCGAACTTTTGTTGGACGCGGCAAACACCGATCGCTACCAGTTGGATCCGACAACGCTGCTGCATCCCCACGGATTGGTCGTACTGGAGGGCACGGCTTATTCCATAGATGCCGGGGCATTGGTCCAAATGCCCCTCCAGGACGGGGCCCAGGCCCAGCGGCTCTTCCCAGCCGGGGGTACGGTAGAGGGGATCACCGTCGGGGAGTGGATCGCCCTGGCCCGGAGCCCGGACGGCAGCGGCCTGCTGCTTTTGGACAAACGCGGGGACGTGTACCGCTACGACCCCGCCACGGACCAGTGGAGCATTGCCCGACTGATGGACCAACGGCGCACCTCGCCCAACCCGGTCCCGGTGGCTTTGGCCTCCTACAATCAGCACTTTTACCTGCTCGATAGCGCCTACAGCCAGATCTGGCGGCATCCCTATGACAATGTCGCCGAGGGCTACCTCCCCGGAGGGGACGCTCCCTGGGGACGCCTGGACACGGCTCTGGACCTGACCCGGGGCATGGCCCTGACCGTCGACGGCGATGTATTCGTGCTCCTGCGGGAGGGCACCACAGGGAGCGATCCAGCCCTGATCTGTTACCGCGGCCCCACAGCCGAACCGGATACGCGCTTTGCCGCCGGCCTGGATCTGCAACTACCAACCACTCTGTACCTGGAAGCCAACACGGAGGGCCCCCTCTATGTCGTTGACCAGCAGGGCCGGCGGCTGCGGGGCCTGGACCGGGACAGCGGGCAAATCCGGCAAAACTATGCGCTGCCCAAAGGCATCCAAATCCGAGCGGTCTATGCAAAAGCCGGCCGACTGTACCTGCTGACCCCTGGCGAACTGTACGTCTACCCCGGCAGTGGGCAGGCCCAACGTATCCCGGGTGGGGCAGGACCACAACCGCAGGACCGCGTCGACCTGGTTGAACTGCTGTCCTGGGGACCCTTTGGCCGGCCGATCGAGGGCGTCCTCTATTTGCCCGAACGGGATTCCCTCCTGCCCGGAGCCCCTCGCGTCTATCGCTATGGCATCCACCAGGGTTGGGATCTGTACGGGGGCACCATGGGCATCGACATTCCCTACGGCACACCGGTCCTGGCCGTGGCCGACGGTACGATCGTGCGGGCGGACTGGGACTTTCGCGAGATGACCCCCGACGAACAGGCGCAGGTCCTGGCCACCTGCGACCAGCTACACTATACGCCCCCCGAAATCCTGGATCAATTGCGCGGCCGCCAGATCTGGGTCGAGCACGAGAATGGGCTGGTGGCCCGTTATGTCCACCTCTCGGGGATCGCCGAGGGAATAGTCACCGATACCCCGGTCGTCCAGGGACAGGTCCTGGGCTATGCGGGGAATTCGGGGACCTCCGAGTCGGTCGCCGGTACCCGCCAGGGCGTCCACCTCCACTTTGAGTTCTTTTTGCGCGGACACTACCTGGGAGAGGGCCTCTCCATCGTCGAGACACGGCGTTTGCTGCAGCAGCTCTTCTTCCCCGAGCCCGACTGAACCGGAACTAAAAACCCTCCAAGGACACATTTTTTTCCCCCCTCCTCACCTTTGTGTCCTTGGTGGTTTTTACATCTTGGACCGGATTGTCCGGGTTCGGGGATCCCTTGATCGGCGTCCCTCAACAGTCTCAGGGCATTTCCTGCAGGACGCTCGCGATAAATTTCCGGGTCATGGGCCCTACCTGGATCAGGTGAATACGTCCCCGCCGGTCAACAAATACACTGGTAGGGAGAGAGCCTACCCGATAGGTCACGGCCACAGACCCCTGCTCATCCAGCAGTACAGGAAAGGACAGCCCCATCTCTTGCGCAAACTCGTAGACGTCATCTAGATCGTCCTGATAGAGCATATCCACGGCCAGGACAACGAGCCCTTCCTCCTCCCCCTGATAGATCTCCTCAAGCTCGCGCATCTCAACCCGGCAGGATGGGCACCAACTCGCCCAAAAATGGATCAGCACGGGCTGACCCTCAAAATCACGCAGGCTGACCTGGTTGCCATCCAGATCCTCCAAAGTAAAATCGGGCGCGCTGGCTCCTTTGCGTATCTTGACCTGGGGAGGGTCCACCTTGTCGCCACAGCCAGCCAACAACACCAGGGCCAAACAGCCTAGTATCAGGACCCGGCTCGCCTGTCTACGCATCTGTTTTTACCTCCGCCTCTTGCTGCTCCGCAGTCACCGTGCTCGCCTCACCTCAGAATATAATAGGTCGCCCGCCGTTCCCCTACCTTCAAAATCATGCCCCGGGAAAGCAAGTCGACAAAGTCTCGCCGCAAGGTCTCGGCGCTCACTTGAGGACAGAGCTCCTGGTATTCACGGCTGGTGATGCTGCCCTGCTCGTTCAGATAAATCAGGGCCTGGACCTGACGTTCATTGAGACCAAGGCGGGCCAGCGCTCGTGGATCAGTGGGGGTGCTTTCAAGAGCCATCTCTTTGGGTCCATAGAGGGTCAGGGAAAAACTGGCCCTCAGCTCGGACAAGTCCGGCTCCGGAAGATGGGCCTCCTCCATCAGGGAGACCATCCGCCGGAGGCCATGGCCCAATTGTTCGCCAAAGCCCAGCTCCGCCAATATCCGCGCAATCACCGCGTTGCGGGCAAAACGCTCCTGCAGCAAATTGTCCACCGTGATCGGTCCAGGCAGCCGGCCCGGACTATGGACCTCAATACGATTTTGGAACAGGGCCACCCGAATCGAGTCGCCGGTCAGACTATAGTCCCGATGGACCACTGCATTGACGAGGGCCTCCCGAATCACCGGCAGGGGGTACTCTGGGACCTGGACCCGCTCTCCATCAACCAACATACGCCCCCGACGCATATGTTTCTGCAGAAAAGCCAGGGCCTCCTGTATTTGCTCTGCAAGGGAGCCACCCACCTGCTCGCGCAGGGGGTCCTCCTCGGGGGTGATACCGTCATGCTGGGACAACAGAATCTGGGCCTGCGGCAACCAATCCTGCGGGGCGCGGCCAAAAAGCAGCAGGCCGGCGTGGGTGGGAACAAGTCCCTGCTCGGTCTCGACCAGGCAGCCACGCGTTTGCAGGAACTCGAGTTGCTCATCGGGGTCTTGGGCCATCTGCTCATAATATGCTTTGACCTGGCCCATACTCAGGTCCTTCAGGCTAGCGCCTTCCGGCACCAGCGCCTCAAAGCCGTTCGGGCTGCGCTCTAGCAGCAGGCTCCGCAGCTCGATTCCGCTGAGGGGCAGGGATTTGTCTTGCGCGCGATACAGGTAGCGGCCCCGCCAGTGATAGACCTGCCTCGCTGTGGCCGGCACGGATACGACGAGCAGGGCTTGGCCATCGATCGAGGTGATCTCGGGATCGGGCAAATCCATCGGGGGGACACACTGCGCGGCAACCTCCAAGACAAAGAGGAGGCCGGCCTCGGCATCCTCCAGCCCCTCCAGCTGGGCGCGCCTTCGACCGCGCACGCCCAAGAGGATGTGTCCCCCGTGGGTATTGGCCATCGCGGCCAGGGCCTCCCCCAACCGCCGGGCACTGCTGTTGCCCGGAAGAAAGACCAACGTAGGACTCTGTCCCTGCTCGATCCATTCTCGGACTTGCATCATCGACTTCCTGCCCAAGTAAAGCTGCGCCGCCCGCTGACTAGGGCGCATTGTATCGCAAAAACATCCTCCCTGCAAGCAGGGACCTCGGCCTTGAACCGGCCTCATCACTGCAGCCGGCCATACTAAAAGTTCCGCTGACCACCAGCGGGCGACGCCCCGGCCCAGCCCTCAGCGCTAAAATACTTGTGCCTGGCGCAAGTATTTTCTCACGCTCAGTCCGATGCCTGGCTGGGTCAATTTGGGTATCAAGCGGGCCAGATCGGGTGGGTCTGATCCGCGGATGATTTTACAGTTTGTCCAGATACTGCCGCAGCAGATCGGCGTGGGTATCTTCTTCGTAGGCCAGCTTGAGCAGCATATCGCGGCCGGCCCCATCCTCTGTCTGCGCGGCAATTAACTCGTACTTTTGCTTGGCCGCCTCTTCCTCAACGATCATCATTTCTAAAAAGGTCTTGAGATTCATCGCCTCGCTCCTTTCAATCGCTATGCACTGCTTCCGCCAAGAACTGCCTACCACTCTGGACGAAAGGCCTGGTCGTACTCGTCCTGCAGACGCGTCTCGTGCCCTTGTTCCTGTTCGGCCAAAAAGAGAAACAGTTCCTTCATCCCCGAGGTGGTGGCCATATCGGCCAGGCTCAGGTACAGCTCACGGGCTTCTTGCTCACGGCGTATGGCCAACTGCCAGGCCTCTTCCAAGGTCATATTCAATGGCTTCCTTTCCATAAGAGACTCCTCCTCTATCCAGATCGCAATAGATCTGCCTGTAACCCATGTGTCTAACCGGCGTCATATTTGGCGAACCGCACGTATTGTACTACACCCTGCCTGGACGCGCAAGGTGTGGGCACACCAAAGAGCAGCGTGATCCCGGTGAACGATTAAAAACCTGCTGGCCCCAACTTGCGTGCGTTGGCAGGCTGTAGTACAATAGTCATAGGTTGTTGGCTTTCTGCGGTCGGGCCGGCAAATCGGCTACAGGCCCCACGGTGGTCGCCGCGGCCTTGGAGGGCCCGGTCAGCATCGAAAATGTCCCCGTCGGAGCACCGGCAGGCGGAATCACGCGGGCCCCGTCAACAAGCGGGCTATGTTCAACCTAGAACAGGGAGGTCCAAAATCGAACCACGCCAATTGGCCAATACTTTGATGGAACTCGTTGCGGAGAAAAAGGCCAGCCGCATTGTGCTGCTGGATTTGAGCGGCGTCTCTTTGATCGCGGACTATTTTGTCATCTGCACGGTAGAGAGCGCCCGGCAGTTGCAGGCCATCGTTGAGATCGTCTCAGAGCACAAACAGGAGCTGGGGCGGTCCCTGGTGCGGACAGAGGGCACGCCCGATAGTGGCTGGATCTTGATGGATTTCAGCTCGGTGATTTTACACGCTTTTAACCAGGAGCAACGCGCCTACTACCAACTAGAGGATCTTTGGAGTCACGCCCGCGTTCTGACGGTTATCCCCTAGAAACAGCCCAACTGACAATGGATGATGTGTATCCCCAGAGCATCGACCGCCTGACCGACCTCCGACCGGGACCGCTCGAGGCGGCGGGCAATGGCCCAGGCCTGGGCACAGGACAAGGTGCCCTCCTCCTGGGCGGACTCGATTTGCTGCCGCAGCTCCGGCGCAAGCTGCTCTGGCGATAAGGCCTGCTCTTTGGTCGGCCCCTTGGCCACCCCGAACAAGCCCAGTTGGCACCACCCGAGCCGCACGTCCAGGGCCTCCGCTGCCGCGGCTACCTCCTGCGGGCTGTACCCTTGCTCGCGGGCAATGGCAAAAGCCTCCGCACAGGGCAGCCGCTGCTCGCGCAGGCGCGAGCGAATGATCGCGGCGAGTTCGGCATTTACTTGGGTCATATAGCCTCCCAGAGCGGGGCCCGCACGGCCCCCCTTTTCGCTTGCCCTATGCCCATCGAGGCCCCTACGGACCTCGTCATTTCGATCCGTTTGAAGCCTCGATGGGCCGGTCAAATATGCCACCCTACTAATAGCGCAGGTAATCGTCGGCGAAAATAACCTCGTTGCGCAGGATGCGCACGGTCTTGTAGAGAGCGGCCTGCTCTGGATCGTCCATGTCGACATCCCCCGGTCCAAAGCTGCCCATCTCCATCGCCTGCACCTTGTCATAGAGGCGCAGCAGGGCCTGGTTCATAGCGCTGCTCTCGTCGCGCTCCTCGACAACGCGCACCCATTCCATCAACTCTAGATCCAAGGGGTCGCAGATGGCCGAATCCAGGCCGGCCCCTAACATCATGACCAAAAAGGTGCGGTTGATCAGGCTGCGGTTTTCGTGGGGCACGCTGTTGGAGACATTGGAAAGACCACATGTGGTCATGGGCGCGGGATCCAAGGCCATCTTGCACATGCGTACGGCCTCAATGATCTCCTTGGGGTGTTCTTGCATCCCCTTCACCGTCAGAACGACCGGGTCGATGTACAGATCCTGCACGGGGAGCCCGTACTCCAGCGCCGGCGGGATGAGCTGCTCCAACGCAATGTTCACCCGCTCGTCGGTGCTGACCGGCATGCCCGTCTGCTCCAAGGTCAAACCGACCACGCCGGCGCCGTATTCCACGGCCAGGGAGAAAATGCGCTCCGTGCGCGCGGCATCCCCAACCAGTGAGCCCGGGTTGAGCATGTCCTTAGCCTGAATCCCCTTGGCCGCCCGCAGCGACCGCGCCACCTTCAATCCGGTCTCGATAGCGTCCAGGTTGGTCGTATCAAAGGATAGCGGTACGTCCACCACCTCGCTGACGGTCTCGACCAGCCAGGTCATGACCTCGGGCCCGTCCTTTTTGCGCGGACCGATGTTGAGGTCGATCATGTGGCTGCCGGCCTCGACCAGGGACTGGGCCAACTGCTGCAGAAAAACCGCGTCCCGCTCTTGGAGCGCCCGCTTGACTTGGGTGGCCCGGATTTGAATGTTTTCGCCAATGACGAACATAGAGTCCTCCTTGTCTCCTTATGCTATGTCTGAATCATCCACAGATCCATCGTCCAAAAAATCGGGGGGCAAGTGGGGGCTTCCAAGCCGAATCCACCCCCTCCGCAATGCATAGATCACGGCCGAGGTGCGATCGTTGACCTGGAGCTTGCGCAGAATCGAGGTGACGTGGTTCTTGACCGTCTGGCTGCTGATGCAGAGGCGATCGGCGATCTCTTTGTTGCTCAAGCCCTGGGCAATGCAGTCGAGGATCTCTGTCTCGCGCGTGGTCAGCGGGGAGAAAAGCGCCCCCAACTCCTCCTCAGCAGCAGCCAATTCCCGGAACTGGTGCAGCACCCGCGTGGCAATGTGGGGCTTGGTAAAGACGTGCTCGTCGATCAGATATTTTCCCCGACCAATCTCCCGCACGACCTGGAGCAACTTTTGGGGCTCCAGATCCTTGGAAGTATAGGCCGAAGCGCCGGCCTTGATCGCACTGAAAAGCTGCTCGTCATCCTCGTATACGGTAAGCAGCACCAGGCTGACCTGGGGCTGACGGCGCTTGATGACCCGGGCCACCTCCAGCCCATTAAGCCCCGGCAGGCTGATGTCGATCAGGACGATGTTGGGAGAAACCTCTTCGGCCAGTTGGATGGCCTGTTGTCCATCGGCCGCCTCCCCAACCACCTCAAAGTCGGCCTCTTTGTCCAGGGTGGCCCGGACCCCCTGCCGGAACAGGGGATGATCGTCCACGATGAGAATGGTCAGGACATCGCCTTCCTTCTCCACATCAAGGCCCCTTTCTGACTGCGATTGTGGGAGGATTCACCGGCATACCTGAACTCCTCATATTTTGCCCGTTGGGCGCTGTGCATCGGCAGACACAGTATACCATAGCCTGCCCGTGAAGGCAAGGCGACTTACCAAAGGCTCAAAAGCACCGTCAGGCTCACTATGCTGCAGAGCGTGGTGCCCACCACCACCGCCGTGACGAAACGGGGCTGGACGTTAAACTCGGTGGAGAGGATCACCGTGAGCACGGCGCTGGGCATGGCCGCCTCCAGAATCGCGGCCTGGGCGGCCACCCCCGACAATCCCAGCAGCCAGGTCAAGCCCCAGGCCAGCAGCGGCGAGACGACCAGGCGCAGGCCCCCGGCCAGCAGCATGGGGACGAGGAGCGGGCGCTCTGCCGGGTCGCCGGCAAACACGGCGCCGTTGCCCAACTGCATGCCCAGCACCAGTAAAAAGATGGGGATCGAGCCCTGCGCCAGCAGTTCAACCGCCTTGTATACGCTGGGCCAGAGGGCGATCTGCACGTCGCCCAGCGAGATCGCCCCCTCGAACGTGAATCCCGTCGCCCGGCAGATCAGGGCCAGCAGGACCGCATAGAGCATGGGGATCCGCAGCACCTGGCCCAGGGCCTGGCGCGCACCGCCGGCCCGCCCGCGGGCGGCGATGTAGGCCCCCACCGTATTACCCAGCACGGCGTGGCCGACCGCAAAGACCACCGCCCGATCCAGGCCCACCTGGCCCAGCGCCAAGAGGGTGACCGGGAAACCATAGTTGACGGTGTTGATCAACATCGAGACCAGGGCCAGGGCGCTGCTGTCCTCCGGCGAAAGGCGCAGCAGCCGGGCCACCGCGATCGCCAGCAGCCACAACAGGCCCGCCAGGAGGACGACCAGCAGCAGAATCCGGCCGGCTTCCTTGGCCTGAATGGAGGATTCTAGCAGCGATTTAAAGATCAACGGCGCCGTCAATAGGTACAGGCCCAGCCGGGCCAGCGGCTGGGGTGACAGGCGCAGCCAGCGACGGCCGGCAAAGCCGGCCCCCCAGACCAATGCCAGCGGCAGGATGACCTCGACAAAAACCGGCAGCGGGCTCTTCACGGCGTGCCCTGGACATAGTTCAAAATCATCTGGTCCACCATGTACTCGACCGGTGCCCGATCATCCGTAAAGACCAGGCCCTCCCCGGCCCAGGCCTGCAGCTCGGCCCGTTGAATCGTATAACCGACCAACTGCCGCAGGAGCGGATGCTCCAACTGGGCCGCGTTCCGCAGGAAATCGTCCAGGGTGCCGGGCCGCTTGGTGGCGACAATGATCGTGTTGGTCACCCGCCGGGCGGGCAGGTCGATCGTATAGACGCTGGCAAATACGCTGCGCATCGTGGCCGCAATGGCGTCGACCAGGCGCATGTCGCCGGCAATGTGGCCGACGTTGATGGCGACGACGCCGTTGGGGTTCAGGTGCGCCGCCGCTTCCTGAAAGAATTCCTGCGTGGTCAGGTGAAAGGGGATGTACGGCTGACGGTAAGCGTCCACGGCGATCACGTCGTATCGCTTGCCGCTGGTGCTCAGGAAATAGCGGCCGTCCTGGATGTGCACGTCGAGTATGCCCCGCTCCTCCTCCTCGCCCATGGCGAAATACTCCCGGCCCACCCGGGCGATCTCGGGGTCCAACTCGACCCCGTCCACGTGCACCTGCGTCCCGTACACGGCGCCGTACTGCTTGGGGATCGTGCCGGCCGCCGAGCCGATCAGGCAGAGCGAGCTAAAGGTGTCCGGCCCCTGCTCCGGGGCAAAATAGGGCGCGATCAAAAAAAAGTCCCAGGGGCCGTAGGAGAGCAGGTCCAGCGGATCCCGGCTCTGCGCATAGACCCGGGGATAATACGAGTGTATGGCCTGGCCCTCGTTCAGCGCCAGGTTCAGCACTCCATTGTACTCGTACACCTGGATATAGTTATAGACCGATTCGGTCTCGTACACCATGCGCGTCCCCGGGGGCGGCTGGCGCAGGCCGGTCCAGACGCCCGAGACAAAGAGCGCGGCCAGGACCGCGATGACCAGCAGCATGAGAAAATAGGGCCAACGCCGGGCACCCAGGGCCGCCACTACCAGCAGCAGCAGGGCAAAGGCGTAAAAGCTCATAAAGACGCCCCAGAGCGGAATCGTGACAAAGGGGGGCAGCAGGGTGCCCAGGATACTCCCCACCGTGGAAAGGGCATAGATCGAGCCGGCCGTCCGGCCGGCCTGTTCCACGTCGCGCATGGCCAGGCGGATGGCAAAGGGCGAGACGCAGCCGAGCAGGATCATGGGCGCGGAGAACAGGGCCAGGATCCCGACCAGCGCCCCGATGTACAGGCCGGCAGCGACGTTGGACAGGCCCATCTGCGCCCAACGCAGCAGGGGCCGCGATAGGGCCGGGATCAGGCCGGCCGCAAAGGCCGCCCAGGACACCAGTCCGTACAGGTAGCGCGGCTCGGGCCGGCGGTCGGCCAGCCGGCCGCCCAAGGTGTAGCCGACCGTCAGATAGATCATGACCATGCCGATCAGGATGGCCCAAATCGTCAACGGGTTGCCAAAGTACTGCCCGATCAAACGGGAAGCACTCATCTCGATGGCCATCGTGGTCATTCCGCAGAGAAATACCACGGTCAAGAGGAAGGGGCGAGATGTGCGCATAGAACCTCCTGTACTCTTGGTAAAAGAACAACTTTCCGGTTTTGCTGTCTGTTTACCGCCACCGGCTAAAGCCTCGACTCCGAAAGGACCCCTAAAAGGTCTCGCTTTCCTGGACAGGAATTGAGGCTTTAGCCGGTCAACCCCGGCGAGTTATTTAGCCTCAGCTCCTATGCGGCGCTTTGGTCATTCCACGGCCTCAGTACAATGAGGCGATGACCCGGATCAACACCTCGATGAGAACAAACAGAATCAGGGGCGAAAAATCCAGCGGGCTGCCCCCGGGCAGCAGCCGGCGGATCGGAGCCAGTACCGGCTCGGTGATCCGATAAAGAAACTGCGACACCGGAGTGCGCATCAGCGGATCCACCCAAGAGACCAGCACCCGCCCCAACAGGACCAGGCCGGCCAGCCGCAGGATGTAAATCAAAATGGTCAGCAGTACGTCCAAAACGTTCCTCCTGTCGTTACGATCAAGCAAGCCTGGCTATTATAGCACATTGTTCAATAGGGGGCCAATGGGCAGAGGAAGGGGCGTTGGCACGTTGGAACGTTAACGCGTTCGCACGTTCGCGCGTTGAAACGTTCGAACGTTTGAACGTTCCAACGCTTCAACCGTCAACTGTATAATCGGGACATTTTAGGGACATTTTAGGGACATTTTAGGGACATTTTAGGGACATTGGCCTGCTATACTGGGTTC
>JAFGKG010000105.1 GCA_016928715.1 Chloroflexia bacterium
CTCTGCCGCGCCGCCCTGGAGGCCACCGCCTACCAGACCCGCGACGTGCTCGAGGCCATGGAGCAGGACGCCGGCGTCGCCCTGACCACGCTCAAGGTGGACGGCGGTATGGTGGCCAACGAGCTGCTCATGCAGTTCCAGGCCGACATCCTGGGCGTGCCCGTGGTGCGCCCCCTCGTCTCCGAGACGACCGCCCTGGGCGCGGCCTACGCCGCCGGCCTGGCCGTGGGCTTTTGGCCCGACACCGAGGCCCTGCGCCGCAACTGGGCCGTGGACAGGACCTGGCAGCCGCAACTGCCCCGCGAGCGGCGGGAGGCGCTGTACCGGGGCTGGAAAAAGGCCGTGCAGCGAACGTTGGATTGGGTTTAAAGAAAACAAGGGGCAGGAGGCAAGAAAAGGCAAGAAGCAGGAGGCAAGAATCCTGCCCCTTGTTTCTTGCCCCTTTCTTCAAGGAGGGATTCCCCATGGAGAAACAGTACATTCCCGTCGAGGTCATCCACAACTTTATGCAGGCCGTCTTTACCGGGCTGGGCGTGCCGGCCGGGGACGCCCGCGTCTGCGCCGACGTGCTGATCGCCTCGGACCTGCGCGGGATCGAGTCGCACGGCGTGGGCCGGCTCAAGTACTACTACGACCGCATCCGGGCCGGGGTCCAGTTCGTCGAGACCGAGATCGAGGTCGTCAAGGAGAGCGAGACCACCGCCCTGATCGACGGCGGCCACGGCATGGGCCATGTCATCTCCCACCGGGCCATGCGCATGGCCATCGACAAGGCCAAGCGCTACGGGCTGGGCGCGGTGACCGTGCGCAACGGCACCCACTTTGGCATCGCTGGCTACTACCCGCTGATGGCGGCCGCGGAGGGCCTGATGGGCCTGGCCGTGACCAACGCCCGGCCCGCTATCGCTCCCACCCTGGGCACAGAGCCCATGCTGGGCACCAACCCCATCGCCTTTGCCGCCCCCTCGGACCTGCCCTACCCCTTCTGCTTCGATGGGGCCACCTCCATCTGCCAGCGGGGCAAGATCGAGGTGGCCGCGCGGGCCGAAAAGCCCGTGCCCGAGGGCTGGGTCATTGACGACGAGGGCCGGCCCCTGACCGACCCGGACCAGATCCTGGCCGACCTGGGCCGGGCCACCGCCGCCCTACTGCCCCTGGGCGGGGCCGGGGAGGAATTCGCCGGCTATAAGGGCTACAGCCTGGCCGTCATGGTCGAGATCCTCTCGGCCAGCCTCTGCGGCGGCGTCTTTATGAAGGACCTGCTGGGCTTTGCCCCCGACGGCTCCCGCCGGCCCTACATGCTGGGCCACTTTTTCCTGGCCATCGACGTGGAGCACTTTGTGCCGTTGGAGGTCTCGCGCCGCATCACGGGCCAGATCATGCGGGCACTGCAGGACTCGCGCAAAGAGCCGGGCCGGGAGCGCATTTACGTGGCCGGCGAAAAAGAGTACGAGAACGAGCAGCGCATCCGCGAGCAGGGCGTGCCCGTGAACCGCAACCTGCGCCAGGAGCTGCAGGCGATGCGGGACGAACTGGGCATCGAGGGTTATGAGGCCTGGTTTTAGGCGTTTGCACGAAAACAAGAATTTCAACCACAAAGGACACAAAGGGTTCAAACGAAAAAATTTGTGTCCTTTGTGGTTCGCCCTATTTGGTTCCGGCTCAGCATTTTCGTGAATAACCCGTCTTGTAGGGCGACGCGCGTGTCGCCCTCCTCAGGCCGGGCGGATCAGGGCATTGCCCAACTCGCCGAGGCCCGAGCTGTCGATCTGGCGCACGTCGTTGAGGCGAATCTCGCCCAGGCCCGAACTATCGATGGCTGCCCAAGACGGCGCGCTCTCGATCTCGACGAGACCGCCGCTGCCGGACAGCTTGACCGAGGTCACCCGCCCCAGGGGTCCGAGCGCCTGCCGGACCTGGGACTCGGTCGCCTTTGCCGGCAGGTTGCTGACCTGAAGCTTTAAAGTCGCCATGGACACTCCTCCTTGCAATTACATAAACTTGCATCCTTTGCCGGCCCGGTGGTTATGGCGAGCCGCGCTGGACATTCGGTCAATCCGAGCCTCTCACATTCAAAAACCGTAATCGTTCAGAGTAGGCTCGCTCGCGGGGCCTGGAGATCTACCTCGGCCTTTATTCCGTCATCCCCGCGTAAGCGGGGATCCAGAGTCTCAGCATCAACTGGATCCCCACACCGACGGTGGAATCCACGTAAGGGCATTCCCAGGGGCGGTAAACATGGTCCTTCAAAACACGATGGGTATTATTTAGCCTCGACCCCTAACCTGGCATAGCCAGAACCAAACAGGACTGTTCCACAACTCAAATCCCTGCACGATTTACAAGAATTTTAGCGGTTAGGCCCTAACTGCCCGGCCACCAGGTCGTGGGCCAGGGAGCGAAAGTGGCCCCAGCTCGACCAGTCGCCGGCCAGGCCGCGCAGGTTGGCGGCGATGTCCGGCAGTTGGGCCGGATCGAGCCAGCAAAAGGCCAGGATCTGCTCCTCCTCCGTGTCCTGGGGGTTGGGCCGGCCGCCGGCCGTCTCGGCCAGCAGGACGTAGGAGAGCAAGTCAAACTCCCGCTCGCCGCGCAGCATGCGGCAGCCGACGACGCCCAAGAGCCCGGCCAAGCGGGCCGGTAGGCCCGTCTCCTCCTGGATCTCGCGCTCGGCCGCTTCCTCCGGCGTCTCGCCGGCCTCGATGCCGCCGCTGGGCAGCCGCCAGGCGCCGGCCGGATAAGTAGTCTTGTTGTGCAGCAGCACCCGGCCATCCGGCCGGCGCAGGACCATGACGACCTCGGCGCTGCGATCCCGCGTGATCCGGGCCAGGTCCTGGGCAAAGCGCTCGTTGACCTCGAACTCGTGCCGCGCCCGGGGAAAGGCCCCGTAGCGCCGCTCCAATTCCTCCAGAAAGGGGATCTCGAATGGTTCTGTCATTGGAATGTCCCTCCAGGTGCCTAACCACGGTCCGAACGGCCATCCTCCCGGGGATGCTGGGCGTGGATAGCCGTTGGCTCACCATAGCTATTATACACCGAAGAGAGTGAGAAATCAAAAATCGATTTCTTGCAGCAGTGCATGGCACGACACGGCCTGGTGGGCGCCCCTGCTGGGCGCTCTGGAGCGGCTCTCGGTCATGGCCGTGCAGATCTCGCTCTCGGTCCTGGTGCTGCAGGTGTTCACCCGGCAGAGGTTTTTCTGGTGGTGGCTGGCCCTGGGCTATCACACCCTGGTGGACCTGAGCGTGCTTTTGCAGGGGCGGATCAGCGATCTACAGTTGGAATTGCTGCTGTTGGTCCCGGCCCTGTTCAGCCTGGGGATCATCTACTGGCTGCGGCCCTCGGAGAAAGAGAGGGAAGAGACAGCCCCCGCGCCGGAGCAGGGGGGCCAGTACACTGCCAGATAAATTCTGTCATTCTGAGGAGGGACGGTTGCGCAGCAAGTGCGACGACAAAGCATGTCCTGAGCGCAGCCGAAGGAAATCTCCTGGAGGGCAAAAAGATGCGGCTTGCTTTCCGGGAGGTTCTTCACTTTGCCGCCTGCGGCGGAGTTTCGGACCAAAAGTCGGCGGAGTTTCGCGCCAAACTCGGCGGAGACATGGACCAAAAGTCGGCGGAGTTTCGCGCCAAAATCGGCGGAGACATGGGCCAGATTCGGCGGAGACATGGTCCAGATTCGGCGGAGACATGGTCCAAACTCGGCGGAGACATGGTCCAAAATCGGCGGAGTTGGGGACCAAAGTTCCTGGACATGTGGTCCAAAGTTCCTGGACATGTGGTCCAAAGTTCCTGGACATGTGCTCCGAAAGTCCTGGACATGTGGTCCAAAG
>JAFGKG010000106.1 GCA_016928715.1 Chloroflexia bacterium
CGGTTTTGACCGGCTAAAGCCTCGACTCCGGTCCGGGAATTTGAGATCTTTTACGGGTCCTTTTGGAGTCGAGGCTTTAGCCGGTGATGGAGAACAGGCAGCAAAACCGGAAAGTTATTCTTTCTTAGGGCCGGCTGTAACATTTTCGTCATGGGTGATGGTCCCCGGCCGGCCCTTCCTCCAACGGCAGCCAGACCGTAAAGGTGCTGCCCCGACCCGGCTCGCTTTCCACGGTGATCCGTCCGCCGTGGGCCTGCACGATGCCCAGACTGACCGAAAGGCCCAGGCCGGTGGCCTCGACCCTGGTCGTGAAAAAGGGCTCGAAAATATGCTCCAGGTCGGCGGGCTCGATTCCGCAGCCCGTGTCCTCGACCGACACGGCCAATTCTCGGGCTACCTGTCGAGTACGCAGGCGCAGCTTTCCACCGTTGGACATGGCCTGCACGGCGTTGCTGATCAGGTCCAAAAAGACCTGCTTCAGTTGTCCCCCGTCCACCCAAATGAGCCCCATGTCCGGAGCATAGTTAGTTTCGATCTGTACGCCGCTCTTTTCTACATAGTGACGGACGACAGACAGGGTTTGTCGAAGCAGCTCGTTGACATCCACGTTTTCAAGTTGCGGCTGGGTCTGACGGGCAAAGTTGAGCAGGTTGCGCACAATATCGCGGGCCCGCCGGCCCTCGGAGATGATGGCCTGCAGGTCCTGCTGGTGCACGGCGTCCATTTGGACCTCCTGCAGCAGCATCTCGGCAAAGCCCAGGACACTGGTGAGCGGATTATTCAGTTCGTGGGCCACACCGGCGGCCAGTTTGCCCACCGCGGCCAGCTTGGCCGACTGGACCAACTGGGCCTGGGTCCGTTTGAGGGCCTTCATCTGCGCCTGCAGTTCGGTATAGAGGCGGGCATTCTCCAGGGCGATGGCGGCCTGGTTGGCAAAAGCGGTCACGGCCGGCACGTCTGACTCGAGCAGATCCTTCCCGGCGATGACCAGCAGTCCTCGCAGTTCCTCGCCGACGCGCAGGGGGGCATAGATGGCCTGCCGCAGGCCGACAAGCTGGGCGATTTGGTCGACCAGCGGCCGCAGCGGGCGGGGCAGAGCATCGGCCAGCGGGGCGGTCGCGTCGGGAAACCAGATGGCCTCGCGGGCCTCGTTCAGGATGTGCTGGTGGATGCCGTCGGAGCTGGGCGTAAGGCTCAACCCCTCGATCGAAAGGCCGGTCAGCTTTTCGGCCAGGCGGATGGGCTTTTGGTCGTAGCTGAGATAGACCAGGTTCAACTGTCGTCCACTTGGCTTGAGCACCACCGCGTCGTAGCCCAACTTGCTGATGCCCTGCCCGATGCTTTGATAGACCTCGGCCGGACTGCGGGCCAACTGGACGGACTGGGCCACCTGGCCCAGGGCCAGCAGCATGCGCTGCCCCCGCGCGGTCTCGTCCAGGGAGCGCTGCAAAGTTTGTTGCATGCGCTTCTGGGCGGTAATGTCGCGAAACACGGCCGCCATGCGGCCCTCCGCGATCTGGAAAGCGTGCACCTGGTAGGTGCCCGAAATCTCGCCCTGTTCGTAAAAGATTTGCTCCACCTGCCAGCGATTAGCTCCCTCGGCAACCCGGCGATAACTGGCGGGTACGGCGGTGTCGACCAGGCCAGGGAAGGCCTGCTCGATGGTCTGGCCCAGGAACGGTTCGTGATCCACCCCCAGAATCTCGTCGGCAGCGGGGTTGGCCCCGATCAAGACCAGGCGGCCGTCCGCCTCCAGTTGATAGAGGTGCATGCCCAGGGGCAGGCCCTCGACGATCTGGCGGAATTTTTGCTCGCTCTCGCGCAGTTCCCGTTCCAGGTGCACCTGCCAGCTTACGTCCTGCATGGTGGCTACTATGCCGTCACAGTGGCCATCGCGGTCCAACAGGGGGGCGGCGTGAATCGAGAGCAGCACCCGCCGGCCGTCGGGCCATTCGATGGCGTGGCACAGGTTATGCACCGGTTCCCCGTTCTCGATCACTCGGCGGAAAGGGAGTTCTCGTTCGGGAACAGGCCGTCCCTCATAGTCGGTGATGCGCCACTCCGGGGCATTGTAGGAGCGCCGGGTAATCTCGGCCTGGGGCAGACCCAGGATCGATTCGGCGTACTGGTTGGCAAAGGCGATCTGGCCCTGGCGATTGACCACAACCAGCCCGACCGGGCTGGTCTCGATCAAGCGGGCGACGAAATCCTGCTGTTGGCGCAGGGCTTCCTCGGCCTGCCGGCGGGCCCGGCGGGCCGTGCTTTTGTCGAGTTCCCGCCGGACGACGGCGGCCAGACGCTCCAATTGATCCTTTCTGACGAAATCGTGCGCTCCCTTCCGCATAATTTCCACAGCGAGTTCCTGGCCTACTTGGCCAGAGACCAGGAGAAAGGGCACCTCCAGCCCGCTCTGCTGGAGCAGGCGCAGGGCGGCCAGGCCGTCAAAGTTAGGCATGGCGTAATCGGAGATCACGATATCCCAGCGCTTGTCGGCCAGGGCGGCCTGCATGGCCGCGGCGGTGTCCACCCGTTCCCAGGTGACGTCATAGCCGCCGTGCTGCAGTGCCCGTACGATCAGGAGGGCGTGTGCGGAAGAATCCTCGACGAGCAAGACATACAGTGGAATATCCATCGCTCACCTTTCCCGGCTATGGCAAACAGGGCCGGCCTGGGCGGACAACCAGATCTTCCCCCTCACTGGGACAATTTTAACATATCTCCGGATGGACGTCAATGGATTTTAGCCTTTCGGCGGGGGGTCCTAGAAGAAAACAGTACCAAAGTACTAGCCGCCAGGGCCCGCTGGAGGCGACCGCTTAGCCTTTCCCCCGGGTTTGGATGATCTCGCGGTTCGCCGCCACGTTCTGCAGAAAGGACTCGCGGTCCGGCCCGGCGGGGATACGGCCGGCGTGCTCCTGCAGCAGCAGGTAGGCCTCTTCCAGGAGGGGCTCGGCCCGCGGGTCCCCGGCGGCGGCGAGCACTCGATAGCAGCTCAGGTAGATCTGCAGCGGTTCCTGGGCGCCGGTCAGTTCGTTCTCCTGCAGGAAGTGCAGGATTTGCCCGACCTGCTCCAGCGCCGCCGCCCGCTCGCCCTGGGCCTCCAGCGCCTCGGCCAGGCCGGCCTGGGGTTCCACGGCCAGGTGTGGTTGGTCCACCTCCAGGCGCACCCGGATGGCCCGGCGGTAGGTGCGCACCGACTGCTGCAGTTGTCCCTGCCGGGCCAGGATCTGGGCCAGGCTGGTCAGGGCGTAGGCCCGGCTCCCATGTTCGCCGGCCTGCACGCTGAGTTCCAGGCCGCTTTCGGCCAATTCTCGGGCCTGGGCCGGTTTTCCGAGCTGCAGGGCCAGCAGCGCCAGGCCGGTCGTGGCCAGCCCTTCGACAGCCAGATCACCGATGGCCTGGGCGATCTGGCGGCTCTGTTCAAAGTTTGCCTGGGCCAGGTCGAACAGGCCCAGGTGCAGGAGCACCACGGCCAGGTTGTTCCAGGTGGTGCCGAGCCCCTGGCGGTCCCCGATCTCTTGGTAAATTTGCTGCGCCCGCTCGTAGGCGTCCCGCGAGCGGGCATAGTCGCTCTTGTTATCGTACGATATCCCCAGGTTCTCCAGGGCGCCGCAGGCGGTCCAGCGATCGCCGATCTCCTGGGCGATGTGCAGGGCCCGCTCGAAATAGGCTTGGCCCTGCTCATAATCCCCCATATAGTCCGAGAGCACGCCCAGGTTGTTCAGGGCGTTGGCCTCGCTGCGGCGGTCGCCGACCTGGCGGGCAATGCGCAGGGCCCGCTGGTAATGCTCCAGGCCCGTGGGAAACTCGTTCTGCAGGTGGTAGGTGATGCCCAGGTTGCGCCAGAGGCGCCCCTCCAGTTGGGCAAACTCGCGGTCGAGGGCCTCGTCGGCGCCGTGGACCGAGCGCATTTCCTGGAGCTGCTGCAGCCCCTGGCGCAGGCGCGTTCGGCTGTCGTCGAATTGGTTCAACTGCCAGAGGATGCGCCCCCACATCAGGTAGCCGCTGACCTGGATGCGACCCCCCTGGGCCCGCTCGGGATCGGGCCTGGCCTCCACCACCGCGGCCGCCGTCTCGATGGCCCGTTTGGCCATGGTGATGGCCCGATCGTGCTCCGAGATGGCCTCGGCATAACTGGCCTGTCGCATGAAAGACTCGGCCTCCTCCAGCGGTCCCAAGGAGCGAGCCAACTCTTCCAGGGCGGTCAGGTCGGCGAGCTGGGCCGGGCGGGACCCCTGCAGGTCGTAGAGCCGTTCCCGCCGCAGCAGCAGTTCGTAGCGATCGCGGAGGGCCTCCGCCGGGGTCAATTCCAAGGCTCGGCTGAAATAGCGCACCGCTTCGGTATTGGCAAAGCGCGCCGCGGCCTGTTCTCCGGCCAGGCGGGCGTACAGGCGCTCCTTGTCCCGGTCCTGGGCGTAGTGATAGTGATAGGCCAGCAGGGGGAGATAGGGGGTGTCCTTGTCCTCCGGCCGGGCGGCCTGGCCCTCGTACCAGGCGGCGACCGTCCGGTGCAGTTCGCGCCGCTGGGCAAAGAGCAGGGTCTCGTAGGCCACGTCCCGGGTGATGATGTGTTTAAAGAGATAGCTCAGGTCGGGTTCCAGGGCCTCCATTTCGGTCAGGTTGTGCTCGGCCAGCTCGTCCAAAATGCCGCGCAGGCTGGTCTCGGGCAGTTGGGCGTGTCGGTCCATGGTATAGCGCAGGGGGGTGTAGGCAAAGCTGCGCCCGATCACGGCGGCGACCTTGAGCGTGAGTTGCCGCTCCGGGGGCAGGCGGTCGATGCGGGCCAGGACGAGACCCTGGATCGTGTCCGGCAGGTTCTGGCCGGCGGCGTCCAGGTCGCCGCAGAGCCGGCAGCGTCTGCTGCCCGTCCGGGGATCGCTTTCGATCTGCAGGAGCTCCTGTTCTTGCAGGGTCAGCGCCAGTTGTTCGGCAAAGAAGGGGTTGCCCCCGGCCCGGTCCTGCACAAAGTCCGCGGCTCGGTCCGGCAGGCCGCCCGGCGGCAGGCCCAGGTGGCCCTCGACCAGGGCCAGGGTTTCCTCGGGGTCGAGCGTGGTCAGGGCGATTGTCTCGAGGTCGACCAGGTCCCGCAGGGATTCGAGCGCCCGCGCGGCCAGGGAGGTGGGTCCGGGCGGCCGGGTGGCCAGGACCAACAGATAGGGCTCCCCGGAGGTGGCCAGGACGCGGCCGGCGTAGGCGGCCAGGTCCCAGGAGAGGCTGTCCAGCCATTGGGCGTCCTCCAGGATCAGGATCAGCGGGCGCTCGCCGGCCCAGGCCCGCAGCAGGCGCAGCAGCAGCAGTTGCAGGCTCTGCTGGCGCAGGGCGGGGTCCAGCGCGGCGGTGAGTTCGCTGTCGGGATAGCCTAGGTGGAGGACGTCGTTGAGCAGGGGCAGGCGCGCGAGTTGGTCGGGGATGAGTTCCTGGGCCCATTGGCCGACGTGCTCTCGGCGCTGGGACGGGTCGCCGATCTGTTCCAGGTCAAAGTAGGAGGCCAGGATATCTCGCCAGGCCCGGTAGGGCGTCTGCTGCTCCACGCTCTGGCCGGCCCCCAGCAGGCCGCTGAGGCCGCGTTCGCGGGCCAGGTGGATCAACTCGCCCACCAGGCGGGATTTGCCGATGCCGGCCTCGCCGGTAATGAGCAGCACCTGGCCCCTACCGGCATCGAGGGCGTCCAGCGCGGCCTCCAGTTGGGCCCGTTCCGCCGCCCGCCCAACCAGGGGGGTGGCGGGGCTGCCCGATATGGCCGCAGGCTGGTGGGGGTCGGCCGTCGCGGCCGGCCGGTACACCCGGACCAGGCCGGCCTTGCCCTTGACGCGGATGGGCGGCAGCAGCTCCAGGGCGACCTGGTTGCGGGCCTGGCGGTAGGTGCCAAAGTCGCAGAGCAGTTGTCCCCGGCCGTCCTCGCGGGGGGGCAGTTGGGCGGCGGCGACCATGAGCCGGGCGGCCAGGTTGACGGCGTCGCCCATGACGGTGTATTCGCGGCGGCTTTCCCCGCCCACGGGCCCGGCAAAGACGTGCCCGGTGGTCACCCCGATGGAGAGTCCGCCGAGCCCCACCTCGGCGGCGTGCTCGTGGAGTTGGTCGATCAGGTCCTGGGCGCAGCGCAGGGCGCGGGTGGGATCGTCCTCGTGGGCCAGCGGGGGGGCGCCCAGGAGCGCCATGATGGTCGTGCCCTTGTCGTCCACCGCCAGCCGGGCCAGGGTGCCCTCGTAGCGGTAGAGCGTCCTTTGCACCATCCGCAGCAGGCTGTGCAGGTGCTCGACAAAGTCCGCCTGCTGGTCGTTCAGGCCGGCCAGGGAAGCAAAGATCACCGACATGGGCCGGAGCACCCCCAGCCATTCCTGCAGGCCGCTCTCCAACCAGCCGCGGATGGCCCCGGGGACGTGGCAGCGCATCGTTTCCTCGATGGCCGCCGGGTCCGGCAGGGTGCGCCGCAGCGCCTCCCAGTCGAGCTGCTGCAGGGGGCGGGGCGGCAGGGGCCGGGGATGGAGCAGCTTTTGCGCCTCGGGGCTGAGCAGGATCTCGCCCCGTTGAGCGCGGGACTCACTCTCGGCCGCCTGGCGCCCCGGCGCCCCGGCGACGGCGTACTCCCAGCGCTCGCGGACGCCGCCGAGCTGCATCGTCAGCACCTCCCCGGCGCCGAGGCCGATCTTGAGCCCCAGGGCGACCGGCCCGGCACTGGTCTCGACCTGGGCGAAATCGCCCATGGCCGCCTGCATGGCCTCGGCGGCCTGGAGCGCCCGACGCACGGCATGGGACAGGGGCTCCTGTTCGGCGATAAAGAGCACGGTCACCGAATCGCCGCCGAACTCGACTACCTCGCCCCCCTCGGCCTCGGCCAGGTGGATCATGCGGCTGAAATAGCGGTTCAGCAGGCGCGTGATCTCCTCGGGGCCCTCGGCGCCGCGCCGGGCCAGGGCCTCAGTCAGCGGGGTAAAGCCCGAGATATCGGCAAAGAGCACGGCCGCGGCAAAACGCTCGGACCGGGGCTCTGTCGGGCAGGCGGCGTCGACCAGGATGCGGCGTCTGAGCGGCGGGGGGATATAGGGGGCCAGGCTGTGGTATAGGTCGGGCATGCTCTGCTCCTGTATATGAGAATCTAGTGATGTGCTCAGTTCAACCGTAGCTCTGCCGGCCTGGACGTTAGTCTCTAAGGGGGTCCTGCTCGCGGATCTATTCTAACAATATCCGCCGCGACTGTCAATGTGGGCCGATTGACAGAAATTGGGCCTTGTGATATCATTTAGCGCAGTTTGTGTACAAAGGTGCTTTTACCGACTGGATCCAGGAGGCCTTTGGAGGCCGTCCATGGCAGGGGAGTGATCGCTGCGGAAATGTGCCAAGGCCGGGCGCGGCGACGTAGCAGCTACCCCCCGCTTGAATTTTTCCCCGTGATTGACAAGGAGGTATAGATGGCTGTGGCAGAGTTGACCGCACCCGAACTTGCGCAGCTTGAGCAGATTCTCGAGTTGTACGCCGGCCGGCCCTACGAACTGGTCAGTGCCTTGCGAGAGGTCGACCAGTCTCTGGGCCACCTCCCCCCAGCGGCGATGACCGAGATCGCGCGCGCGCTGCAGGTTCCCGAGAGCACGGTCTATGGGGCGGCGACCTTTTACTCGCTGCTCAGCGTCCGCCCCCGTGGTCGGCACATTGTCCGAGTCTGCGAGAGCCCGCCCTGCCACGTCCAGGGGGGGGCCGACCTGCGCAGTGTTCTGACCGAGGAATTGGGCATTGCCTATGGCGAGACGACTCCCGATGGGCTCTTTACCCTAGAGACGACGAGCTGTCTGGGCCACTGCGCCGAAGGGCCGGTCCTGCAGGTAGACGAGACGCTCTACTTTCAGGTCACACCGCAGCAAGCCCGCGAGATCCTGGCCGGCTACCGGGCCGAGCAGCCGCCGGCCGCTTCTGAAAACCCCGTTCTGGGCCCGCCGCTGCCGGGCGAGGAGCGCGTCGTTCTGGAGCGGGTCGGGCGCATCCGGCCCGAATCCTTGGAGGAGGCCCGCGCCGCCGGCGCCTACCAGGCCCTGGAAAAAGCCCTGCTCGAGATGCAGCCGTCCCAGGTGGTCGAACTGGTCCAATCCGCGGGCCTGCAGGGGCGCGGCGGAGCCGGCTTTCTCACCGGCCTCAAGTGGCGTTTTACCGCCCAGGCGGCCGGCGAGGTCAAGTATATCATTGCTAACGCCGATGAATCCGAACCTGGCACCTTCAAGGACCGCCTGATCATGGAGGGCGACCCGCACCTTCTTTTGGAGGGAATGGCCATCGCCGGATATGCTGTCGGTGCCCACACCGGCTATATCTATATTCGCGGCGAGTACCTCCACGCTGCCGTATGCCTAGAACGGGCCATCCAGCAGGCCGAGGCGGCCGGCATCCTGGGGGACCGCGTCCTGGACAGCGACTTTTCTTTCCACGTTCACCTGCACCGCGGTGCCGGCGCCTATATCTGCGGCGAGGAAACGGCGCTCATCGAATCGTTGGAGGGCAAGCGCGGCGAACCGCGCATCCGCCCCCCCTATCCGCCGCAGCGCGGACTGTGGGACAAGCCCACCGCCGTCAACAATGTCGAGACCCTGGCCAACGTCCCGGCCATCGTCCGGCGCGGCGCCGAATGGTACCGTTCTCTGGGTACCAGATCCTCACCCGGGACCAAGGTCTTTCAACTGCTCGGCGACGTCAACCGCCGCGGGGCCGTCGAGGTGCCCTTTGGCCTCACCCTGCGCCAGCTGATTGAGGACTATGGTGCTGGGGTCGTAGGTGGCCGGCCGGTCTATCTTGTGCAGACCGGCGGTACGGCCAGCACCGTTGTCCCGCCCTCCTTGTTCGACGTGCCGCTGGACTATGCCTCCGGCCGGCAGGGCGTCTCGCTGGGGTCCGGCGTGGTGCTGGTGGTGGCCGAGGGCACGGTCTGTGCCGCCGAGTTCGGGGTGGCGGTGATGCGCTTTTTCCGCCACGAGTCGTGCGGCAAGTGTGTCCCCTGTCGTATTGGTTCGCTGCGCGCGCTGGAAATCCTGGAAGGGATCGTCGCCGGCCGCGGTCGGCCCGATGATCTGTACCTGCTCGCCGCGCTGGTCGAGGGTTTTGCCGAGGGGCCCTTTTGTGCCCTGGGCCAATCGATCGCCGTGCCGCTGCGCAGCCTGCTGGAGCACTTTGGCGACGACCTGCGCCAGCACATTGATATGGGCGGCTGCAAGAGATAGGAGAACGAGATGTCTCTGGTTGAATTGACAATCGACGGAAAAAAGACCTATGCCGAGGGGGGGACCTCTGTTCTGGAGGCCGCCCGCCAGATCGGTATCGAGATCCCGGCCCTGTGTTACCACTGCGACCTGCCGCCCAACGCGGCCTGTCGCCTATGTTTGGTCGAGGTCGAGGGTCAGCGGGTCCTGCAGGCATCCTGCACGCTTCAGGTGGCCGACGGGATGATCGTGCACACCGATACCCCCAAAGTGCAGCGGGTGCGCAAGCTGATGCTCGAACTGATCCTCTCCGAACACCCCAACGACTGTATGACCTGCGATCAGGCCGGGGCCTGCAAGCTGCAGGAACTGGCCTACCAGTTAGGGGTCAAGGAGAGCCGCTTTAGCGGCCAGACCCAGCGCTATCAGCACTGGGTCACGGACGACAACCCCTTTATTGTGCGCGACTATGACAAGTGCATTGCCTGTTGGCGCTGCACCGCCGCCTGCGCCGAAGTGCAGGGGCGGCTGGCGATCGGCAAGGGCTACCGCGGTTTCGAGGCGCACCCGGTGGCCGGGCTGGATGTCCCCTACGGGGAGTCGATCTGCGAGTTCTGCGGCCAGTGTGTGGCCTACTGCCCGACCGGGGCGCTGATGGAACGCTCGGCGGTCGGCGCCGGTCGGCAATGGGAGATGACCAAGGTCACCACGACCTGCCCCTACTGCGGTGTGGGCTGTAATTTTGATCTCAACGTCAAGGACGGCCGCATTGTCAAGGTCACCTCCCATCCCGAGGCCGTCGTCAACGGTATGGCGCTCTGCGTCAAGGGGCGCTTTGGCTGGGATTTCGTGCACCATCCAGACCGGTTGACCCATCCGCTGATCCGCCAAGGGGACGATTTCGTCGAGGCCTCTTGGGATGAGGCCCTCGATCTGGTCGCCCGCCGGCTGGGCGAGATCCGCGACGAGTCCGGGGGCGACGCCATCGCGGTGCTTGCCTCGGCCAAGTGCACCAACGAAGAGAACTATGTGCTGCAAAAGTTCACCCGGGCGGTATTGGGTACGAACAATATCGATCACTGCGCAAGACTTTGACACGCCCCCACTGTGGCCGGTCTGGTCACAAGTTTCGGCAGCGGGGCAATGACCAACTCGATCGCCGATATCGCCGAGGATGCCCAATCGTACTTTGTCATCGGTTCCAACACCACCGAGCAGCATCCCGTGATCGCGATCAAGCTGCGCCAGGCGGTGCGCCAGCGCGGCGCGGTACTGATCGTGGCCGATCCGCGGCGCATCGATCTGGTCGACTATGCCACCCTCTTTCTGCAGCACCGCCCGGGCACCGACATCGCGCTGTTGAACGGGATCATGCAGGTGCTGGTGAGTGAGGATCTCTACGACCGCGCCTTTGTCGAGGAGCGCACCGAGGGCTTTGATGACCTGCGCGAGATCCTGGGCAAATATACTCCCAAAAAGGTAGAGGCGATCACGGGTGTGCCGGCCGAGGATATCGTCCGCGCCGCCCGCCTGTTGGCCGAGCACCGCCCCGGGGCGCTGCTCTATGCTATGGGCATTACTCAGCACATCGTGGGCACCCATAACGTCATGTCGTGCGCCAATCTGCAGATGCTCCTGGGCAATATGGGCGTGCCCGGTGGTGGGGTCAACCCGCTGCGCGGGCAGAACAACGTCCAGGGCGCCTGCGATATGGGCGGTCTGCCCAATGTCTACCCGGGCTACCAGGCGGTCACTTCGGCTGAGGTCCAGGCCAAGTTCGAGGCCGCCTGGGGGGTATCCCTGGACAATAAAGTGGGGTTGACGGTCACCGAGATGATGGGCGCCGCCGAGCAAGGCCGGGTGCGGGCACTGTACATTATGGGCGAGGACCCCATGATGAGTGATCCTGACCTCAACCACCTCCGCCACTGCCTGGAGGAGGCCGAGTTTGTCGTGGTCCAGGACATCTTGTCCACCGAGACCACGCCCTTTGCCGATGTCATTCTGCCGGCGGCCTCCTTTGCCGAGAAGGATGGCACCTTTACCAATACCGAGCGGCGCGTGCAGTTGGTGCGAGCGGCCCTGTCGCCTATCGGGGAGGCCCGGCAGGACTGGGAGATCATCTGCGAGCTGGCCACGCGCATGGGTTATCCCATGGCCTACGCATCGCCGGCCGCGATCATGGACGAGATCGCGTCGCTTACCCCGATCTATGGCGGTATACACTACGAACGCATTGAGGACATTGGCCTGCAGTGGCCCTGCCCGAATGCCGAGCACCCCGGCACCCCCTACCTGCACAAGGGCAAATTCAGCCGGGGCTTGGGCCGTTTTATGGCCATCGACCATCTTCCCCCCGACGAGCTGCCTGACGACGAGTACCCCCTGATGTTGACCACCGGTCGGGTGCTCTACCACTGGCATGGGGGCGAGATGACCCGCCGTGCGGCCGGCCTGGATGCCATCTATCCGCAGGCCCTGGTCGAAGTGAGCCCGGAGGACGCCCAACGGCTGGGCCTGCAGGACGGGCAGCCGCTTCGGGTGACCTCGCGGCGCGGCGAGATCGTCGCCACGGCCTGGGTAACCGAGCGTACCCAGCCCGGCGTCGTTTTCCTGGCCTTTCACTTTGCCGAGGCCGCCGCCAATTTACTGACGAACCCCGCCCTCGACCCGATCGCGAAAATTCCCGAATATAAAGTTTGTGCTGTCAAGGTGAGCCCTGCCTTAGGGCAGAGCCGGCAAGGAGGTGTGATCGTGGCCAAGCGTGTGTTGATCGTCGATGACGATCCCGACCTGGTCTTGAGCGTACGCATGATCCTGGAAGCCAATGGCTATGTGGTCGACGAGGCCGCCACCGGGGCCGAAGCTCTGGTCCGGATGCGGGCTAATCGCCCGGACCTGGTACTGATGGACGTGATGATGGCCAACCCCCTGGATGGCTATTACACGACGCAGAAAATTGCCGATGACCCCGAGTTGTGCGAGACCCCCATCCTGATGATCTCGTCCATCGCCGATACCCAGTACGTGACCGCTTTTCCCACGGACCAGTATCTGAACGTCGTCGAGTTCCTCTCCAAACCGGTCAAGCCGGAGGATCTTTTGGCCAAAGTTCGCTTGTGGGCCGGCGAGTGAACTTGTTGAGCAACTGCGGCGGCGAGAGTTCGGACGGCGACGAGTTGGTCGTCGTGGCGAACTGCGAGCCAGAGATATTCTGGCTGTAGCTGCCGCTGGCAGGCAACGGCTTTTAGAGCCCGCTGGCCCGGTCTGATTTGCCTGAAGGCGGCCCTTGGGTGGGCACGCCGCTATGACGGATTCCGCCGCGAGAAAGATGTTTTGCGGCGGAATCCGTCATAAACCGGCTAAATTTGACAGAATCCGACAGGTGTGGTACAATGACGGCGGTATTCGTGCAAAGAGGCACAAGCTTTCGCAGTGAACGATGCGAGCCCCGTATGGAGATCAAGTGTATCACCCGGATGCTCTGGACCGACAACTGATCCATCTGTTGCAGCAGGACGGTTGAGCCCCCTTTGTCGAACTCGCCCGGGCGGTGGGTGTGAGTGAGGCAACGGTCCGTCGCCGCGTCAAGAACCTGCTTTCCCAGAAAATCATCGATGTTGTTGCCTGCGTCGACCCCTCCCGAGTGGGGTTAGAGGTAGAAGCCCTGGTCTTTCTGCAGACCGACCTGGACAAGTTGACCCAGATCGGCCAACAGCTCTGCGTGATGGAGGAGGTGCGCCAGCTTATCTATACCTCGGGCAGACAGGACCTGGTGGTCTGGCTAGCTCTGCCCTCGAGCGACCAGTTGCTCCCTTTTCTGACCCAGCGCATTGCCAGCATTCCCGGAATCAAGTCCACCCAGATTTCTTCTATTCTCCGGGTGGGCAAGCGGCCCCAGGATTGGTGCCTGCCCGACGTGGACCTGCCGCGGGCGCCGGCCTCCCCCGGCCCGCTGATCCTATTGGTAGACGACGACGCCGATTTCTGTGCCGCGGCCAAGATGGTCCTGCAGGTAGAGGGTTATCGTGTCAGGGCCTGCTGTGATGGCCGTGGGGCGCTGGCCTGTCTCCAAGACTGTTCCCCACAGCTCATCCTGTTGGACCTGATTATAGAGACGCCCCTGGCCGGTCTGGAATTGGCCCAGTCCCTGAAAGAAAGCGAACGCCTGCAGGGGGTGCCCATCCTGGCCGTCTCGGCCATCCGCTCCACCGAATGGGGAAACAAGCTGCCACCGCCGGAGCAAATGCCCTTTGATGGCTTTGTGGACAAGCCCATTGAGCCGGGAGTGCTCTTGGAGCAGGTAGATCGTTTGATCGGGGGCGGCCGTGCGCATTGATCGCTACGAATTCCCGGACGAACTACTTTACGATCGTCAGCACAACTGGGTCCGCCTGGAGGATGACGTGGTAGTGCAGGGGCTCACGGCTTATGCCTGGCAGTCGGCCGGCCCGGTGCGCTACGTCGAACTGCCCCGCCTGGGCCGGCAGGTTGTGCGCCGGGAGCACTTGACCACCGTGGAGGCCGAGGCCGGCGTCGTGCGTTTGCGCGCGGCTGTCAGCGGCGAGATCGTGGCCGTCAACCAACGTCTGCAGCAAGAGGTCGGCCTGATTTTGGAGCATCCCTACGATGAGGGCTGGGTGCTCAAGATCCGCCTCAGCCTGCCCGAGGAAATAAAACGGCTGGACCGGCCACAAGAGCCCGTCTTTCGGGAATGGTTTCTGCTCAACCTCTCGGGCGAACTCTCCCGGCAGTTGGGCGGCCCGGAGTATGCCGTTCTGACCCTGCACCGGGACCTGGAGCAGACCTACAACCGCCTGGAGACACTCTACGAGGTCGCCCGGGCCGCCTCTTCCTCGCTGGATCTGGACGAGGTGCTCCAGGCTGTCGCCCAGCATACGGCCGAAGCTTTTGAGGCCAAGGGCTGTTCTATTCGCCTGCTGGACGAGGCCGGGTTGCAGTTGCGCATTGCGGCCGCTTGGGGCTTGAGCGAGCGCTATGTACAGCAGGGAACGCTGGCCCTACGCAGCAGCCCCTTCGACCAACAGCTCTTGCAGGGCCCTGCGGCCCTCGTTCAGGAGGTGCCGCCGAGCCCAATTTGCCCGGAGGACGAGCTTTTGGCCCAGGAGGGCATCGGTTCCATCTTGGGCTATCCCTTGATCGTGCGCGACCAGGCCATCGGTCTGATCCGGGTATACAGTGCCTCCCGTCAGCGTTTTGGCCAGCGAGAGACCGATTTTCTGCAGTCCATTGCCAACCAGGTGGCCATCTCGATTGCCAACGCGCTGGCCTACCGGGAATTGGCCGAGATTGACCGCGCCAAGTCGCAGTTTGTCCTCACTGTGACCCACGAGTTGCGCGCGCCGGTGGCTACGGTGCAGAGCCTGCTGCGGGTAATTACGGGGGGATATGCCGGTGATATTTCAGAGCAGCAGCAGGAATTGATCGCCCGGGCGGAGCGCAGGACGCACTTTTTGCAGCAGTTGATCGACGACCTGCTGGACTTGGCGGCCGGCAAGAGCGAGCAGTTGTCCGAAACGCCCCACCAGCTCGTGATCAATCCCCTGGTGAAAAAGGTGCTCAACCAGTTGCGCCCCATTGCCGAGGGCAAGCAGCAGGAGCTGCGCGTCTATGTGCCGCATGAGCAATTGGCCGTGCTAGCCACCCAGGACGGTATAGAACGCATCCTGGTCAACCTGGTGGGCAATGCCATCAAGTACACGCCGGAGCAGGGTCGGATCGAGGTGACTCTCGATCGTGCGGAGGACCAAGCCTGTCTGATCGTCGCGGACAATGGCATCGGTATTCCTGCCCAGGCCATACCGCACCTTTTTGAAGAGTTCTTTCGTGCTGAGAATGCCAAGTCGCAGGAACGGGATGGCACTGGCCTGGGCCTATCGATTGTCAAGAGTTTGATCGATCGCTATGGCGGACGGATTGGGGTGGAGAGCACCCTGGGCCAGGGCAGTACCTTTACGGTCTACTTGCCCTTGCTGTCCGAGCCAGTGCGGCTTGGGGAAAAAGTGGTCTAGGGTGTCGTTAGCGCGCGTGGGATTCAGGGCTTGGTGGAGCAAGCCGGGGTGGATTTGCCTTTGGATTTTCTTTGACAAATGCCGGACCTGATGATATGATGCAGGATGGTTTTTGGGAAGCTTGTCCGCATGGGGTGAGCGCAGGCAATGATCAGGAGATCGCTCAATCCTGCCAGAGCCAAATTGGAGGAGGTAAGCATCGATGAGCGTGGAACCGTTCGACTTGACGAGCACGACACGGAATCCCGGCTTTGCCAAAGAGGTATGGCCGGACAAGAGCAAGCTCTTTACGTGCATCCAGTGCGGCACCTGCACGGCGTCGTGCCCCACAGCCTTTGCCATGGATTTCAATCCGCGTCAGCTATTGCGGATGCTCCAGTTGGGGCTGTACGAGGATGTGCTCAAGAGCAAGACCTTTTGGCTCTGTACGACCTGCTACTCCTGTACAGTACGCTGTCCGCGGGGCATCTCGATTACAGAGACCTTTCAGGCGCTGAAACGTCTCTCCTTGGCCAAGGGCTGGGAGAAAAAGGGCGACAGCGCCCGCTTTTACGAAACCTTTATGGAGGTTGTGCGCCGGACCGGCCGCATGCACGAGACCGAGACCATGATGCGCTGGATGTTGAACCCCAAGGTGCTGAAGGATAAACCCTTTCGGGCCTTTGGTTTTGCCTCTCTAGGTCTGGCCATGCTGCGCAAGGGCAAGATGTCGCTGCTGCCGCCGAAAAAGATCGAGGGGGTGGACCAGGTCCAGGCGATGTTTGACAAGGCTGCGGAGATCAGGGCGCGGAAGGAGGCCAGGTGATGAAATACGCATACTATCCGGGATGCAGTTTGGAGACAAGCGCCAAAGAGTATGACGTTTCCTCGCGGGCCGTCTTTCGGGCCATGGGCTCTGAGCTGGTGGACATTGAGGACTGGTGCTGCTGTGGGTCCTCCCCGGCCGAGGCGGTGGATTATTTGATGTCACTGGCTCTGCCGGCGCGCAGCTTGGCCACCGCCGAGAGGATGGGCTATGACACGGTCGTGGCCACCTGCAGCGCCTGTTACCTGAGCCTGTACCAGGTAGGGCCGCATCTCGAGCGTGACCCCCAGGTACGGGCCGAGGTGGACGAGATACTGGAGGCGGCCGGCCTGGAATACCATGGCACCGTCAAGGTGCGGCACATGCTGGATGTCGTGGCCAACGACTTTGGGCCGGAGGCGATCCAGAAGCACCTCAAGCGCGAACTCAGCGGGCTCAAGGTGATCCCCTACTACGGCTGCCAGACCGTGCGCCCCTACATGACCTACGACGCGCCCGACCTGCCCATGACCATGGACCGCGTTTTGGAGGCCCTGGGGGCCGAGGTTATGCCCTATCACCACAAGACCCGCTGCTGTGGTGGCATCACCATCACCTCGGCCAAGGACGTGGGCGTCAAGTTGGTCAGCGACCTGCTGGCCGCGGCCGAGGGCGCCGACTGCGTGGCCACGGTCTGCCCGCTCTGCCAGATGAACCTGGACGCCTATCAGGCCGACGTTTCCCGGGTGCTGGGCCGCCCCATCCACATGCCGGTGCTCTTTTTGCCCCAGCTGATGGGCCTGGCCTTTGACCTGCCCGCTGAGGAACTTCTCTTGAACAAGAACATTGCCTCGACCCAGCCGGTGCTGGATAAACTGGGCCTGTAAACAACGATCGGGAATAGCTGATAGGTAGGAAAGATGTGAAACTGAGCGAAATTATTGACGCCATAGACGGTAAACTGCTCTTCAAGATCAAGCAAGACCCAGAGATCCAGGTTGCCGGCGCCTCGGACCTGATGAGCGACGTCCTGGCCCTGGTGGAGCCTGGGGCGGTGCTGCTGACGGGCCTGTGCAATCCCCAGGTCGTGCGCACGGCCGAGATGTCGGACATTGCCGCCATTATCTTTGTGCGGGGCAAATACCCGCCCAAGGAGACCATCGGGCTGGCCCAACAGATGGGTATCCCCCTGGGGACGACACCGCACAGCATGTACGAGGCCAGCGGTCGGCTCTACCAGGCCGGTCTCAAGAGTTGCGACATCTCTTGTCGAATTTCCTGGGAGGGCGGCTAGGTTCTAAAGTGATTTTGAAGCATGTCGTTCCTTCGACTTTTATCTCGATGATCTGGGTTTAGCCACAGCGTTTGGTTAGGCCGATCCATCAGGTGCTGCCGGAGCAAGCATGCCCAATTTTACCAGGTTACAAGAGCTGGTCTATGAGGTCAAGATTGCCGACGTGATGACCAAGGATGTCATCACGGTTGGACCCGATATCACCATGGGCGAGTTGCGCGAGATCCTGCGGGATAGCAATATTTCGGGCACACCGGTGATGGACCAGGGGCGTATGGTGGGCATTATCAGCATCGAGGATCTGATCAAGGCCCTGGTCGAAGGGGGGATGAATGGCCTCTCCATCCGGGTGGGGGACAAGATGACCTCCAAACCACTGACCATTCGTTCGGACGAGACGGTCGTCCTGGCGGTCAATTACTTTAACCGCTACAAGTTTGGCCGTTTCCCGGTCGTGGACAGGGATGACAACCTGGTCGGCATTCTCACCCGGGGCGATATCATCTCGGGGCTGCTCAAGCAGTTGGAGCACGAATATCACCACGAGGAGATGCTCCGTCACCGGGTCAGCCACGTGTTCGAGGATCTCATCTCGGACCTAACCTGTATCAAGCTGCACTGCAACGTGGTGGCGCGAGATTTTGAGCGCGCCGGCGAGGCCTCCAGCCGTATCAAGCGGGCGCTGACCCGGCTGGGTGTGTCGCCACAGATTGTGCGGCGGGTGGCCATCGCCACCTACGAACTGGAGATCAATATCGTCATTCACGCCCAGGAACGCGGGGAGGTCATTGCCGAGATCCAGTCCGAGAAAATTATCATTCGGGCGGTAGATTCGGGGCCGGGCATTCCCGATATTGAAAAAGCCATGCAGCCGGGCTGGTCGACCGCCCCGGCCTGGATTCGCGAGATGGGCTTTGGCGCCGGGATGGGCCTGCTGAATGTGCAGCGCTGCGCGGACGAGATGTTGATCGAGTCCCCCCACGGTCAGTGGACCTCGGTCAAGATCGAGATCTATTTAAATGAAAAGTCCAGGGACAACTAGGTCCTGGCCAGGGCCGCCGGACAACTGTGGAGGAGCGTCCATGAAGTTAAACGAGATCTGCACTGAATTAGAGCTAGAGGTACGGACGGCGGCCGACAAGCTGGACCGGCAGGTCCGGGCCGGCTATGCTTCCGATCTGTTGAGCTGCGTGATGGCCAGGGCCCAGTCCGGCAGTGTCTGGATTACCATTCAGGGACACCCGAACATTGTGGCGGTAGCCAGCCTGCTCAACCTGGCCGGTATCATTGTCGCCGAAGGAGTCATGCCCGACGAGGCCACGGTGGCCAAGGCCGAGGAAGAGGGCGTCCCGCTGTTGACCTCTCCCCTGACCATGTATACGCTGGCCGGCAGGCTTTTTGCCCTGGGCATATCGGGCGTAGAGTAGAATGGCTTAGGATGAGCGCTTTTGCGGATGCCAGGCAGCCCTTTGCGGGATCGACCGACGAACTCGTCGAGGAGGGGTCCGAGGGTGTCTGCGAGGCCCGCAGCATTGAAGCACCAGAGTTGATCCATTGGTCTGCTTGTATGCGCGAATTGAGTCTGCACATTTTGGACGCGGTTGAAAATTCGATTCAGGCGGGGGCTTCCCTCGTGGAACTGACCATTGAGGAGGATCTGGCCGCCGATCGCTTGCACATTACCATCCGAGATAACGGCTACGGTATGGACGAGGCCCAACTGGCCCGCATCAGCGATCCCTTTTTCACCACGCGCAAGACACGCCACGTGGGCCTGGGGATCCCGCTCTTCAAGGCCGCGGCCGAGCGCTGCAACGGGGAGTTGATCATCACCTCGCAGCCAGGCCTGGGCACCACGGTGCGGGCCACGTTCCAGTACAGCCACATCGACCGGGCGCCCCTGGGCGACATGTCGGGGACGCTGCTGACGATCATTCTCTTTGAGCGGAGCGACCTGCACTACGTGCACCGGGTGAACGGGCATGTCTTTGAGTTCAGCACCGCCGAGATACGGTCCGAATTGGGCGATATCCCTCTCTCCCACCCCGATGTCCGCAAGTGGCTAAGGACCTTTATCGTCGAGGGGGAGCAGAGCGTGCGGCATCCCGAATCGCCTGTTCATCTGGCTTGATGGCGGGATAGCCGTAGTTTAGCTGGGGCCGAGACGTTGCGTTTTTTTGGTGCGGATCTGCACATCCATACGGTCCTATCGCCCTGTGCCGAGTTGGAGATGCTGCCCGAGTTTATTGTGGAACGGGCCCTCGAGTTGGACCTGGACATCATTGCCGTCACCGATCACAACTCGGCCGAGAATGCGGCGGCCATGGTGACGGCCGCCACTGACACCGGGCTCACGGTGCTGCCCGGTATGGAGGTCCAGACGCGCGAGGAGGTCCACCTCGTCTGCCTGTTCGACACGCTGGAACAGGCCTGGCAGTGGCAGGAGGAGGTCTATGCCCATCTGCCCCGGCTAAAGAACAAGGAGGAGGTGTTTGGGACGCAGATCGTGCTCGATGCAGAGGGCCAGGCCCAGGGATACAACGAGCGCCTGCTCTTGACCTCAACCTCGTTTTCTTTGGAGCAAGTGTTGGGACGGGTAGGTCAGATAGGGGGATTGTGCATCCCGGCCCACGTGGACCGGCCGGCCTACAGCATCATGGCCAACCTGGGTTTTATCCCCCCGGAGTTAGATTTTCCAGGGGTCGAGATATCGCAGTTGGTCAAGTTGGAACAAGCACGGCAGCGCTTTCCCCAACTGGAGCAGTACAGCCTGATCGCCAACGGCGATGCCCATCGGCTGAACGAATTAGTCCGGCGCACTACCTTCAAGATGCAGGCGCCGACGGTGGCCGAAATTGCCCTGGCGCTGGCCGGGGAGGGCGGACGGGGCGTCTGGGTGGACGGCAAAAACTCGGGCCGCGTAACGGCTTCGTCTGGGGTTACCACGTGAACCTGTGGATCGAAACGGCCTGGCAAGAGCTGCTTCCTATCGAGAAAGTAGCCGTTCATAATATTGTTCGCACCTTTCAAACTGAAACGCTGTTTTGGGCCTTCCTGGTGAGCGCGCTTTCCTCGGGCGACGCGGCGGGCCGGGTTGCCGCGCAGGTGGAGCAGAGGCTGACCCAGGGGCAATCCCTGGACGCGGTGCTGCCGGCCGTGCTGGGCTCGCTGCGGCCGGGCGAGTATGTCCCGCTGGCAATGCTCCAGGTCGTCGGCGGCCGGCAGGTACAACTGGTGGAGGTGGACGCCCCGCCGCTCTTTATGGTCCGCCGCGGTCGGTTGATCCTCTTGCCCGTGATCGAGGAGGAAGTGCAGGGGCGCCTGGTCCGCCGCTGTGACTTTGCTCTGCAGCAAGGCGATCACCTGGCCATGGTCAACACCGAGTACATCCGGGCCAAAGGTTGGGACCGCCGTTGGGGCTGGCGGGACATTGCCCTCTCCATCAAGCGACTGACCGACACTGGCTGTGACGCCTGGCAGTTGCTGGGGGCGCTCCTCCGTATGTACGAGCGCTTGTCCCAGGACGAGGGCCAAGCGCACATTACGGTCGTTGCCATGCACGTGCGGCCCCTCCGTACGCTGACCTTGTGGAGCGGTCCCCCGGCCGACCTGGCCCGTGACCAGGAGGCTGTGGACAGTCTGCTGGCCGAGACGGGGACCCGCGTCATCTGCGGGGGTACGACCGCCGAGATCGCCGCCCGGCTGCTGGGCCGGCCGCTCGAGATAGAAGCCCGCCCGGCGGGTGGTTGGGACGATGTCCCCCCCACCTCGCGCTTGGAGGGGGTAGATCTGGTCACCGAAGGCGTGGTGACCCTGCGCAGGACTCGCCGGCTTTTGGCCGGGGCCCGACGAGCAAGGGACCTGCCCCGTTCCAATGACGGGGCCACCCGCTTGGCCCGGCTGCTGCTGGCGGCGGACGTCGTTCGTTTTGTCATCGGTTTGGCCGTGAACCCAGCCCAGATGGACGGTCAAGTTTCCTGGCGCCAACAGGTCCTGGAAGGATTGGTGACAGAGCTGAGAACAGGAGGGAAAATTGTATCGGTGGAATATATCGGATAGTTTTGATCGGGCGTTCAAACAGAGAGGAGGTACAGGGCTATGGAACCATTGAGAATCGGTGTCTATATCTGTGACTGTGGTGTGAACATTGGGGCCACGGTGCACACCGAGCGGGTCGTCGCCTTTGCCCAGGGTCTCCCGGGGGTGGCGGTCGCTCGCAAGTACAAGTACATGTGCTCCGAGCCAGGTCAGGACATGATCAAGGAGGACATTCAAAAGGAGGGCCTCAACCGGGTGGTGGTGGCCTCCTGCAGCCCGCGGATGCACGAGGTGACTTTTCAGGCGGCCCTCAGAGAGTCTGGCCTCAATCCCTACTACTTTGCCATGGCCAACATCCGGGAACACGTCTCGTGGGTGGTCGACGACATAGAAAAAGCTACCACCAAGGCCAAGCGCCTGGTCGGCGCGGCCGTGGCCCGCGTGACCCACCAGGCCCCGCTGGAACCACGCCGCGAACCGGTGACCCGGGCCGCGTTGGTGATTGGCGCCGGGATTGCCGGCATCCAGGCGGCCCTCTCGATAGCCGACGCCGGCTATCCGGTATACCTGGTCGAGCGGGAGCCGTCCGTCGGTGGGCATATGGCCGAGCTGGACAAGACCTTCCCCACTCTCGACTGCAGTACCTGAATCCTCGGCCCCAAGATGATGGATGTCGGTCGACATCCCAACATAACGCTGTTGAGCTGGAGCGAGCTCGAGGACGTTGCCGGATACGTGGGCAACTTTCAGGTCAAGGTGCGCAAAAAGGCCCGCTATGTGGACGAAGCCAAGTGCACCGGCTGTGGAACCTGCTGGACCGAGTGTCTCACCCGGCGCATCCCCCAGTTAAAGTTGATCAAGATGGGCGAGATGAGCATTGGTGAAAGGAGGCCAGGAGAGCGATGACGGCTGTAGATACGATGCACACACGGGTAAACGAGATCATTGATACCTGCGGCGAGAACAGGGCGAACAGTCTGCTCGTGCTGCAGGAAATTCAACACGAATACAACTATTTGCCGCGCACAGCGCTGGAGCAAGTAGCGGATCGCATGGAAATCCCGCTCAGCGAGGTCTATCACCTGGCCACCTTCTATCGACATTTCAGCCTCAGCCCCAAGGGGGACTTTTGCCTGCGCGTCTGTATGGGGACCGCCTGCCACGTCCATGGTGCCCCGCGTATCCTGGAGGCATTTGAGCGGGAATTGGGGATCAAAGCTGGCGAGAGCACCGCCGACGGCACCTATTCGCTGGAAGCGACCGGCTGCCTGGGCGCTTGTGCTCAGGCCCCCATCATGATGGTCAATGAAGAAGCCCATCCCCAGATTACGGCTGCGGATGTGCCCGACGTGCTGGAGCAATGCCAGTGCGCGCTTCCGGAACAGTAGGGAGGTAGCACAATGCCCAAGATCAAGAGTTTAGAAGAGCTGCAGCAACTGCGCCAGCAGTTGCAACATGATATCAAGGCACGTACGGACAAGGCCACCACCATCACGGTGGGAATGGGTACCTGCGGCATTGCCGCCGGGGCTCGCGAGGTGATGCACGCCATCATGGCCGAGCTGGAGAACCGAAACATCGATGCGCATGTAACCACCGTGGGCTGTATTGGTATGTGCTCCAAGGAACCACTGGTCGATATCCAGCAGGGCGACGAACCCCGCATCACTTATGGCAGTATCCATCCGGATATGGTGCCGCGCTTGATCGAGGAACATCTGGTCAAGGGTGAGGTGGTCGAGGAGTGGGTCGTCGGACGGGTAGGAGGGTGACGATGGCTGAACAATATCGTGCCGACGTACTGGTCAGTTGCCTGCACGAACGCGAGCCAGAACTGATCCCGGCTCTGCAGCAAGAGATCCAGCAGCGTGGTCTACAAGGAGAGATCCGGGTGGTCGAGGCCGGATGCCGGGGCTTTTGCTCCGTGGGCCCGGTCATTTTGATCGAACCGGAGGGTATTTTTTACGTTGGAGTCAAAGCGGCCGACGTGCCCGAGATGGTCGAAGAGACCCTGGTCAAGGGCCGCGTGGTCAATCGGTTGACCTATCGGGAACCGGAAACGCGCCAGCGTATCCCCTATTACGAGGATCTGCCCTTCCACAGCAAGCAGCAGCGGGTTGTACTGCGTAACTGCGGCTTGATCAATCCGCTGTCCATCGACGAGTACATCGCCGTTGGCGGCTACCAGGGTTTGGCCCAGGCCCTGCAAATGACGCCTGAACAGATCATCGATGTTGTCAAGGCCTCTGGCCTGCGCGGTCGCGGTGGGGCCGGCTTTTCTACTGGCCGCAAGTGGGCTTCGGCCCGCCAGGCCAAAGGCGAACCCAAATACTTTTTGGTCAACGGCGACGAGGGTGACCCCAACTGCTTTATGGACCGGGCCCTGATGGAGGGGGATCCCCACAGCATTCTGGAGGGCATGATCATTGGCGCTTATGCCATTGGCTCCCACGAAGGTTACTTTTACATCCCCTATGAACACCGTGGCTCGGTCCAGTCCGTGGGAATGGCCATCGAGCAGGCCCGTGAGTACGGCCTGCTGGGTGATGATATTCTTGGCTCTGGCTTTTCCTTTGACGCAACCCTGCGTCAGGGCGCCCACTGCTTTGTCGGGGGCGAGTCCACGGCCATTCTCAAAGCGGTGGAGGGCCGCGCCAGCGAGCCGCGGCCCAAGCACATCCATACCACCGATGTGGGCCTCTGGGACAAACCCAGTTGCCTGAACAACGTCAAAACCTTGAATACCATCCCCGAGATCATCCTCCGCGGTGCCGAGTGGTACGCGGCCATCGGTACAGAGCGCAGCAAGGGCACCCAGGTCTTTTCCCTGGCCGGCAAGGTCAACAACGTCGGCCTGGCTGAAGTGCCGATGGGCATCACGGTGCAAGAGCTGGTCTTTGACGTCGGCGGCGGTGTGCCCAAGGACCGCGAGTTCAAAGCTATCCAAATCGGGGGCCCCTCCGGCGGCTTTGTCCCGGCCAGCTTGCACGATATGCCCATGGACTATGAGTCTCTGTCCGAGGCCGGCTCGATGATGGGCACCGGCGGGGTGATCGTAATCGATGACCGCACCTGCGTCGTGGACACCACCCGCTATTTCCTGGGCTTTCTCCAGGCCGAGTCCTGCGGCAAGTGTGCGCCCTGCCGCGAGGGCCTGCGGCGCATGCACGAGATCCTGACCCTCATCACCACCGGGCAGGGCAAGATGGAACACCTCGAAACCCTGGAGGGGATGGCCAAGATCATCAAGGAAACCTCCCTGTGCGGCCTGGGCAAGTCGGCCCCTAACCCCGTGCTCAGCGGACTGCGCTACTTCCGCGACGAGTATGTGGCCCACATCGAGGGCCGCTGTCCGGCCGGCGTCTGCAAGGAGTTGATTACCTTCCGCATCCTGGCCGATGCCTGTACCGGCTGTATGGCTTGCCTGCGCAAGTGCCCACAGAACGCGATTAGCGGGGAAAAGAAGCAGGTCCACGTCATCGACCAATCATTGTGTATCAAGTGCGGTGTTTGCCGCGACGTCTGCAAGTTCGACGCTGTCGTCGCCGAGTGACGCCTGGGCGTGGCATAACGGAGGAATAGATATGGCTACACTGATCATTGATGGACAAGAGCTGCACGCCGAGGAAGGGCAGACCGTCCTGGAGGTGGCCCAGGCTAACGGTATCGATATCCCCACCCTTTGCCACCACCCGGCGCTGGAGCCCTTTGGCGCCTGCCGCCTCTGCACGGTGGCGATTAAACGTCGTGGCTGGACCAGCCTGCAGACCGCCTGTACCCACCCGGCCTGGGATGGCCTCGAGGTCCAGACCCGCTCGCCGGAGGTCATTGAGGCGCGCAAGACGATCTTGGGGTTCTTTCTTTCTCGTTGTCCCAACGTACCCGTGATCCAGGACTTGGCCCGGGAGTACGGCATTACCGAGCCGCCCTTCCCGGTGGAGGATCCCGATGAAAAGTGCATCCTCTGCGGCCTGTGCGTGCGCACCTGCAACGAACTGGTCCAGGCCAAAGTCCTCAATTTTGTCGATGCCGGTCCAGATCGCAAGGTAGGGCCGGCCTTTATGGAGAAAACCCGCGCCTGCATCGGCTGCGGGGCCTGCACCATCGTCTGCCCCACCGGGGCCATCGAAATGCTGCTCAACCGCGAGGGCGTTACCCTGAGCCCGGACTATGCGGTCTATGAGGAAAAGCCGCTGGGACCGACCTCGGCCATCTATATCCCCTCCCTGCAGGCCGTGCCCCGCGTGCCCGTGATCGACGCCGATTCCTGCATCCACTTCCGCCAGCTCGATCGCAGCGAGGGCGAGATCGCCGACGCCTGTCAGGTCTGCCAGACCCTCTGCGAGGCCGGAGCGGTCGACTTTACGCAGGAGGACGAGATCCTCGACCTGCAGGTGGGCTCAATCATCGTCGCCACCGGCTTTCAATTGTGGGACCCCCACAAACTGCCCCAGTACTCCTACGGCCAGTCGCCCAACATTATCACGGGCATCGAGTTCGAGCGGCTCTCCAACGCCGGTGGCGTCACCGAGGGCGAGATCCTGCTGGCCGATGGACGCAAGCCGGAACGGGTGGCCATCATTCACTGTGTGGGCAGCCGCGACCACAACGCCCACGAATACTGCTCCCGCTTTTGCTGCATGTACGCGCTCAAGCAGGCCCACCTGATCCGGGACAAGACCGGCGCCGAGGTCTATGAATTCTATATGGATATGCGCGCCTTTGGCAAGGGCTACGAAGAGTTCTATGAGCGCGTCCAGGAAGAGGGCATTGTCATGATCCGCGGTCGGGGGGCCGAGGTCGAGGTGCTGCCGAACGGCAAGCTCCAGGTCAAGGGCGAGGACGCCAACCTGGCCAAGGTGGTCTCGGTGGACGTCGACATGGTGGTGCTCTGCTCGGCGGTCGAGGCCGACTATGATGCCGATCGCATCGCGGGCCTCTTGGGCCTGGGCCGCACCTCGGATGGCTTTTTCGCCGAGGCCCACCCCAAGCTGCGCCCGGTCGAGACCAACACGGACGGCATCTTTTTGGCCGGGAACTGCCAGGGACCGCGGGACGTGCCGGATACTGTGGCTCACGCCAATGCCGCCGCCGTAATGGCCCTGGGCCTGTTGAGCCGGGGCGAGGTGACCATTTCGCCTATCGTGGCCCAAGTGGACCCCGACAAGTGTGTGGGCTGCGGTGACTGCATCCTGGTTTGCCCCTATACGGCTATCACCCGTGTCGACGAAAAAGCTTCGATCAACCCGGCGTTGTGCAAGGGTTGCGGTACCTGTGCCGCCACCTGTCCTTCCGGAGCGATTACGGCCCTCCACTTTACCAGCCAGGAATTGGTCGCCCAGATCGACGCCTTGCTGGCGCTAGTATGAGAGGAGAGTAACCATGACCGAAACCAGAAGTGAGCCCTTTGAGCCCCGGATTGTCGCTTTTCTGTGCAATTGGTGTGCCTATGCGGCGGCGGACAGCGCCGGCGTGGCCCGTATCAAGTCGCCGGCCAACGTCCTGCCCATCCGCGTGATGTGCTCTGGGCGCGTCTCACCCGAGGCCGTCCTGCGAGCCTTTCGTTCTGGCGCCGACGGAGTGCTGGTGCTTGGCTGACACGTCGGTGAGTGCCACTATGTTAGTGGCAATCATCGTACGGCCAAGCGCATGCCGTTGGTGCGCAACCTGTTGAGCTATGTCGGTATTCACCCGGATCGGCTGCGTCTGGACTGGGTCTCCTCCGCCGAAGCCCCGCGTTTCGCCCAGGTGACCAAAGATTTCGTGGAGACGGTGCGCGCCCTGGGGCCGCTGGCCTGGGAAACACTGCCGTGACAACCATGTGGAGGTCAAGATGACAATCGATCAAGTCCGCGCCCGCGTGGCGGAGAAACTGAAAACACTGGATGGCTTTGTGGCCCTACGGCAGACGGCCGAGGGTACGGCCCCGCATCTCTTTCACTCAGGGGACGATCTCTCGCAGCTTGTGCTCGGCCCGCGCTACCCGCTGTCTACGGTGCTTTCCCTTTTGTATAAACATGACCCCCAGGCCCAACTGGGCATCGTCGCCCGGGCCTGCGACATCCGGGCGATGGTCGAGATGGCCAAGCGCAACCAGTTGGATCCGGAACGGGTCTACCTGCTAGGAGTTTCCTGTACAGCCGAGGAGGCCGAGGAGTGCCACTGCGCCGATCCGGTTCCGCCGCTGGAGCAGTGGCCGCAGGCCGAGATGATCGGCGAACCCTCGCCGCCCGGCTCGCCGTCGCCGCTGATCGCCCAATACGAGGGCCTGTCCCTGGAGGAGCGGCGGGACTTTTGGCAGCAGCAGTTCATCAAGTGCGTCAAGTGCTATGGCTGCCGCAACATCTGCCCCGAGTGCTTTTGTGAGGCCTGCGCTCTGGAGGACGCCCTGTGGGTCGAACCGGGGGTGCTGGCCCCACCCTTTCCCATGTATCACCTGGTCCGGGCCATGCACATGGCCAGCCGCTGCGTTAGCTGCCGCCAGTGCGAGTTGACCTGTCCGGCCCACATTCCGCTGACCGTACTGTACGAGCTGCTGCGGCGCGACGTCGGAGAAATGCTCGGCTATGTGCCAGGGATGGACCTGGAGGCCGGGCAGCCGCTGTCGCTGTCGCTTGCCGACGCGCCTATGTTGGAGTAAAGGAGGGCAACAATGGACTATCAGAATGTGTTGACCACCTGCATCTACTGTGGCTGTGGGTGTGGGCTCTATCTAGAGGTGCTCGACGGCCGTCTGACCAAGATCTGGCCGGCCAAGGGCCATGCCGTCAACGACGGCCAACTGTGCATCAAGGGGTGGAACGCCCACGGTTTCGTCTATCACCCCGGTCGGCTCAAGACCCCCTTGATCCGCAAGAATGGCGAGTTGGTCGAATCGACCTGGGACGAGGCCCTCGATCTCGTTGCCGATCGCTTGAGTACGATCCAGCGCGAGTCAGGTCCCGACAGCCTGGCTTTTCTGTCGTCGGCCAAGTGCACGAATGAGGAGAACTATTTGCTCCAAAAGTTCGCCCGCGCGGTGATCGGCACGAACAACGTCGATCACTGCGCCCGTCTTTGACACGCTCCCACGGTGGCCGGTCTGGTCGCCTCTTTTGGGAGCGGTGCAATGACGAACTCGCAGCCCGAGTTCACGCGAGATACGAACTGTTTCCTCATCATCGGCTCCAACACGTCCGAGGGACACCCCCTCATCGCTAGTCGCATCATGAAGGCCCGGGAGGAACGTGGGGCCAAACTGGTCGTAATCGATCCACGCAAAACGCAGATGGCGCGCCTGGCCGACCTTTACCTTCCCTTCCGACCAGGCACCGACGTGGCCGTGCTGAATGGCTTGATGCACGTCATCATCAGCGAGGGGTTGGCGGATGAGGCCTACATCGCCGAACGTACCGAGGGGTTCGAGGAGATGAAGGCCCTGGTGGAGGGCTATACGCCGGAGCGGGTCGAGGAGATCAGTGCTATCCCCGCCGATGGCCTGCGCGAGGCAGCCCGCCTGTACGCGACCAACAGGCCCTCCGCCATCATTTACGCTATGGGCATCACCCAACATACCACCGGTACCGACAATGTCAAAAGCTGCGCCAACCTGGCCATGCTCTGTGGTAACGTGGGCGTGGCCGGCGGTGGCGTCAATCCACTGCGTGGTCAGAATAACGTCCAGGGGGCCTGTGACCTGGGTGCGCTGGCCAACGTCTATCCGGGCTACCAGGCCGTGGTCTCGGAACAGGTTCAGGAAAAGTTTCAAAATGCCTGGGGCTGCACGTCGGATCTGAACATTGGGCTGACGGTGACCGAGATGATCGAGGCAGCCGGCGATGGCCGCGTGCGCGCCCTGTACGTCATGGGAGAGAATCCCATGGTGGCCGATCCTGACATCAACCACGCCCGCCACTGCCTGGAACAGGTCGAGTTCCTGGTGGTGCAGGACATCTTTCTCTCCGAAACGGCCGAGCTGGCGCACGTGGTGTTCCCCTGTGCCTCCTTTGTAGAGAAGGACGGCACCTTTACCGCCACCGACCGCCGCATCCAGCGCGTGCGCAAGGCGATCGAGCCCATCGGTGACGCCAAGGCGGACTGGGAGGTCATCTGCCTGTTGGCCCAACGCATGGGGGCGACCGGCTTTGACTTTTCCTCGCCCGAGGAGGTCATGGACGAGATCGCCCAGTTGACACCGATCTATGGCGGGGTGAGTTACGAGCGACTGGAGCAAGAGGGCTTTCTCCAGTGGCCCGTGCCGGCCTTTGACCACCCTGGCACGCCCTATCTGCACAAGGGCAAGTTCAGCCGCGGATTGGGCCACTTTCACGCGATCGAGTTCAAGGAGGCGGCCGAGCTGCCCGACGACGAATATCCCTTGCTCCTGACAACCGGCCGGCTGATGTTCCATTGGCACACGGGTACGATGACGCGCCGCTCGGAGAAACTGGACCAGGAGGTGCCGGCGGCCTATGTGGAGATACACCCGCAAGATGCGGCTGACATCGGACTCAACGGCCATAAGCGGGTGCGGGTCACCAGCCGACGCGGCGAGATCGAGCTGGACGCGCGGGTTACCGATCGCATCAAGCCGGGCATCGTCTTTATTCCTTTCCATTTCGCCGAGGCCGCGGCCAATGCCCTGACCCACGCCGCACTTGATCCTACGGCCAAGATACCAGAGTACAAGGTCTGCGCGGTCAAGATGGAGGCCATCAGCTAAGACAGGAGGCGAAACGATGGATCTGCGCAAGATATACGAGTACGCGCTGCAGCGCGAACACGAGGGCAAGCGCTTTTTCGAGGAGAACGCGGCCCGCTTGGGCCACGCCGCCGCAGTAGGAGCTTTTAAAATGCTGGCGGCCGAGGAACAAAACCACATCGAGTTCATCCAGAGCCAGCTCGACGCTCTGGATCGTCAGGAGGCCGGCGACGTGGCTCCGGGTCTGGCCCTGGAACGTGAGGGCTTTTTCTCGCAGCGCGCCAGCTCCGAACTGCTCGACCAGTCGGTGATCGAGGCGATGGTGCCGGATCTGGCGGTTCTGCGCACCGCCTACCTGATCGAGCGTGACTTTGCCGATTTCTACGCCATGGCCGCCCGCAAGGCCGAAGGGCCCGCACGCCAGGTACTGGGGATGCTGGCCCAATGGGAAGAGACCCATGCGGAGCTTTTCAAGAGCCTCCACGATAGGGCCTTTGAGGAGTATGCCCAGATGCCCTGGGGCGGTTAATCCCGACCGGAATTTGCCGAAAGGAGGTGGTTGCCACTCAACCTAGCCCAGAAGGACGGCTTCGGCCTGATTTTTGCCAGGACATTGTCGCGGGTCTCTAACCCTTGCTTTTCTTGGCGACCTGGCGTCTTGGTCTTAGCAGCTGTAGGAGAGGAGGTGCACTCTAACCCGTTGTTGATTATGGCAGTCCGTCTAAACGTTATTCTGTAAATCCCAAGGAGGAAAATGAATTATGGCCTTCAAATCACCCAAAGAAATCGCGCTCTCTGCCTGTAGCATCGGCAAGACTAAATCCGAAACGGGCATCGCCAAACTGTTGGTGTTGGGCTTTCTCGCCGGAGCCTATATTGCTTTCGGCGGCTTTCTGGCTATCATGGTAGGCAAAGGTGTGTCCGCCGATTTGGGACCGGGCATTGGCAAGCTCTTGTTTGGTGGCGTCTTTCCCGTTGGCCTGATGCTCGTCGTCATTGCCGGGTCGGAGCTTTTCACCGGGAACTGCGGCGTCATTACGCCCAGCTGCTTGCGGGGTAGTGCCCGCTGGATGGGACTACTGAAAAACTGGATCTTTGTCTACATCGGCAACTTTATCGGCTCCCTCGTCGTGGCCTACTTTCTGGCCTATCTGACCGGCCTAACAGAGGCGGAACCCTACCTGAGCGCGACCAAGGGCATCGCTGAGGGCAAGATCGCCCTCTCCTTTGGAGAGGCCTTTTTCCGTGGCGTTGGCTGCAACTGGTTGGTCTGCCTGGCTGTCTGGATGGCCGTTTCCGCCGAGGATATCGCGGGCAAGATTTTGGCCATCTGGTGGCCCATCATGGCCTTTGTCGCGTTGGGCTTTGAGCACAGCGTGGCCAACATGTTCTTTATCCCCCTGGGGATGTTCAATGGGGCCAATGTCAGTGTCGGCGAGTTCCTCATCAACAACCTGCTTCCGGTGACATTGGGCAATATTGTCGGCGGCGCCGGCTTTGTCGGAGCCATCTACTGGTGGCTTTACGGGCGCGAATAAGCAATCCGTTCGTCTAACAAGGGTCGACCGGCAACGATCTTGCCGGCCGACCCTTGTTCGCTTTTCTGAAACGGGCTGCGGTTTTGCGGCCAGAGGTTTTCTCATTGCGAAAGGAGGCACCCATGCCGGCCAAGAGGACCATTGTGTTCGCCATCATTCTGACGCTCGCCGCGATCGGCGAGGTCGTGCTGGCCTTTGTGCTCTATCGGGATCCCGGGCACACGCTGCTCCGAAATCTGGGTTGGGTGGTGCTGTGGACGGCCGCCATCTTTGGCAGCCTGCCCATCCTGATGCTGAAACGGTGGGGTGGGGTGTCCCCGGGCCAGGGCTACATCCATACGACCCGCCTGGTCGACCGGGGCCTCTACGCTGTCGTGCGCCATCCCCAGTATCTGTCCTTCATCCTGATCGCGTTGGGCCTGGCCATGATCGCCCAACACTGGCTGCCGGCGCTGCTGGGGGCCATCGTGATCGTCCTGAGCTACCTGCTCACGCTGGAGGAGGACCGCTCCCTGCGGGAGAAATTCGGGCCGGCCTACGAACGGTACAGCCAGGCCGTGCCCCGGCTGAACTTTGTGCTGGGCATCATGCGTAGGCTGATGCGGCGATAGCGGGGGAACACCGCCCCAGGCAGTTGTCGGTGGCCCGTGGGGCCGGCCTGGCGGAACTATTTGGCGCTTTCATTGTAAAATAGGATAGGAGGTGTCGCATGAGCCAGAAAGCGCTGCGGCGGCTGCGCCGCTTGTTCAATTGGCGGGTGGGGCTTGTTATTTTGGGGCTGCTCGTTTTGCTGCTCGCCGGCGGCCAGGTGCTGGGGCTGTGGGACCGCCTGGGCCTATCCCTTTTCGGCAGCGCCTTTGGGGGCGGCTGGCAGGGCGAGTACTGGGACAACCTCGATCTCAGCGGCAGCCCCCAATTGCAGCGGCCGGACAGCGACATTGACTTTAGCTGGGGCACCGGTGCGCCCGCCGAGGGCCTGCCGGCCGATAACTTTTCCGCTCGCTGGACCCGCTCGCTCTCCTTCCAGGAGGGCCGCTATCGTTTTTACGCCCAGAGCGACGACGGTGTGCGCGTTTGGTTGGACGACAGCCTGCTCATCGACCAATGGCACGCCTCCCCCGGGGTGGTTTACATGGCCGACGCCGACCTGGCGGGCGGTTCGCACCAACTCCGGGTCGAGTATTACGAGCAAGGGGGCTGGGCGCGCCTGCAGTTCCGCTGGGAGCCCCTCTCGGGCCAGGAATTTCCCGATTGGCAGGGCGCCTACTATGCCAACGCCATGCTGGAGGGCGGCCCGGTGCTGCTGCGCAATGACAAGGTCCTGGACTTTAACTGGGGCGGCAGTTCCCCGGATGCGGCACTGCTGCCGGCGGACGATTTTTCGGTGCGCTGGACCCGCCAGGCCCATTTCGACGCCGCTGCCTACCGCTTTCACGCTGTCGTCGACGGGGGGCTCTTTCTCTGGGTCGGCGAGCAGCAGGTGCTGGACCACTGGGGCAACGGCAGCAGCCGCCATGTCATCGGCGAGATCAGCCTGGCCCGGGGGGAGTACCCGCTCAAGGTGGAATATTTTGAGGGGGGCGGTACCGCCCAGGCCCAGATCTGGTGGGAAAAGGTGCAGACGCAGTACTATCCGGACCCCTCCTTTGCGGACTGGAAGGGCAGCTATTGGTCCAATATGGAGATGCGGGGCAGCCCGACCCTGGTGCGCAATGACGGATCGATCGATTTCAACTGGGGCACGGGCGCTCCGGCCCCTGGCCTGCCGGCCGACCAGTTCTCCGTGCGCTGGGATCGCGAACTGGATTTCGAATCCGGGCTCTACGTCTTTTACGCCCAGGGTGACAATGGCCTCCGGGTCTATCTGGACGGCGCCCTGCTGATCGACGGTTGGTACAGCAACGGGCAGGAGGTTCTAGCGGCCGATCGAGTGCTGCGGGGCAAGCACCAGTTGACGGTGGAATATTACGAAAATGGGGGCCCTGCGCAGGTTCGCTTTTATTGGCAGGGCTCGAATTAAAAGCACGAGCCCATGTGGGCGTCCAGGTAGCTCTGCAGGATCAGGGCGGCGGCCACGGCGTCCCGATGTTGACGGCGGCGACGGCGGGATAGGCCGCCCTCCAAGAGGGCCCGCTCCGCCCCGGCCGTGCTCAGGCGTTCGTCCCACAGTTCCAGGGGCACGCTGAGCTGCTGGCACAGTCGTTCCACCCAGGCCCGCACGTGGGCGGCCTCCTCTCCCTCCCCACCGTCCAGTAACAGGGGTAAACCGACCACAACCCGCACCACCTCGTGTTGTTCCACCAGCGCCCGAACCTCTTGCTGCCCAGCATACGCTTCTGGCAGGTGGATCGTCGTCAGCGGGGTGGCCAGCATTGCCCCGGGGTCGCTCAGGGCGACGCCGATACGCCGTTGCCCTAGGTCTAGCCCTAACAGACGTCCGCTCGTTTTCACTGTTCCAGTCTCCTGATAAGCAGTCTCCCGCCGGCGGTCTCAGCGGCGGGAGAACTGTTGCTGGTTCAATTGGGCTTTCGCAGCCCGTTTGCCCCTATGGGCGCACCTGGCTGATGTCAACCACCCGAATGCGCAGCCCCCAAGAGGGCAAGCGGTCCATCACCGGGCTGATGAAAAAGTCGGACAGCCGGTCTTGATAGCTCTGCATGATCTGCTTAACCTCGGCCATCGTCTTGCCCTGGAGGGCCTGGCGAATTTCGTCCTGGAGGGCCTTGTCGATGCGGTTGGCGATCGAAACCCGGGCCTTGGTCTGATAGGCCCAGGTACCGACGCCGCCACTCGGCGCCGAAATGGCCTGGATCGCGCCGTGCGTAAAGCCGCTGACCTCCTGACCGGCCTTCATTTGGCCCAGTTTTTGTTGGACGGCGGCTTCAATCGCCTGATCCAGGGCGCCGGGAGGGCTGGCCAGGGCGGAGGCCCGTACTTTGGCCTGCAGGGTCAGGCTGTCGGCTTCTTTCCCGATCTCTTGACTAAATGTCTCCTCGACGGTCTCGATCTTGAGGGTCCCCGAGAGTACCTCCAGTCCGCCCACCTCGGCCTGCAGTTGTTGGTAGGATTGCTGCTGCAGGTCGACCACCAACTGTTGGCGCAGTTGTTCCTGATCCTCGGCCGTGACAATGTGGCCCTGGCGCTCGGCTCCACCGCTGGTCGGCTCCTCGTTGACCACCCGCAGCAGGCCGGCCAGATCCCCCTCGATGGTGGTGATGGCCCAAACGTCCACGTTGCCGGCGCTGCCGGGCGTGTCGCAGATAATGCCCACCTGGGCCTTGCCGACGTAAGAGCCGCTGCCCCAAAAGTAGGATGCCGGCACCGAAATATCCTCGATGGTGTGAAAGCTGGCCCCACCGCCCGTGAGGCGGGTTCCGGCGGGTACATAGATATCGTATTCGGTGAGGTTGGTCAAAATGACCGCCCCGGCGGCGGATCCCTCCGGGATCCAGCTTTCCCCGCTGGTGGGAATGGTGGACTGACCCTGCAATTCGACCTGTACAGTCTTGGCCTCGATAGTCACCCCTGTGCCCTCGGTAGACGTCCCCTCCTTGCTGGGCTCATCGGTCATCAGCACCTGGAGTGTGACATCGATCTCGCGGGCCTCTTGCTCCTTGGGCAGCAGGGTTACCACGGCCTTGGGCAGGGAGAAAAAGTACAGCCCCAGCAGGATCAGGGTAAAGGCGATCACGGCCAACAGCGACCAACCGTAATAACGACGCTTCTGGGACTGCAGCGAGCGGACATCCTCCTCGGTTCGCTCCCGGGAGCCCACCGCTGCCGCGGCGGGCTCGGCGGCCTGCCGGCCCTGGAAGCGCGAAGCGATGCTGATGACGACGTTCAGCACCGCGATATAGATATTGCCCAGGGCGCTGACCAGCGGATCCAAGACCGAGCTCAACGGCGACTTTTTACGCGCGCGCGGTTCCCGCTCGGCCCGCGGTTCGCGGGCCGGCCGCACTTCTCGTAGGGGAGCACCCACGAACTCCTCCTCCTCTTCCTCCGGCAGCTCAAAAGTGGGGATTTCGGCGGATCGCCCCATGGCGGGCCCTAGCTCTACGTCCTCGTCCAGGGACATGCTCTCCAGGGCGTCAAAGAGGGCCAGATCCTCCTCGGAGAGACCTTCCAGGCGCGCCTCGACTTCGGCAGAGCGGGCCGGTTCCTCGGCTGCCGGGGCCACTGGGCCGACTTCTGGTTCTGGCGGGCGGGTCGAAACGACAATGCGCGGGACTTGCTCCTCGGGCGGGGCGGCCCGAGGAGCGGCCTCCGAATCGAGATGGACGACCTCGAAACGACATACCTTGGCCATGTCACAGGTCTTTTCGTCGTCCGAGTAGACGGTCAGATCAATTCCGGTAATGTCGCAGGCCTTGCGCAGCATGGTAAACCCACCGAGGGTCTGCAGGGCCTTGTTCCCTGGGGGCACAATCAGGCTGATTTTCTGCGCCCCGGTGGTGCGGACTTTTTCCAGGATGGTTTCGGTATCGTCTCCCGGCGAGAGCATTACGGTTACGGAATCTTCGGACATGGAAAACCTCCTTGTTCTGACCGCTGGCATCTTTTCCAAAGCCGCGTCGGCTGCGAGGCCGGTTCTAAGATAGAGCGGCCTGTTGTTCCCGCACAATGTCGGCAAGTTTTGCCAAAGCCGATTCGAGGCGCTCCGGGGAGCCTCCGCCCCCCTGGGCCATGGCCGGCCGGCCCCCGCCCCCTCCACCTAGGATGGCAGAGAGCTGCTGCAGGATGCGTCCGGCGTGGTAGCCCCGGGAGACTAACTCGTGACCCACCATGACCACCAGCCTTGGTTGACCGTCGATGACGCTGGCCAGGACCAGGATGGCCTGGCCTAATTTGTTCTGTAGGGTGTCCCCAACCTCGCGCAGGCGGGCCACGTCGGGGAGATCCAGCCGGGCGCCCAGGACAGGGACCCCGTCGATCTTTTGGACCTGCGTCAACAGTGCGGACAACTGGGTCTGACCTAATTTCCGCTCCAGGTCCACGATGTGACGCTCTCGCTCCTTCAATTCTTCCTGCAGGCTCTGCAGGCGCTCCGGCAGGAGTTTGGGGGCGACGCCGAGCAATTCGGCCAGCCCCTCCACTTGCTGCCGCTGCTGGCGGGCCCAGCGGACGGCCGGCCGGCCGGTGACGGCCTCTATGCGGCGCAGGCCGGCCCCAATGCTGCTCTCACTGCGGATGAAAAAGGCGCCGATGTCGCCGGTCCGGCTCACGTGGGTGCCCCCACACAGCTCGCGCGTATAATAATCCTCCGCATCTTGCTCCACGCTGATCATGCGGACGGTCTCGCTGTATTTTTCTCCAAATAGGGCGATGGCTCCACGCTGTAGGGCCTGTTCCTTGGCCAGCACTCGCGAAACGACCGGCAAGTTTTGGCGAATGGACGCGTTGACCAATCGCTCGATCTCGGCCAGCTCGTCCGCTTTTGTCGCCCGCAGGTGGGAAAAGTCAAAGCGCAAATAGTCCGGGGCGACCAGGGAGCCGGATTGGACGACGTGCTCGCCCAACACCCGGCGCAGGGCCCGGTGCAGCAGGTGCGTTGCCGTGTGGTTGCGGGCGATGTCGGCCCGGCGTTCCTCGTCTACCTCGGCCCGCACGGTCTCGCCCTGTTCCAGGTAGCCCTCCTCCACGCGGCCTGCGTGCACCGTCAGGCCGGGGATGGGCTGAAAGACCTGCTCTACGGCAAAGCGGCCGTGCTCGCCGACCAGAAAGCCGGTGTCGGCCACCTGGCCGCCGGACTCGGCGTAAAAGGGCGTGCGCTCCAGGACGACCTCGATCTGCTCGCCGGCCGAGGCCCGCCGGACCGCTTCCCCCTCGCAGAGCAGCAGCCGCAGGGGGCTGGTGTCCCGTGAGGTCTCGTAGCCGCTAAAGGTCGTGGGCGGGAGCTGCAGATCGCGATAGTACTCGGCGGCCGCCAGCGCCTCGCTGCCCAGATCCTCCCCCCGGCTGGTCGCCTGGTGGCGGGCCTGGGCGGCCAGGAATCCTGGCTCGTCTACCTCAAAGCCGCGCTGCTGGGCGATCAGGCGGGTCAGATCCACCGGGTAGCCATAGGTGGCGTAGAGGTCAAAGGCCTCTTCCCCCGGGAGGGTCTGATCGGGCAGGTCCTGCAGCAGCGTCTCCAGGCGGACGAGGCCGGCCTCGAGGGTATGGCTAAAGCGCTCTGCCTCGTCGGCAATGACCTCCAGCACAAAGTCCTGCTTTTCCAGCAGGTGGGGATAGGCCGGGCCCAGGATGGCGATCGCCTGGCGGGCCGGCTCGACCAGGAAGGGCCCTGCAAAGCCCAACAGGCGCCCCTGGTAGATGGCCCGGCGCAGGATGCGGCGCAGAATCGAGTTGCGCCCGACATTGCCCGGCAGCACCCCGTCGGCGATCACATTGACCGCCGCCCGGCTGTGGTCGGCCACCGCCCGGTAGGGCGCGATCAGGCGGGCCCGATCCTCGTCACTGTGGCCCAGCATGTGCTGCAGGCGCTGCATAATGGGCATAAAGAGGTCGGTCTCGTAATTGGTGGCCACGCCCTGCATGATGGACAGGATGCGTTCAAAGCCGGCCCCGGTATCCACGCTGGGCTTGGGCAGCGGCACGACGCTGCCGTCCGGGCGCAGCTCGAACTGCATAAAGACCAGGTTCCACAGCTCGATCCAGCGCCCGCACTCGCAACTGGGATCGCAGTCCGCATCCGCATGCCGCAGGCAGTGCCCGCTCTGGTCGTAATGGATCTCGGAGCAGGGGCCGGCCGGCCCCACCTCGGCCATCTGCCAAAAGTTGTCCTTGCGGCCCAGCCGGGCGACCCGTTCCGGAGGAAATCCGGTGATCTCGCTCCAGAGGCGGGCGGCCTCGTCGTCGGGGGCGAACTCGTCGTCGCCGGCAAAGACGGTGGGCCGCAGGCGCTCTCGGGGCAGCCCGAGTACGCCCTCAAAGAATTCCCAGGCGTAGGCGATGGCTTTTTCCTTAAAGTAGTCGCCAAAGGAAAAGTTGCCCATCATTTCGAAAAAGGTGTGATGGCGTGGGGAAGGCCCCACCTCCTCCAGGTCGTTGTGCTTGCCGGAAACCCGCAGGCAGCGCTGCATCGAGGTGGCCCGGGAGTAGGGCCGCTGCTCCAGGCCCAAAAAGGCGTCCTTGAACTGGTTCATGCCGGCATTGGTGAACAGCAGGGAGGGATCCTGCCCCGGGACCAGGGAGGAACTGGGCACAATGGTATGCCCGTATTGGGCAAAGAAATCGAGAAAAGCCCGCCGTAATTCGTGGCTGTCCATTAACATTTCTCCCAAGTTTGTTGCTTTCTATTATAATACACAAGATAACGCTTGTCAATGCGACATTTAGCGGCATTTGCCTTTTGCGCCCGCCCAGGCTATAATGCAATAACAGCCAAAACCTGGCTACTCAGCCCTTGCGCCAAACAGCAGTTTTAGGGTCAACTTTTGCCAGGGAATCGCCGCTGTTCTTAAACTTGCATTTCCTTGCGATCTTGAGTCTTTGCGGTGAGTAGAACTAACGCCGAAACTGAGGGGGGCAAGTTATTTAGGAACGACTACTGAGGAGGTGTTGGTATGGCCCAAAAGAGCGAGTCGATCGAGCTTTTGCTCAGTGGTGGTATCGTGGTGACGATGGACGCCCAGCGGCGTACCTTTGAACCGGGCGCGCTGGCCATTGACCAGGGCCGCATTGTGGCGGTGGGGCCGGCCAAGGATCTGGGGCAGCGCTTCCAGGCCCTGGAGACGCTGGACTGCAGCGGTATGGCGGTCATCCCCGGCCTGATCAACGGCCATACCCACGCTCCGATGAGCCTGCTGCGCGGCCTGCGCGATGACCTGCAGTTGGATGTCTGGCTCTTTGGTTATATCCTGCCTGTGGAGACGCGCTTTGTCGACGAGGACTTTTGCCGCCTGGGCACCCTGCTGTCCTGCGCCGAGATGATCCGCGGCGGCACGACCACCTTTGCCGATATGTACTACTATGAGGACGCCATCGCCTCCGTGGTGGACCAGGTGGGCCTGCGCGCCGTCTGCGCCGAGACGATCATGCGGCTGCCCACGCCGGATGCCCAGAACTGCGACGAAAGCCTGGCCTATACGCGCAGCTTTATCGAACGCTGGCGCGATCATCCCCGCGTCATCCCCGCCCTGGGCCCCCACGCCCCCTATACCGTAACGACCGAGATCCTGTCCGAGGTGCAGCAGATCGCCCAACAATACCAGGTGCCCATCCTGATCCACCTGGCCGAAACAGCGCACGAGGTGGAGGAAAGCCTGGAGGGACTGGGCCTGTCCCCCACGAGCTGGCTGCACGCGCAGGAATTCTTTGAGGGCGCCGCCGTCACCGCGGCGCACTGCGTCCACGTGGACGAGGGGGACATTGCCATCCTGCAGCGCAAGGGCGTCGGTATCGTCTCGAACCCTACCAGCAATCTCAAACTGGCCAGCGGCATCCCCCCCTACCCAGCCCTGATCGAGGCCGGCCTGCGGGTGGGCCTGGGCACGGACGGCTGCGCCAGCAACAACGACCTCAACATGTTCGAAGAGATGCGCCTGGCCGCTTTCCTGGCCAAGGCCGAAAGCGGCGACCCCACCTGCCTGCCGGCCCAAAAGGCCCTGGCTATGGCCACCATCGAGGGCGCCCAGGCCCTGCACCTGGAGGCCCGCATCGGCTCGCTGGAGGCGGGCAAGCGCGCCGACGTGGTCGTGGTCGACCTGCGCCAGCCCCATCACGTGCCCCGCTACCGCATCGCCGAGGACAATGTCTACTCCCAGTTGGTCTATACCTGCGGGGCGGCGGACGTCTATCACGTCATGGTGGAGGGGCGCCTGCTCCTGCGGGAACAAAACTTTACCAGCCTGGACGTCGCCCAGATCAGCGCCGAGGCCCAGCGCATGGCCGATCGGATCGGCAGCTTTGTGATGGAGCGCGAGGTCAACCTGCTGGACAAGATCCTGGCTATCGGCGGCATCGAACAACAAGAGACCTTTGAGGTCCAGGTCAAGGCCCGCGTACCCGATTTTGTCACCCTGGAGCAACTGCTGGTCTTGCCCCAGATCAGCCACCGCCGCCGCAGCGAGCGCATCCAGTACGATACCTATTTCTTTTTCCAGGACGAGCGCCAGGGCCGCATACGCTATCGCGAGGACAATGTGCTCGACGAAAGGGGGCACACCCATCCTTCCTACAACCTCACCCTGATCCTGCCGGCCTACCGCGAGGAGTATCCCAACGCGGCCATCCTCTCGCGATCCCGTTTCACGGCCACCGCCGACCGCTCCCTGCGTTTCTACCGCGAATACTTTCAGCCCGACCAGGTGCAGGAGGTGGAAAAACACCGCGAACGGGTGCACATCAGCTACGAAGGCCAGCATTTTGCCCTCAATATGGACACGCTCAAAGTGCCGCAGCCGGGACACTTTTTAGAGATCAAGAGCCGCACCTGGTCCCGTTCCGATGCCGAGAACAAGGTGCGCCTGATCGGCGAATTGCTCGCGCTGTTCAATATTGCCCCCGACGACCTGGTCAAGGGCGAATACGTCGAATTCTAGGGGCGGTCTGCATGCGCATCCTACTGCCCAGCGACGTCTTTCCGCCCCGCTGCGGCGGGGCCGGCTGGAGTTCCTACCACCTGGCGCGGGCCCTGCGCGGGCGGGGCCACCAGGTGCTGGTGGTGGTCCCGGTGGAGGGGCAGCGCGGTCGCTCGCGGCGCAGCTTGGACGGGCTGCCCGTACTGGAATGGGGCTACCGCGCCCCCGCTCTGCCCTTTGTGCGCAACCTGTTTCGCAACGAGCTGCTCTGGCCGCGCTTGGCCCGCTCCCTGCTCGAACTGGCCCGCTCCGAGCATTACGAGATCCTCCACGCCCAACACAGCCTGACCATCCCGGCGGCGGTCCTCGCCGGCCGGCGCCTGTCTATCCCGGTGGTGGCCACGGTGCGGGACTATTGGCCGCTCTGCTACCGCGCCACCCTGCTGTCCGACGACGGCCGGCCCTGCCAGCGCTGCGACCTGGCCGCGGCCCTGCGCTGCCTGGGCCGGGGCCCGCTGTCGGCCCTGCTGCTCCCCCTCTACCCCTATGTCCGCGCCAACCTGCGCCGCAAGGCCCGCTCCCTGGCCCGCGCCGACGCCGTGGTCGCCGTCAGCCAGTACCTGGCCGGCCGGCTGGCCGATGTCGTCCCCCCGCCGCGCCTGCACGCGCTGCCCAACCTGGTCGACCTGGAGGAAATAGATCGTATCGTCGCTGCCGAACCCGAGACCCCGCTGGACGGCCCCTTTATGCTGTTCGTGGGCAAGCTCGAGTCCAACAAGGGTCCCCGCGAATTGGTCGCGGCCCTGGGGCAACTGGCCGCCCAATTGCCCCCGGAACGGCGCATCCCGCTGCTGCTGGCCGGTTCGGGCCGCCTGCAGCCCTGGATCGAGGCGGAACTCGCTGCCCTGGGCTGGCCGGCCCGCTTTTTGCGCTGGGCCGGCCACGACGAGGTGCTGCGCCTGCTGGCCCGCGCCGAACTGCTGCTCTTTCCCTCCCGTTGGCAGGAACCGCTCAGTCGCGTCCTGCTGGAGGCCTGCGCCTGCGGTGCCCCGATCCTGGCCATGGCCACCGGTGGCACCCCCGAGATCGTCCAGGATGGCCTCAACGGCGCCCTGGTTCCACCCCAGGAGGCGGCCTTTGCCCGGCGCCTGGGCGAGCTGCTGCAGGATCCCGAACAGCGGCGCCGGCTGGGCCGGGGCGCCCGCCGCACGGCCGAGGAACGCTACGCCGCCCCGGTGGTGGCGGCCCGGGTGGAGGCCTTGTACCAAAGCCTGGTCGAGCCCGGCCCTTGACTTTTGCCGCATTTTTTACTATACTATTGCTATAGGTGGGAAGCAGCTCGTACAATCCGGGAGGGGGATATGGCCCAGCTTTTGCGTTACCGCTGGCCGATTACGATCGGCCTGATCCTCTTGGCCGCCCTGGGCGGCTATTGGCTCTGCTGGCCGGCGGCGCCCGTCTACCCTACGCCCCTGGCCGCGATCCTGGTCTATACCCCCACCGCACCGCCCAGCCCCACGCCCGCCCCGTCGGCCACGCCGGCCCCCCTGTTCGTCTATGTCAGCGGGGCCGTGCTGCGGCCGGGGGTCTATGCCCTGCCGGCCGGCGCCCGCGTGGTCGATGCGCTGGAGGCCGCCGGCGGCCCGACGACGGAGGCCGACCTGGTCTACCTCAACCTGGCCCGCCGGGTGCGGGACGAGGAGCAGATCCACGTGCCCCGCCGGGGCGAGCCCACGCCCAACCTGCCCCCCCCGCCGCCGGCGGCCGGGGCCTCCGTCCCCCCGGAGCAGCCGGCCAAGGTCAACATCAACACCGCCGGCCTCGCCGAGCTGGACGGCCTGCCCGGCATCGGGCCGAGCTATGCCCAGCGCATCATCGACTACCGCAGCAGCCACGGCCCCTTTCAAACGATCGAGGAAATACAAAACGTGCCCGGCATCGGGCCGAGCACGTTTGCCCGCATTCAGTCCCTGATCACCGTGGGGCCCTAATCGTGCAGTTCCACCACGTCCCCATCGTGCAGGCAGTGATCCCGCCCTACCAGCTGCCCCTCGTACACGCCGGTGCCCCAGATGCGGGCGGCGCTGAGTTTCTCCAAAAAGTCCTTGTGCACCTTGCCGGCGAACTCGTGGACCGTGCAGCCCTTTTTCAACACAAAGGGCGTGCCGTAATCGGGGTCCCGTCCGGGGGCCTTGGAATAGACGCGGATGATGCCCAATTGCTCAAAGATGACCTGTTTGAGTTGGTCCAGGTTGCGCTCCCCGGTCACCGAGATGGGCAGGACCAGCCAGTCCCCCTCCAAGAGTTCACGGAATATCTCGAAATACTCCTCGGCCTCCTCGTCGTCGTACTTGTTGACCACGACCAGGAATCGTTTAAAGCTCAGGCCGCGTTGTTCGGCATAGTCCGCCTGCCGGTGCCGGGGCAGGATTTTGCCCTCCTCCAGCAGGGCCGCCGTCTCCTCCAGTTGCTGCAGGGGGTCCGTCTGCAGGTTGAGCATAAGCAGGATCAGGTCGGCCCGGCGGATTAGCTGGATCAGTTCGGGCTCGACATAGTCCGGGTTCAGCGGCGGGGTGTCGATCAACTGCACCTGGATGTCCTCGATCTCGAGCATGCCGGGGGTCGGCTGCCAGGTCGTAAAGGGGAAATCGGCCACCTCGGGCGTGGCGTTGGTCAGCGCGGCCACCAGGGCCGATTTGCCCACGTTGGCCGGCCCGACCACGACCACCTGGCCGGCCCCCTCGCGGTCGATGTAATAGGCCGACTCCCGCTTGCCCGTGCTCTTGGCCTGGGGCGAACTGCGCAGCTTGGACAGGCGCTTGCGCAGGCCGGCCCGCAGCTTGTCCGTGCCCTTGTGCTTGGGCATGATGGAGAGCATTTCTTCCAGGCACTCGATTTTCTCGGCGACCGTCTCGGCGCGGCGGTACCGTTTTTCGGCGTCGAAATAGTCTGGCGGCAGGTTCGTCGGCATGGCGATCTCTCGGCTTATTGATGACTGTCCCAGCCCTATTTTAATATAGAGCTGGGTTTCCTGCAAGTGGGGCTGCCGTTCTGCGGGTGCTTATTATACCGTCACCAGCCGGGCCCGGCGAAAGCGCGCCCGGACCAGGGCTACCACCGCCAGGTCCAACAGCGCCAGCAGTATCCCGGCCGCCAGCAGGATCTGTCCAGGGGACTGTGTGGCCATAAAGGCGTGGATCTCGTTGGAAAAGAGGAACGCCACCACTGCCAAGACCATTGGCGGCAGCATGAAGGCGGCCATCAGCATTTGGGCGGCTTCTTGGGCGGTGGCGGTGTGGAGGGAAATCAGGACTCCCGTGCTGGCAATCAACACGGTGACCAGCAGGCTAAACACCAGGTCGGCCAGGGCGACGGCCGGTCGGTAGAATAGGATGTGGCCTTGCCAGTGGGTAACATTGACGGTGACCAGGCTCAGAAGGAGAACCAGCAGCGTCGTTCCCCAGCTCACGGCGACCGCCAGTCCGAGCTTGCCAAACAGGATGGCCTGATCATCCAGTCGACTGGCCAACAGCGTTTCCAGGGTATGCCGTTCTCGCTCACCGGCAAATGAATCGGGGACAGTCACACTCACCAAAATCAGCGGAATGAGGAACGCAACGAATAAAGAGGTATAGGCCTCGATCCAGCGCAGGCCGGTGTCGAGCGGAGAATAAACGGCCAGCGCCAGGGGGCTCAGCCACGTCAACAGGTAGCGGAGCCGGCTGCCCTGATGGCGGAACAGACATTTGGCCTCTTTCCACATGACGGTTAGTATGTCGGTCACGGTTTTTCCTCCTCCATAATCTGGATCAGTGCTTGTTCCAAAGTGGCGTGGCTGTGCTGTACTTCCCGCACCTGCGCCCCCGCGGTGACGAGCAGCGTTACCAGGGCGGCTGTATCTGTTTCCTCCTGCAGATCGATCAGCAATTGTCCGTCGTCGTGCTGTACTGCGGCAACCTCGGGGCGCTCACGCAGGAGGCGCAGCGACTTTTCGTCAAAGCCACGGCCGGCCACTTTGAGCTGCGGCCGGCCGGCCCGGGCGCGCAGGTCGTGTGGGTGGCCCATGGCCACCAGCCGGCCCTGGCGTACCACCGCGACCTGTTGGCAGAGGGTTTCAACCTCGGTCATGTTGTGGGACGTCAAAAAGATCGTTACGCCCTCTCTCGCGGCCAGGGAAGAGAGGGTCGCGCGCACTGCCGCGGCGGCCTGGATATCGAGGCCAGACGTCGGTTCATCTAACAGGACCAGGGCCGGCCGGTGCAGGAGCGTCCGGGCCAGGGCTAGCTTTTGCTGCATCCCCCGGCTCCAAGTCCCGGCTCGATCTCGGCGCCGTTCCCACAGGCCCATCGCGGTCAAAAGCTCGCGGATGCGTGCCCGCCGCAGGGCCGGGGGCATTTGCCAGGCCCGGCCATAGAATTCGAGATTGTCCTCGGCGCTCAATTGCTCGTAGATGCCGGTGTGCTCGAGCAGTGCGCCGGTCTGCGCGCGTACGGCGTCGGCCTGGGTGCGCGTATCGCGGCCAAGGACCTCGGCCCGGCCGCCAGTCGGTTCGATCAATCCCAATAGCAGGCGGATGGTCGTGGTCTTGCCGGCGCCATTGGGCCCCAGGAATCCAAAAATCGTCCCGGGTGCGACTCTTAGGCTGAGATTGTCGATGGCGCGAACTGGGCCAAAGTCGCGGGTCAGATTTTCGGTGCGGATCGCGGTGCTGGTCGTCATTCGGGTCTCCTCCTTGGGCAAGGGCTATAAACTGCGTCACGCAGGCAGTTTTCCCAGCATTTGTTCCATGTGTCTCTTGTAGGCCAGGAAAGCTTCCCGGCCCTCGTCGCTGAGGGAGATGATTGTGAGCGGCTTTTTCTCTTTAAAATCCTTTTCAATGATTACGTAACCCGCCTCCTCCAATTTGCTCAAGTGAGAGGAGAGATTGCCGGCGGTCAGCCCGGCCAGGCGGGCCAGGTAGACAAAATCGGCGTTTTCTACCACGTACAGGTAGGTCATGACCTTGAGCCGGGCCGGAGAATGGATCATCTGGTCGATCTCGGCCTGCACATAGTCTTCCAGACGCTTATTTTTCCCCATAGAATTCCTCCCCCGCGTGCGCGGGATCGGAGCGTAAAAAGCGGATCAACAGAAAGCTGCCTGTGGCAAGCAACACCGCCGCCGAGACCAGGTTGGCGACGAGAGCTGGCGTGCCCCATTCGGGCCGGACCCTCGAGAGCACCCGCGCCGGGTAAACGCCCGCGTACAGCACTCCATAGAGATAGAGACGAGGCAGGCCGAGTACGTAGGCGGAGAGGCCAAAAATGGACAGGGAGAGAGCGGTCCAGAGGACTGCGGAGGACCAGGTCTGCCGAACCCTTTCCGGAAAGGGCCCTTGTCCAAGCCAAAACCAGGCCATGCCGACCAGTAGGACGCCGAGTAGGAGGCCGCCCAAAATGTTCATCACGACTCGCATACGGGCCTTGTGAGCGGCCAGAAAACGAACTCGGCCCAGTCGCGGGGTGGTGATCAGGCGATTGGTGACAAACAGGGCGATGAGAATCGGCAGCGAGAGCAGGGCGATCCACCAATCGTCAAGCGGGATGGCTCGTTCGAGCCGGGGGGCCAGGACGAGGGCCAGGAGTTCGAGACCCAAGGCGAGGTCGATCAGGCCGTCCTGAAAGCTCAGGTTAAAAGCTTGGCGTTCCGCCTTTTGTAGATCCAGGGTCTCCGGCACGCTGAACCTCCTTGTTCTTAGCAGCTCCAAGTACTTTGTTTTTCAAAGTACTTTGCGCCATTATACAACACGTTGCTGTGCTTGTCAAGGGGGTTCAATGCAACTTTTATTCGCCCTGCTCGAACGCCTTGGCCACGATGGCCCGGGCCTCCTCCTGGATCTGGCGCAGGTGCTCCTTCCCTACAAAGCTCTCGGCATAGATCTTGTAGATATCCTCCGTGCCGGAGGGGCGTGCGGCGAACCAGCCATTCTCGGCGACCACCTTGAGCCCGCCGATGGGGGCGTCGTTGCCCGGGGCGCGGGTCCGCCGGGCCAGGATGGCTTCCCCGGCCAACTCCTCGGCCTCGACCAGTTCGGGCGAGAGCCGCTTCAGCGCCGCTTTTTGCTCCGGGCTGGCCGGCACGTCCAGGCGCTCATAGACGGCCCGGCCGAACCGCTCTTCCAGGTCCCGGTAGTGCTCGCTGGGGTCCCGGCCGGTCGTGGCCATGATCTCGGCGGCCAGCAGGTCCAGGAGTATCCCATCCTTGTCCGTGGTCCAGACCGTGCCGTCCTGGCGCAGGAACGAAGCGCCCGCGCTCTCCTCCCCCCCAAAGCCCAGCGCGCCGTTGAGCAGGCCGGGCACAAACCATTTAAAGCCCACCGGCACCTCGTACAACTCGCGTCCCAGGTGGGCGGCCACCCGGTCGATGGTGGAACTGGAGACGACCGTCTTGCCCACGGCCACGTCCGCCCCCCAGCCGGGACGGCTCTGGAAGAGATAGTGCACGGCCACCGCCAGGTAGTGGTTGGGGTTCAGCAGGCCGGCCTCGCGGGTGACGATGCCGTGCCGGTCATAGTCGGGGTCGTTGCCAAAGGCCAGGTCGAACTGTTCTCGGAGCCGGATCAGGCCGGCCATGGCATAGGGCGAGGAGCAGTCCATGCGGATCTGGCCGTCGTGGTCCACCGTCATGAAGGAAAAGGTGGGGTCGACCCGGGGGTTGACCACCTCGATGTCCAGGCCGTACATCTCGGCCAGGGGCTCCCAGTAGGCCACCCCGGAGCCGCCCATGGGGTCGACCCCGATCTTGAGCCCGGCGGCGGCGATGGCCGGCATGTCCAGGATGCGGCGCAGGTCCTCCAGGTAGGGCCGGATATAGTCGTACTCGTGGGTGCCGTCGGCCCGCCAGGCCTTTTTCAGTGGGATGCGCCGGACGTCCGCCAGGCCGGCCTGCAGGATCTGGTTGGCCCGTTCTTGGATTTCCTGGGTCACCTCGGTGCTGGCCGGCCCGCCCTGGGGGGGATTGTACTTGAACCCGCCGTCCTGGGGCGGATTGTGGGAGGGGGTAATGACCACGCCGTCGGCCAGCCCGCGGCGGCGGCCGCGGTTGTAGGTCAGGATGGCGTGCGAGATGACCGGTGTGGGTGTGTAACCCAGGCCGGCCTGCACCATGAGGTCCAGCCCGTGCGCGGCCAGGACCTGGATGGTTGTGTACAGGGCCGGCTCGGACAGGGCGTGGGTGTCCATGCCGACGTACAGCGGCCCGTCGATGCCGTGCTTTTGGCGGAATTCGCACAGGGCCTGGCAGATGGCCAGGATGTGGTCCTCGTTGAAACTGCCCTCCAGCGAGGAGCCCCGGTGTCCCGATGTGCCAAATTTGACCCGCTGGGCCGGATCCTCCGGGTCGGGCCGTTGGGTATAGTAGGCCGAAACGAGCCGCGGCACGTTGACCAACAGCTCGGCCGGCGCCCTTTTCCCCGCCAGTTCGTGTACGCTCATCCGCTTTCCTCCAATCTCCAAGGGCGAGGTATGTGTCGCCCCTGCTAAAAATCAATATCCCATTGCACAGCCGTCGGCCCGCCCTTCGCTGCCGGCCGCGTACACCCCGGAGGGCTGCCGCCAGATGACCTGGCCGCGCCCGAACAGGTCGATATCGCTGTCGACCTCGACCTGGTGCCCGCGCGCCCGCAGGCCGGCCGCGACGGCCTCCAGCCCCGGCTCCACCTTGACCTGGCGCCCTTGGTGCCAGTACCAGCGCGGCGCGTCCAGCGCCGCCTGGGGGTCCAGCCCGTCGTCCACCAGGTGGACTACTACCTGCACGTGCCCCTGCGGCTGCATGTGGCCGCCCATCACGCCAAAGGGGCCGATGGGGGCGCCGTCCCGGGTCAGAAAACCGGGGATGATGGTGTGAAAGGGCCGCTTGCCCGGGGCCAGCACGTTGGGATGGCCGGCCTCGAGTGTAAAGCCGCTGCCGCGATTCTGCAGCACGATGCCGGTCCCGGGGACGACAATGCCCGAACCGAAACCGGAGTAGAGGGATTCGATCAGGCTGACCATGTTGCCCTCGCCGTCCGCCGTGCAGAGGTAGGCGGTATCGCCGGCCGGCGGCCGGCCCGGTTCGGGCAGGGCGGCGCTCTCGCCCACCAGCGCGCGGCGCTCCCGGGCATAGTCCTTGCTCAACAGGGCCTTCGTGGGGACGGATTCCCGCTCGGGGTCGGCGACGTAGCGGCGGGCGTCGGCAAAGGCCAGTTTGACCGCCTCGAGCTGCCGGTGGATCCGCGGCAGCGAGTCGGGGGGCATGTCATCCGGGTCCCAGCCCTCCAGGATGTTGAGGGCGATCAGCGCCGTCAGGCCCTGCCCGTTGGGTGGGTTCTCCCAGACCTCATAGCCGCGGTAGGCGGTGTGGATGGGCTCGACCCAGGTGCTCCGGTGCCGGGCCAGGTCCTCCGCTCGCAAAAAGCCCCCTGTCTTTTGCGCCCAGTCGACGATGGCGGCGGCCAGCGATCCCTCGTAAAAGGCGTCGGCCCCCTCCTCGGCGATGCGGGCCAGGCTGCGGGCCATGTCGGGGCTGCGCCAGACCTCGCCGACCCCCGGCACGCGGCCGGTGGGGGCAAAGGTCTCGGCCCAGTGCCGGTAGGCGTCCGGGCTCAGCCCTTGGCGCTTTTTGAGCTGGCCCCAGCGCCAGGTGTACTGGCAGATGCGCGCGACGGGATAGCCGTGCTCGGCGTAGTGGATGGCCGGCTCGAACAGCCGCGCCCAGGGCAGCCGGCCAAAGCGCCGGTGCAGGTCGCGCCAGGCCGCCGGCGCGCCCGGGACGGTGACCGGCAGCCAGCCGGCGGCGGGCACCTCGCCGTGTCCGGCGCGGCGCAGGTGTTCCGCCGTCAGCGCCAGGGGTGAGCGCCCCGAGCCGTTCAGGCCGTGCAGCCGCTGGCCGTCCCAGACCAGGGCAAAGGCGTCGCCGCCGATGCCGCAGGAGGCCGGCTCGACCACCGTCAGGGTCACGGCTGCCGCGATGGCCGCGTCGACGGCGTTGCCGCCCTGCTGCAGGACGGCCAGGCCGGCCTGCGCGGCCAGGGGCTGGCTGGTGGCGACCACGCCGCCCCGGGCATAGAGCGGCCGGCGTATTCCCGCGTAGGGCGGGTGGGGATAACTCGGCTGTGCTGTATCGTCGCTCATGCAAGATTCCTCCGTTGGTGTATATTGTACCGCAGGAGAGGGGGGCTGGCAAGTGGGCAGACTGGGTGCGGCAGCCGCGTGCCTGCGAGAGGGCCATGGCTTTCGTTGCGCCAGCCCCCATGCCCACCCTCGTCTCCGCCGAGGCGGGCGCCATAAAGGATGAAAATGCCCTGGTAGGGGCGGGCCGCCCCAACAAGTTGGGGATGTGCCCGCCCGGTCCGACAGGGGCAGCCACGGGGGGCTGCCCCTACTCGCCCTTGACGGGACGGCGCGGATGTGGTATTTTGGCAGGTGGATCTGCTGCCTGCCCGACAGGAGGAAAGAGATGTCCAATGCCCTAGACCGCGCCCTACTGAGCCTGGAGGGGCTGTCCGTCGGCGATGCCTTTGGCCAGCGCTTCTTCTCCGTGTCCTTCTCCCTCATCGCCAGGCGGGAGCTGCCCCCGCCCCCCTGGCCCTGGACGGACGACACCCACATGGCCCTCTCGATCGTGGAGGTGCTGCGGGACCACGGCCGGATTCAACAGGATGCCCTGGCCCGGGCGTTCGCCGTGCGTTTCAGCCAGGAGCCCTTTCGCGGCTACGCCCGCGGGGCGGCCAGCCTGCTGACGCGGGTTTCCGGCGGCGCGGATTGGCGCCAGATCGCCCCCTCTCTGTTCGGCGAGGGCTCCTATGGCAACGGCGCCGCGATGCGCGCCGCGCCCATCGGCGGCTTTTTCGGCGGCGACCCAGAGCGCGCGGCCCGAGAAGCGCAGCGCTCCGCCGTGATCACCCACGCCCACCCGGAGGGCCAGGCCGGCGCCATGGCGGTGGCCGCGGCGGCCGCCATAGCCGCCCGCCCCGAACCGCCGGCGGGTCTCCAGTTCCTGCGGGAGGCGGCCCGCTTTGTCCCCAGCAGCATCACTCGCGAGCAGGTCGAACGCTCCTTCGAGATCGCCGGCGACGACCTGGCCGCGGCCGTGCGGCAGCTCGGGACCGGCCGGCGGGTATCCGCCCAGGACACGGTCCCCTTTTGCCTGTGGTGCGCGGCGCACCGCCTGGACGACTTGGCGGAGGCGCTGTGGTGGACGGCCGGCGGCCTGGGCGACTGCGACACGACCTGCGCTATTGTGGGGGGCATCGTCGCCCTATCCGCGCCGGTACCGCGGGCCTGGGTCGAGCGGCGCGAGCCACTGCCCGCCGGCTTTCAGCGGGCTTGAGCAGAGAGGAAAAATGATGATCCATCTCTTTCCGTTCCTACTCTTTGACATACCGGCCGGCCTGATGATCTTTTTGGCTTTTGGTGCCGGGGTCGTGGTTTTTGCCGGCCTGGTTCTGCTCGAAGCGCTTGTCCTGCGCTTGCTCCAGTGGGGCTCTGTATGGATTTCTCTGCTCGACTCTTTTTTGGTCAACCTGGCCACGACGATCCTGGGCTTTTTCCTGGCGTCGGGGTTGAGCCTGATGGGGGGGCTGATCCTTAGCTTTACCGGATCTTTTCTGCGCGATCTGTTGATCCTCCTTTTCTTGGGGGCGATGTCTGTGGGCATTGAGGGGGTTCTGCTGCTCCTGATCAGGCGCCAACCGGCGCTCAAGACCTGGAAGGCTGCTCTGATCACGAATGTGGTGAGCTATGTCGGACTCTTTATCCTGATCACGCTTTTGGGCTCGCGGTGGGCTTGAACCGTATCCCCCATTTGCGCGCTCGCCCCAGATATAGTAAAATAAGAACTCGGTATATTTTTGGGCGGTTGCATCGCCGAGGCGAAGGACCGCCCTTTGTCTCTAAATTGCCGTAGGAGGAAGTAGTGACGGAACCGACCTATTTGACGCCGGAAGGCCAAAAGAAACTGCAAAAGGAGTTGGACCACCTGCGCACGGAGGGCCGCCGCCACGCCGCCAAGCGACTGCAGCACGCTATCGAGCTGGGTGACCTGCGCGAGAGCGGGGAATACCAGGATGCCAAGGAGCACCAGGCCTTTATCGAGGGCCGCATCCGGGAGTTGGAGCTGCTGCTGGCCGACGTGGAGCTGATTGATGAAACGGAGAACAGCGACCGGGTGATCCTGGGCTCGACGGTGTGCGTTCGCGACCAGGAGGGCTACGAGGAGACCTGGCTCGTGGTGGGCTCGGCCGAGGCGGACCCGAGCGGCGGGCGCATCTCGGACGAATCCCCCGTGGGCCGGGCCCTGATGGGCGGCAGGGTGCGCGACACCGTGCAGGTCAAGACCCCCGCCGGCCCGGTGCAGTACACAATTCTCGAGATCTCTTGAGGGGAGGAAGGCCTTGGAACTGAACGAATACCAGCGCGCACGCCTGGAAAAGCTCCGCTCGCTGCGGGCCCGGGGGGGGGATCCCTATCCGGCCCGCTGCCAACGGACCCATTCGGTGGCCCAGGTCTGGCAGCGCCTGGACCTGCCCCAACCAGCGCTGCAGATCGTGGGCCGGGCGCAGCAGGCCGAGGGCGCCTGCGACCTGGTGGCGGGGCGGGAGCGGCTGCAGCTCTTGGACCTGCCCGCGGAGGCGGCGCTGCCGGCGGACGAGCTCGCCTGGGGCGGCCGGCTGGCCCTCACCGCGGAGGGCCGCCTGGCCCTGCGGGTGGAGGCCTGGGGCCCCGCCCTGGACGAGACGGCCTTTCGCCCGCTCTCGCTGTCCGGGGCCCGGGACGCGGTCACGGCCGGCCTGGACGAGGTCGCCCTGGCCGGCCGGCTGGTCGGCGGCATCCGCAGCATGGGCCGCGTCACCTTTGCCGACCTGGAGGACGGCAGCGTCATCGAGCGGGGGACCGCCTTTTCCTGCCCCCACCTGCAGCTCTTTATCAGCCAGGCCGAGGTGGGCCCCGAGGCCTACCAGGCCTTTGCCCAGGAGGTGGACAGCGGCGATTTCGTCGAGGTGCGCGGACAGGTGTTCTTTACGCGCCTGGGCCAGATCAGCCTGCGCGTACGCTCGCTGCGCACGCTGACCAAGGCCCTGAACCCGCCTCCGGAAAAGTTCCACGGCCTGACCGACGTGGAAAAGCGCCTGCGCGAGCGCTACGCCGACCTGCTGGCCAACGAGCCGGTGCGGCACCGCTTTCGCCGGCGTGCGCTGATCGTGCGCGCCCTGCGCCGCTTTTTGGACGAGCGCGGCTTTTTGGAGGTCGAGACGCCCATCTTGCAGCCCCTCTATGGCGGCGCGGCGGCGCAGCCCTTTGTCACCCGGCACCACCACCTGGACCAGCAGCTCTACCTGCGCATCTCCTTCGAGCTGTACCTGAAGCGGCTGCTGGTGGGCATGTACGACAAAGTCTACGAGATCGGCCGGGACTTTCGCAACGAGGGCATCTCCCGGGTGCACAACCCCGAGTTCACCCAGCTCGAGCTCTACCAGGCCTACGTCGACTATAACGAGCTGATGGGCCTGTTCGAGCAGATGGTCTGCGCGGTGGCCCAGGAGGTCTTGGGCGGCCTGCGGATCGTCTACCAGGGCCAGGAGATCGACCTGGCGCCGCCCTGGCCGCGGGTGCCGCTCCTGCAGGCCATCCAGGAGGCCAGCGGCATCGATGTGGAGGCCCACCCGGACGCGGCCGGCCTCGGCGCGGTGATGCGGGAGCGGGGCGTGCAGTTCGAGCCCGGGCAGACCTGGGCCAAGCTGGTGGACAAGCTGCTCTCCGAATACGTCGAGCCCAAGCTGGTCCAGCCGACCTTTTTGACCGATTACCCGGTCGAGCTGTCCCCCCTGGCCAAGCGCCGGCCCGACCGCCCCCACCTGGTGGAGCGTTTCGAGTGTTTCGCGGTCGGCTTTGAACTCTGCAATGCATTTAGCGAGCTGAACGATCCGCTCGACCAGGAGGAGCGTTTCCTGGCCCAGGGCCGCGATTACGAGGCCGGGGACGAGGAAGCGCATCCCATGGACACCGACTGGCTCAATGCCCTGATGTACGGCATGCCGCCGGCCGGCGGGCTGGGGATGGGCGTGGATCGCCTGGTCATGCTGCTGACGGACCAGACGAATATCCGCGAGGTCATCCTCTTCCCCCCCATGCGCGGTGCGTAGGAGTGAGACAGATGCGAGAGCGCGAGTTTTGGCCCCGCCTGGGCCGGCGCCGGTTCCTCAAGGGGGCCGGCGCGGCGGCGGCGGGCCTGTTTCTCTTTGGCGGGAGCCGCCGGGGCGGCCTCGTTGGCGGGGCGCGCTGCAGCGGACCGGGGCCGGCCGGGCAGATGGGCTTTCCC